>NZ_JBEYJJ010000011.1:0-216170 GCF_040636215.1 Streptomyces sp. NPDC006687 | reverse complement strand
CCCTGACCGCGCAGCGACTCCGCACAGCCCTTGCCGACGTCGCCGTAACCGCAGACGACCGCGACCTTGCCGCCGATCAGGACATCGGTGGCACGGTTGATGCCGTCGATCAGCGAGTGCCGGCAGCCGTACTTGTTGTCGAACTTCGACTTCGTCACCGCGTCGTTCACGTTGATCGCCGGGAAGAGCAGGGTCCCCTCGGCCATCATCTCGTAGAGGCGGTGGACACCGGTGGTGGTCTCCTCCGTCACGCCGCGGATCTCGGACGCGAGCTGCGTCCACTTCTGCGGGTTCTCGCCGAGGGTGCGGTTCAGCAGGGTGAGGATGTGGGCGTACTCCTCGGAGTCCGCGGTGGACGGGTCCGGGGCCGCGCCGGCCTTCTCGAACTCGACGCCCTTGTGGACGAGGAGGGTGGCGTCACCGCCGTCGTCCAGGATCATGTTCGGGCCGCCGGTGGGGGTGTTCGGCCAGGTCAGCGCCTGCTCCGTGCACCACCAGTACTCCTCCAGCGTCTCGCCCTTCCAGGCGAAGACGGGGACGCCCTGCGGGTTCTCCGGGGTGCCGTTCGGGCCGACGGCGATGGCGGCGGCCGCGTGGTCCTGGGTGGAGAAGATGTTGCAGGAGGCCCAGCGGACGTCGGCACCGAGCGCGACCAGGGTCTCGATGAGGACGGCGGTCTGCACGGTCATGTGCAGGGAGCCGGTGATACGGGCGCCGGCCAGGGGCTGCGCCTCGGCGTACTCCCGGCGGATCGACATCAGGCCCGGCATCTCGTGCTCGGCCAGGGTGATCTCCTTGCGGCCGAAAGCGGCAAGGGAAAGGTCGGCGACCTTGAAGTCCATGGGTGCTGCTCCTCATGGGTCGAGAGGTGGGTACGGCTGAGCCGCGCACGGGCAGGCCGGTGCGCCGAGCACAGTCCGCCGCGGGGCCCTCTCTCCCCTCGGCCGGTCACGAGGACCGCCCGACCGCCATCAGCGGCGACGCCTGACACTGAGGACGAATCTACACCGGGCGGTGCCGCTCCGGTACGGGGTCCGGGGGCGTGCCCGCGGTGTCCGAATCGGTATCCGCGACCCGGGCGCACCAGGGCCCCGACGGCGTTCGGGGCGTCGGCGTCGCCCTACGATGCCTGGACAGGTACATCGGAAGGGACGAAATGACACACAGGCCGGGACGCGGGCGGGGGGTCGCGGCGATCGTCCTCCTGGTGCTCGGAGCGGCCGTCCTCGCCGGGGTGACGGTGGCGAAGGCCGTGGACCCCCCGTCGCGCTACTCGGAGGGCAGGGCGGCCGGCTGGCAGATGGCGCCGACCTACACCGACGGGGAGGGCATCTACCTGGAGCCGGTGTCGCCGGGGAAGGTGCACCGGGGGGACATCGTCCTCTCCCCCGTTCCGTGGTCCCTGGCCAAGACCCAGATGAACCGCGTCATCGCCGTGGGCGGTGACCGCATCCGGTACAGGCCGAGCAGCAAGACCGCCGGCCAGTACCGGCTGGTGCTCAACGGTGAGCCGCTGGACGAGCCGTACCTGGAGCAGTGGAAGAACCCGTCGGCGGTGGCCTTCGACGTGAAGGTGCCCAAGGGGTACCTGTTCCTCATGGGGGACAACCGGATGAACTCGGACGGCTCGCAGTACGCGAACAACGGGCCGGTGCCGGCCGACCGGGTCGTCGCGAAGGTGGTGACGTACCCGATGGCGAAGCTGGCGGTGTGGGGTCAGCTGGCCGGTGGGCTGTTGCTGGTGGCGGGCGCGGTGCTGGCGCTGATGTCCCGGCGGGCCGGGCGGGCGGCGCGGGCGGCCGCCTCCGGTCCCGCCTCCGCCTCGGCTTCCGCCGCCGTTCCCGTCTCCGTCCCCGTCTCCGTTCCGGCGGGGGCCGGGGAGCGCGCGGACGTGCCCTCGTAGCGTCCCCTCGTACGGGTGAAGGCCCCCGCGGCTCGGTGCGAGCTGCGGGGGCCTTCGTGTGCGCGGCGGCGGTGCGGACGGTCAGCGGGGGTCGGGGCGGGCGGCCTCGGGGTGGAAGATGTCCGGCTCCAGGTAGATCACGCGGGCGATCGGGACGGACGCGCGGATACGGGCCTCGGCGGCGTTGATGGCGTTGGCCACCTCGGTCGCGGTCTCGTCGTGCCGGACGGCGATCTTGGCGGCGACCAGCAGTTCCTCGGGGCCGAGGTGCAGGGTGCGCATGTGGATCACACGGGTGACGGTGTCCCCGTCGACGAGGGCGGCCTTGATCTTCTCGACCTCGGCCGTGCCCGCGGACTCGCCGAGCAGCAGGGACTTGGTCTCCAGGGCGAGGATGACGGCGATGGCGATCAGCAGGGCGCCGATGCAGAGGGTGCCGACGCCGTCCCACACGCCGTCGCCGGTGAGCAGGGCGAGGCCGACGCCGAGCAGGGCGAGGACCAGGCCGACGAGCGCGCCGAGGTCCTCCAGCAGGACCACGGGCAGTTCGGGGGCCTTGGCGCTCTTGACGAACTGGCGCCAGGACTGGCTGCCGCGGGTCTCGTTCGACTCCTTGATGGCCGTGCGGAAGGAGTAGCCCTCGGCGATGACCGCGAAGACCAGGACGCCGACGGGCCAGTACCAGGACTCGATGGGGTGCGGGTCGTGGATCTTCTCGTAGCCCTCGTAGAGGGCGAACATGCCGCCGACGGTGAAGAGCACGATGGAGACGAGGAAGGCGTAGATGTAGCGCTCGCGCCCGTACCCGAAGGGGTGTTGCGGGGTGGCCTCGCGCTGGGCCTTCTTGCCGCCGAGGAGGAGCAGGCCCTGGTTGCCGGAGTCGGCGACCGAGTGGACGCTCTCGGCGAGCATCGAGGAGGAGCCGCTGAAGAGGAAGGCCACGAACTTGGCCACCGCGATGGCCAGGTTGGCGGCGAGTGCCGCCACGATCGCCTTGGTGCCGCCCGACGCGCTCATGGGTGCTGGGTGTCCTTTCCTGGCCACTGGCTACGGCCGCACATTGTTGCAGCCGGCCGTTCGGCCGACGTCACGTCAGAGGACCACGGTGGCACGGAAGACCGTGCCGGATCCGGACAGTTCGACCTTTTCGCCTGCGGGGACGAATACCGACTCGCCGGGGGCGAGGGCCAGTTCGCCGGCCCGGGGCGCGCCGGCGGTGCAGAGCAGGATCTGCGGGGCGGTGTCCGGCAGGGGGCGGGGGGCGCCGCCGGGGGCCAGGACGAAGCGGGAGAGGCGGAACTCGTCGATGGGGGCCTCGTAGACCTCCTCGCCGTCGCCCTCGGGGCGCAGGATGCCGGGGGCGCTGGGCTCGAAGACGGCGACCTTCAGCAGTTCGGGGACGTCGACGTGCTTGGGGGTGAGCCCGGCGCGCAGCACGTTGTCGGAGTTGGCGAGGAGTTCGACGCCGAGGCCGTCGAGGTAGGCGTGCGGGACGCCGGCGCCCAGGAACATGGCTTCGCCGGGCTGGAGCCGTACGTGGTTGAGGAGCATGGCCGCGATCACGCCGGGGTCGCCGGGGAACTCGTGGACGAGCGTGGCGTACGGGGTGTACGGGCCGCCGAGGCGTTCGGCGGCGGCCGCGGTCTCGGCGACGGTGTGGGCCATCTCCGCGCGGTCGGCGGTGAGGACGGCGGTGAGGACCTCGCGCAGGGCCGCGTCCTCGGGGTGGGCGCGCAGCAGGTCCGCGTACGGCTTGAGGGAGTCGACGCCGAGACCTTCGAGGAGCGCGGCCGCCTCCAGCGGCGGGCGGAAGCCGCACAGCCCGTCGAAGGAGGTGAGCGCGCAGATCATCTCGGGCTTGTGGTTGGCGTCCTTGTAGTTGCGGTGGGGCGCGTCGAGGGGAACGCCGCGGCGCTCCTCGTCGGCGAAGCCCTCCTGGGCCTGGGCCAGGTCGGGGTGGACCTGGAGGGAGAGCGGGGCGCCCGCGGCGAGGAGCTTGAGGAGGAACGGCAGGCCGGGGCCGAACTTGGCGACGGTGGCCGCGCCGAGCTCGCCCTCGGGGTCCGCGGCGATGACGGCCGCCAGGGTGGTCTCGCCGGCTCCGCGGTCGAGGCGGGAGGGGGCGCCGGGGTGGGCGCCCATCCACATCTCGGCCTGGGGTTCACCGGTGGGCTCGGCCCCCAGGAGGGCCGGGATCAGGGTGGTGGATCCCCACGCGTAGGGGCGGATCGTGTTCGTGAGGCGGTCCATCGTGGTTCTTCCTGGATCTGGTGCGGTGCGGGCACGGGTGTGTGCCTCAGCTGTGTCCCCGTGCCGCGAGCGCCAGGTAGGCGCTGGCGAAGTCGGTGACGGCGAGGAGTTCGGCGAGCTGTTCCAGGTCGCTGCCCTCCTCCGGTTCGAGCTCGCTGACGGCGGTGTCGTTGCCGAGGGCGAGCTCGCGCGCGGCCGGTGCGGCGGTGAGTCCGCCGGCGGGCCGGTCGCGCAGCAGGACGACGCGGGCGCGCAGGGCCTGGGCCTCCTCGACGCGGTCGCGGAAGAAGTCGTCGGGGGCGGCTCCGCCGGCGAAGGCCCCCGTCAGCAGGGCCCCGTGCGCGGGCAGTGCCTCGGGGAGGCCGGCGGCGAGCGCGGGGCGGCCGGCGAGCTCGGCCAGGGTCGCGGCGAAGCGGCGGCCGACCGGTCCGGCGCCGCTGCCCTCGCTCCAGACGAGGGGGAGGCAGTCGGCGAGCTCGGCGGCGAGGGTCTTGGCCGGGTTGGAGTACGTGGCGATGGCCGGGCCGCAGCGTTCGGCGGTGCGGTCGAGGCGGTCGGCCACGCGCTGGAGGGTGTCGGGGTCGGCGGTGATCAGGCCGACCTTGTCGAGGAGCACCAGCAGCGGGGTGAGCAGGGCCCACAGGGCGCCGGGTCCGGCGGCGGCCGATTCGTCGTACTCCTGGTACGGGGCCTTGGCCATCGGTACGAGGAGTCCGTGGGCTCCGTCGACGGTCTCGCTGAGCGGTGAGCGCTCGGGGGCGACGGCGACGACCGTGCAGCCGCGCCGGTACGCCTGTTCGGCCAGGAGGCCGAGGCCGGGCTCGCTGCCGTCGATGGTGGCGATGAGCAGCAGGTCCACGGGGCCCGCCCAGCCGGGCAGGGTCCAGCGCAGCGCTCCGGCGGCGGGCGCGACGCCGGTCGGGTGCAGCCGGGTGACCGGGGCGGTGGCTCCGGCGAGGGCGCCGAGGAGATCGGCGACGCCGGTGGCGGCGGTGCCGGAGCCGGCGATGAGCACGGCGCGGGGGCGCCCGTCGGGGTGCAGGTCCCCGAGGCCCGCCTCGGCGGCGTGCCGGGCGGCGGTGCGCACGGTGGCCCCGGCCTCGGCGGCGCCGCGGAGCAGGCCGCGGTGGTCGGCGCGGGCGAGATCGTCCGGTGCGTCGAGGAGTGACTCGTCGAGCATGGGGGGCCTCCGGCGGTGTTGACGGATCCAGGCTGGTCGAGCGGGTGGCCGCGGGGCCGGGTCAGGCGGGGCGGCGGGCCTCGTCGACGAGGAGGACCGGGATGCCGTCGCGCACCGGGTAGGCGAGGCCGCAGTCCTGGCCGGTGCAGACCAGCTCGGGGGTGGTCTCGTCCGCCGAGTTGTCCTGGAAGGGGGCGTGGCAGGCGGGGCAGGCGAGGATCTCCAGCAGGCCGGCTTCGAGCGGCATGAGGCGGTGTCCCTTCGGGGGTGGATCGGGGGGGTGCGGATCGGGCGAGGTCAGCGTACCGCTTGCTCCGCGCGGGGGGCCGGGACGTCGGGGGTGCCGATGGCGTTCGAGGCGCGGGTGCGTTCCGGGGCTCTGCCCCCGGCGCCCCGCGCCTCGAACTCCCCCAGCTACCGCTGGGAGGCGCCCCCAGGCGAGGCTGCGATCAGGGGCGGGTCAGGCGCGGACGAGGGTGAGGACCTCGTCGCGGATCCTGGTCAGGGTGGCCTCGTCGCGGGCCTCGACGTTGAGGCGCAGGAGCGGCTCGGTGTTCGAGGGGCGGAGGTTGAACCACCAGTCGGCGGCGGAAACGGTCAGGCCGTCCAGCTCGTCGAAGGTGACGCCCTCCTGGCCCGCGAAGGCGGCCTTGACCTCGGCGGTGCGGCCGGCCTGGTCGGCGACGGTGGAGTTGATCTCGCCGGAGCCGGTGTAGCGGTCGTAGGAGGAGACCAGGTCGGAGAGGGTGCCCTCCTGGCCGCCGAGGGCGGCGAGGACGTGGAGCGCGGCCAGCATGCCGGTGTCCGCGTTCCAGAAGTCCTTGAAGTAGTAGTGCGCGGAGTGCTCGCCGCCGAAGATCGCGCCGGAGGCGGCCATCTCGGCCTTGATGAAGGAGTGGCCCACGCGGGTGCGGACGGGCGTGCCGCCGTTCTCGCGGACGACCTCCGGGACGGACCAGGAGGTGATCAGGTTGTGGATGACCGTGCCGGTGCCGCCGTTGCGGGCCAGCTCGCGGGCCGCGACCAGGGCGGTGATGGCGGACGGGGAGACGCCCTCGCCGCGCTCGTCCACGACGAAGCAGCGGTCGGCGTCACCGTCGAAGGCGAGGCCGAGGTCGGCGCCCTCCGCCTTCACCCGGGCCTGGAGGTCCACGATGTTCTTCGGGTCGAGGGGGTTGGCCTCGTGGTTCGGGAAGGTGCCGTCCAGCTCGAAGTACATCGGGACGAGGTCCAGCGGCAGGCCCGCGAAGACGGTGGGCACGGTGTGGCCGCCCATGCCGTTGCCGGCGTCGACCACGACCTTCAGCGGGCGGATCGCGCTCAGGTCCACCAGGGACTTCAGGTGCTCGGCGTAGCCGGGGAGGCTGTCGAGCTCCGTGACGGTGCCGGGGACGGTGCCGGCGGGGATCTCCGGGGCGCCCTCGTCGGTCCACTTCTCGGCGAGCTCGCGGATGGTGGCCAGGCCGGTGTCCTGGCCGACCGGGGCGGCGCCGGCGCGGCACATCTTGATGCCGTTGTACTGGGCCGGGTTGTGGGAGGCCGTGAACATGGCGCCGGGCAGGTCCAGGATGCCGGAGGCGTAGTACAGCTGGTCGGTGGAGCACAGCCCGATGAGGGTGACGTCCACGCCACGGGCGGTCGCGCCCCGGGCGAAGGCGGCGGACAGGGCGGGCGAGGAGGGCCGCATGTCGTGGCCGACGACGATGGCGCTCGCACCGGTGACCTGGACGAAGGCCGCGCCGAACAGTTCGGCCAGCGACTCGTCCCACTCGTCCGGTACGACGCCGCGGACGTCGTATGCCTTGACGATGTTCGAAAGATCTGCGGCCACTGCCTGCCCTCCTGAAGGTTCCGTGCGGTGGGGCAAACCTACCTTGTACGGAGAGTGGCTTTTCAGACGATCTGGATGTCAGGAGTCCGGCGAGCGCAGCACGCGCAGGTGTCCGCGACGCGTCTCGCCCGTCGTCGGGCGGCCCCCGGCGGACCCTCCGGCCTCGGCCGCGCGCTCGGGCGGACGGGCCGCCTCGCGGACAGCGTTGGCCAGCGCTTCGAGGTCGTCGCCGCTGCGGGCGGACGGGCCGGACGCGTCCGCCAGGCGGACGACCTCCCAGCCGCGCGGGGCGGTCAGGCGCTCGGAGTGCTCGGCGCACAGGTCATAGCAGTGGGGTTCGGCGTAGGTGGCGAGCGGGCCGAGAACTGCGGTCGAGTCGGCGTAGACGTACGTCAGTGTGGCGACGGCAGGGCGGCCGCACGCGGTGCGCGAACAGCGACGTACAAGGCTCACGACGTTGGACGGTACCGCACTCTTGACCGGGCCGCGACGACTCTCCCCCCGGCCACTCCCCCGTGTCGCCTCCCCGGGACGGTGACGAACGGGGGCAGCGACTCCGTAATGGTGCGCGTTCCCGCCCGGATCGTCCGGGAGGTGACACCGGCGCGACACCAGGTCGTGACCGGATCGAGGCCGTGGCGCGTCCTCGTGCGCGGGCTACCCTGCCGGGGTGACGGACAGTTCGCTTCCTCCCCGCCCCGCACCCGACGCGCAGGCCCCGCCGGAGCCCAGACCCCGGCGGCGCGACCGGCACGGCCGGGGGATGCGCGGGCCGCTGGCCCCGCCGCAGGTGCCGCTGTCGGCGAGCCGGGCGGAGCTGTTCGGCGACCTCGTGCGGGATTCCGTGGAGCGGCTGGAGCGGCGCTGGCCCCAGCTGGACGAGGTGGAGTTCGTCGTCGCGGACGTGCCCGGACCGCCCGGCGGCCCCGACGGCGGCTGGAACGACGAGGCGGTGCCGCTGGGCGGGCTGGTCGAGGCCCGCGACGGGCGGCCGGCGCGGATCGTGGTGTTCCGGCGGCCGGTGGAGATCCGGGCGAAGACGCGCGACGACCGGGCCCTGCTGGTGCACGAGATCGTCGTGGAGCAGGTCGCCGAGCTGCTGGGGCTCTCCCCGGAGACGGTCGACCCGCGGTACGGGCAGGACTGAGCCCGCCGACCGGCCGTTGCGCTCAGCGGACCAGGATCGACGGGTCCTCGACCGCCTGCGGCACCGAGACCCGGGAGCGGTCGTCCGCGAAGGTCTGGACGGTGAACATCGGGATCCCGTCCTGCGGCAGCGTCAGGGTGCGGGCCGCGTGGACCGGGCCGCCGGAGAGGGTCTCCACGGTCAGCCCGTACGGGCCCTTGCCGCCGGCCGGGGCCGGAGGCGGGGTCAGGGCGCGGGTGGTGCCCGCCTTGAGGGTGAGTTCCTGGACGGACGGCTGACCGCCCTCGGTGCCGGGTGAGGCGGTGACGCGGACCTTGGCGTCGGCGCCGGCGGCCGTGAGGGTGAGGGTGGTCGCCTTGTCGTCGGGGCGGTTGTCGGCGACGGTGGCCCGTTCCCCGGCCGGGGGGCTCGCCGGGATGAAGGCCACCTCCTGCTTGGCGCCGGTCCCGCGGACCACGCGCAGCGCCGCCACCACCGGTACGGCCTTCTTCGGGTCGGCGGGGGCCAGCAGGAGGGAGCCGGGCTCGCCGCGGGTGACGTCGGCGAGGTCCAGGGAGGCCGTCATACCGGCCTTGACGTGCAGCTGCTCCTTGCCGGCCGGGCTGAGCGGACCGGTCGGGCCGGACAGCTTCACGCTCAGGTCCGCGTCGTCCTCGCCGGGGGCGAAAGCCACCAGCCGGACGGAGGTGGCGTCGGCCGGGATACCGGGCAGGACCAGGGAGCCGGCCGGGCCCGCGGAGGCCGGCAGCCAGTCGGAACCGACACCGTCCTCGGAGACCTGCGTGGAGGCGCCGACCCGGCCGGAGCTGGTCGTCACGTGCGCGGTGACGTCCGGGAGCTGGGCGTCGGCGGCGAGGGGGGCCAGCCACACCTTGGTGGTGGAGTGGGGTTCGACCGTGATGACCGGGTCGGCGGTGCCCGGCTTGGGCTTGAGGAGGCCGTCGGGGCCGTAGAGGGTGATGTCCACCTCGGCGACGGTGTCGTCGGGGTTGGTGAGGTGGACGTAGTCCTGGCGGCCCTTGGCGGTGCTGACGCCGGGGAACCAGAAGTCGGTGCCGGGCGCGGTGCAGGCGAGCCCGAGCAGGCCGCGGCTCTGGCCGACCGCCACCTTGGTGGTCTGCTGGGCGGTCCAGCCGGGGGCCAGGGCGCCCTCGGCGACGCCCGTCAGCGCGGGGGCCTCGGCGCCGGAGGCGGTGGCGGCGACGGGGGTGCCGGGCTGCCGGGGCTCCAGGACGGCCTTGCCCTCCTTGGTGGCGAGCCGGGCCGTGCCCTTGCCTGCGGCCTTGCCGGGGGTGAGGGAGGTGTAGGTGGTCTCGGCGATGTCCGAGGAGCTGGGGGCCGGGCAGACCAGGACGGACCGCTCCACCGGCATCCGGGCGGCGGCCGCGCGCCGGGCGTCGGCGGCCGGGGCGGCGGAGGGTGCCGGGGCGGTGAGGAAGGCCAGGCCGCAGCAGGCGGCGAGGGCCGCCGTCGCGGCCGCGAGCGTCAGGGGGGCGCGCTGCTTCACGGCTGGGGGCTCCCGTCCGGACGCGGGTGGGGCTGTCCGTAGGTGTCGTACTGCTGGGGCTCGTACTCGTACGCGGGGGGCTGGGGCTGGTGCGGGAACGGCTGCTGCTGCGGGGCGGTGCCGTAGTCGCCGTACTGGCCGCCGTATGCGCCGTACTCCGGGTACTGAGGGGTCTGCGGGGCGTGCGGGTACTGCTGCGGGCCGGGCTGCTGCTGGTGCTGCTCGGGGCCGGGCCCGTACGGCGGCTCGTAGGGGGTCTCGTACGGCGCCTCGTACGGCGGTTCGTGGGGGTAGGGCTCCTGGTAGGCGTACGACTCCTCCCCGTACACCTGCTGCGCCGGGATCTGCGCGTACGGGTCGACGACGGCCTCCGCCGCGCCCTGCTCGGGCTCGGCGGACGGCTGCGCGGCCAGGCGGCGGGCCCGGCGGCCCTGGCCGGGCTCACCGCCGTCGGCGGGGGCGGTCTCCTCGGGGAGGTCGTCGTCCAGGCGGGCCCGGCGGCCCGGCAGGGCCATCACCAGCAGGACCAGGGCGAGCAGGCCCTGCGTCCCGTGCCAGGCGTCGCGGGTCACGGAGTCCTCGTGGACGAGGTCCAGCCGGCCGCCGGCCGCGGGCAGGCGGAAGCCCTGCGCCCAGCCGTCGAGGGTGACGGGGGTGAGGGCCTTGCCGCCGAGGGTGGCCTTCCAGCCCGGGTCGGCGCGGTCGGCGAGGCGCAGCACGCGGCCCTCCTCGCCCGCCGGGATCTTCGCGTGGGCCTCGACGGGCCCGGCGTCGACGGCGATGGGGGCCTGGCCCTGCTTCGCGGGGACGATCACGACGCGGGCGGGCAGGCGCTGGACCTCCCAGACGGCGGTGCCGTCCTCCTGGTGGTGCTGCTTGAGGCCCGGGGTGCCGTCGAGGATCCGGCGCAGGGGGGCGGGCCCGCCCGGCGGGATCATCACGTACCGCACGGCGAACGCGGCGAGCTGCTCGGACTGGTCGGCGCCGGAGCCGGAGACCAGGCTGGAGACGGCCCGGGTGAGGCGGGGCTCGGCGCCGGCCTCGTCGAGGACCTCGGCGTCGCCGAGGCCGACGCCGCCGCCGCGGACCAGGGTGTAGGAGACGGTGGCGGGCGAGTCGCCGCCGAGGACGAGGGTCCGGGTGCGGTTGCTGTCGTCGGATTGGGCGGCGACGAAGGCCGGGACCTGTACGGGGTCGCGCCGCCCGATCGGCCCGTCGGCGCCGGCGACCGTCCAGACGGCCGCGGCGAGCAGCGGGCCGGCGGCCGCGGCCAGGGCGGTCAGGGCGGCCAGCGGCTGGCGCCAGCCGAAGCTGCGGGCGGCGACGCGCTCCTTGGCGCCGTCCGCGCCGACCAGGGCGGCGGCGATCAGCGCGAGCCCGTACAGGAGGGTGCCGGGGCCGGCCCAGCCGGTGCGGTTCAGCAGGACGGCGAGGAGCAGCCCGGCCAGGGCGGCGGTCCAGGCGGTGGCCAGGGCGAGGCGGCGGTCGGCGCGCAGCAGGGCGGCGAGGGCGGCGAGCAGGGTGCCGGCGAGGAGCATCCCGCCGGCGGTGCCGGGGCCGCCGGGGTCGGCGGTCAGCAGGCCGAGGGGGGTGGCGGAGCCGCTGCCGTAGGGGAGTCCGGCCTCGCGCAGGAGGCGTCCGGGGTGCGCGAGCAGGCCGAGCGACCAGGGGGCGAGCACGAGGAGGGGTACGGCGAGGGTGGCCAGCAGCCGGGGGGCGTACGTCGTCCAGCGCGCGCGGCGTACCAGGACCGCGCCGGCGCCGAGGGCGGCGGCCAGCGGCCAGACGACGGGGGTGAAGGCGGTGGCCAGGGTCAGCAGCAGGGTGTACGTCCACACCGCGCGCCAGGTGCCGGGGGTGTCGCGGCCGGCGAAGCCGAAGGCGGTGACGGCCGAGCGGGCGAGCAGGGGCAGCAGGACGGCGAGGACGGCCGTGCCCAGGCGGCCGCCGGCGAGGGCTCCGGTGACGGCGGGGAGGAAGGCGTAGGCGACGGCGGCCCAGGCCCGCAGCAGCCGGGAGGTGACCAGCGGCCGGGAGGCGAAGTAGGCGGTGAGGCCGGCGAGCGGGACCGAGCAGACGAGCAGCAGGGTCAGCGCGGCCTGGGTGGAGCCGAAGAGCACGGCGGAGAGGGCGGCCAGGACGGCGAGGTAGGGCGGTGCGCCGGCGGTGGTGCCGGTGCCGGCGGGCTGCCAGTCGGTGGTGTAGCGGTGCCACAGGTCGAGGGCGCTCGCGGGGGCGGGCAGCAGGGCGCCGCCCATGAGGGTGCCGCCGCCGATGAGGGCGCGGCAGGCGGCGAGGGAGACCAGCAGCAGGAGGGCGAAGAGGACGGGGGCGGGCTTGCGGGCGATCCGCTTGAGCCGGACGAACTGCTCGGTGTCGAGGTAGTCGGCGTCCTCGCCGCCGGGCCCGGATTCGACGGCGCCGCCGTGCCGGCCGCTGGGGGCGGTGTCGGTGTCGCTGCC
Organism: Streptomyces sp. NPDC006687; assembly: GCF_040636215.1. Taxonomy (NCBI): domain Bacteria; kingdom Bacillati; phylum Actinomycetota; class Actinomycetes; order Kitasatosporales; family Streptomycetaceae; genus Streptomyces; species Streptomyces sp. NPDC006687. The sequence continues at coordinate 203,890 of NZ_JBEYJJ010000011.1, read as the reverse complement.
GGAGCCGAGGTGGGCGGCGAGCTGTTCGGCGCTCGCGCGCAGGGTGGCGCCGGGCGGGGGGAAGAGGGGGCGCAGCTCGGAGGCGGGCACCGTGGCATGACGGCGGCGGGCCGCGCGGGCGGCGAGGATCCGGCCGGGGCGCAGCAGGGTGGCGAGCAGGCCGGTGAACTCGGCGGCGGCCTGGCCGGGGGCCTTGCCGATGAGGTAGCCGAGGGTGCGCAGGAGGGTGCCGAGGACCAGGCGGAGCAGTACGTAGGGCAGGGCCCGGCCGGAGGTGTTGGCCAGCAGGGTGTGGACGGCGCCGGCCTTGTCGACGCGGTGGGGGTCGACGGAGGAGCGGCCGGCGCAGTCGACGGTGCGGCGTTCGCGGGCGGCGGCTTCGGCGTGGCGCAGAACTGCGTCGGGGGCGACGAGGACGGTGTGCCCGGCGTGGTGGGCGCGCCAGCAGAGGTCGACGTCGTCGCGCATGAGGGGCAGGCGGCGGTCGAAGCCGCCGAGGGCGTCGTACACGTCGCGGCGTACCAGCATGCCGGCGGTGGAGACGGCGAGGACGGGGCGGACCTGGTCGTGCTGGCCCTGGTCCTGTTCGCGGCGGTCGAGGCCAGTCCAGCGGCGGCCGCTGCGGGCGATGCTGACGCCGGCTTCGAGGAGCTGCTTGGCGTCGTACCAGCCGCGGAGCTTGGGGCCGATGACGGCGGCTTCGGGGTTCTGGTCGGCGACGCGCAGGAGTTCGGTGAGGGCGTCGGGTTCGGGGGCGCTGTCGTCGTGGAGGAGCCAGAGCCACTGGACGGGTTCGCCGTGGGGGAGGTCGGGGAGCTCGTAGGCGTCGTCGCTCCAGGTGCGGCTGACGGGGTCCCAGCCGCTGGGGCGCTTGAGGTAGGGGAGGTCATCGGGGGTGAGGGTGCCGGCGTGGCGGGCGGCCTCGTCGACGGCGGCGCCGAATCCGGTGCGGCGGGCGAGGTGCAGGACGCGGTCGTCGCCGAGGGCTTCGGCGAGGAGGCGGGCGGAGGCGTCGGAGCTGCCGGTGTCGGCGGCGACGTGGGCCTGCGCGGGGCGTTCCTGGGCCAGGAGTCCGGCGAGGGTCCGGGGCAGCCAGCGGGCTCCGTCGTGGGCGACGAGGACCGCGGTGACGACGTGCCGGGGGAACTCGGGGGTGGCGGCCGCCTGGTGGGAGACCGGCGAGCTGCTGTGCGGGGACATCGCGGTACGGGCCCTCCGGCCTGGGGATCCGGGGGCGCTGTGCCCTCGGAGGCTGCTGGACAGCGCCCCACACTAACGGCTGGGAAGGGGCTGTTCCGCCTCCTGCTGGGAAGGTCCTGAACGCGACGGTCCGCCTCCTGCGGGGAAGGTGCGGGAGGCGGACCGTTTGCTGGGTCTGCTGTGGTGTCGCGGCGCTCGGCGGAGCGCGGTTGACCGGGGGTGGTGCCGGGCGGTGCGGTGCGGTGCGGCCGGTCGGACCGCCGGTTCCGTCAGACCGCTGCCTTCTTCAGGCGGCGGCGTTCTCTTTCGGACAGGCCGCCCCAGATGCCGAATCGCTCGTCGTTGGCGAGGGCGTACTCCAGGCATTCGGAGCGGACCTCACAGGCGAGGCAGACCTTCTTGGCCTCGCGGGTGGAGCCGCCCTTCTCGGGAAAGAAGGATTCGGGGTCGGTCTGGGCGCACAGAGCGCGCTCCTGCCATCCGAGCTCCTCGTCCGCCTCCTCGACCAGCAGTTCCTGAAACAGCTCGGTCATGTGCGCCCCTCGCTCTGTCTGTGCGTCCCCGTGGTGTTGCCGTTACTGATCGCCAGGTAACGACACGAGTGAAATTACAAGTGCGTGGCTTCTGCCCAGTCAAGCCGGGATCTGCTATTGGGCGCCTTATTCACTCGGCGGAACCAAGCGTATACAGAAAGTGTTCATATCGGCAAAAATCGTGACAGAAGCCACCGCACCCTGGTGAGCAGGTCCTCTCTCCCTGGCCGACGCGTCACTCCGTGGAGGGGTTGCAATCCAGCCGAAGATGCGGCGCGGATCACATTCCGGTCACGGCTTGGCATCGGCAGGTTTGAGCGGACTCATCGCCGGTGTGCGTGCAGCGGCACATGCCCCGGCCTTGATTGCACAAACCTTTCTCCGCGGTCAGTGACCGGATGGGGTGAAACTTGTCCCCAATCCGGACATTGGGTTGACAGTCCGGCCCCAGGCCCGGTCTCCTTGTCCTCATGTCAGCGCCCGCAGCCGCCACCCGGACCCCCATTCGTGGGTTCCTGTGCGCTGCCCAGGTTCGCTGTTGCTGTTGCAGCTGTTGATGCCCCTGGAGCCCCCGGCTCCCCCGAGCACCGGCTACTCCCCCGCAGCAACCGCCCCGCACGACTGACATACGTCGAGGACACCTCCCACGATGAACAGCGCTCCCGCTTCCACCGTCGCCGCCCCCGCCGCTCCCGCCGTGACCAAGGCCCCCGCCGCTCCCGCTCCCGTCGAGAGCGACCTGCAGATCGCCGGCGACATCCTCGCCGTCCAGCACCTGCTCCAGCCCGCCCGCGAGCACCCGGCCACCGTCGCCGAGTTCGCCGGCCTCGCCCGCTCCATCGCCGAGGACCGCGCCTCCTGGGAGCACCTGGTCCGCTACGACGCCACCACCCGCTGGTACCACCGCCTGCGCACCGGCCCCGGCTACGAGGTCTGGCTGCTGAGCTGGGTCCCCGGCCAGGGCAGCGGCCTCCACGACCACGGCGCCTCCTCCGGCGTCCTGACCGTCCTCGACGGCGAGCTCACCGAGCACACCGCCCGCGGACGGCTCACCCACCGCCCCGGCGGCCAGCGCGTCTTCGCCCCCGGCTACGCCCACGAGGTCGTCAACGACAGCCTCGAAGGAGCGGTCAGCCTGCACGTCTACTTCCCCGGCCTCACCGAGATGCCGATGCACAACTGCTCCCCGGCCCGCCCCGAGCACGTACCCGCCTGACCGCCTGACAGACTTCGCTCCATGCGCATTGTTGTTCTGGCCGGCGGTATCGGCGGCGCCCGTTTCCTCCGCGGACTGAAGTCGGCGGTGCCCGACGCGGACATCACCGTCATCGGCAACACCGGTGACGACATCCACCTGTTCGGGCTGAAGGTCTGCCCCGACCTGGACACGGTGATGTACACCCTCGGCGGTGGCATCAACGAGGAGCAGGGCTGGGGCCGCACCGACGAGTCCTTCACCGTCAAGGAGGAACTCGCGGCGTACGGGGTCGGACCCTCCTGGTTCGGCCTCGGCGACCGCGACTTCGCGACCCACATCGTCCGCACCCAGATGATCGACGCCGGCTACCCGCTCAGCGCCGTCACCGAGGCCCTCTGCGACCGCTGGCAGCCGGGCGTGCGTCTGCTGCCCATGTCCGACGACCGCGTCGAGACGCACGTCGCCGTCAACGACCCGGAGACCGGCGAGCGCCGCGTCATCCACTTCCAGGAGTACTGGGTCAAGCTGCGCGCCTCCCTCGACGCCGAGGCCGTCGTCCCCGTCGGCGCCGAGCAGGCCAAGCCCGCGCCCGGCGTACTGGAGGCCATCGCGGCCGCGGACGTCATCCTCTTCCCGCCGTCCAACCCCGTCGTCTCCATCGGCACCATCCTCGCCGTCCCCGGCATCCGCGAAGCGGTGGCCCAGGCCGCCGCCCCGGTCGTCGGCCTCTCCCCCATCGTGGGCGGGGCACCCGTGCGCGGCATGGCCGACAAGGTGCTCGCGGCGGTGGGCGTGGAGTCCACGGCCGCCGCCGTCGCCCTGCACTACGGGTCCGGGCTGCTCGACGGCTGGCTCGTGGACACCTCCGACGCCGACACCGTCGACACCGTCACCGCCGCCGGCATCCCCTGCCGGGCCGTGCCGCTGATGATGACCGACACCGGGGCCACCGCCGCCATGGCCCGCGCCGCGCTCGACCTCGCCGGACCGGCGGCCCGGTGACCACCCCCTCGTACGAGGTGCGCGCCCTCCCCGGCATCCCCGAGGTCCGGCCCGGCGACGACCTGGCCCGGCTGATCGCCGACGCCGCGCCCGGTCTGCGGGACGGGGACGTCCTGCTGGTCACCTCGAAGATCGTCTCGAAGGCGGAGGGGCGGATCGTACGGGCCGGCTCCCGCGAGGAGGCCATCGACGCGGAGACCGTCAGGGTCGTCGCCCGCCGGGGCGCGCTGCGGATCACCGAGAACCGGCAGGGGCTGGTCATGGCGGCCGCCGGGGTGGACGCCTCGAACACCGAGCCCGGCACCGTACTGCTGCTGCCCGAGGACCCCGACGCCTCGGCCGCGGCCCTGCGCGCGGGGCTGCGGGAGCTGCTCGGCGTCGACGTCGGCGTGGTGGTCACCGACACCTTCGGCCGGCCCTGGCGCACCGGGCTGACGGACGTGGCCATCGGCGCGGCCGGGGTGCGGGTCCTGGACGACCTGCGCGGCGGCACCGACGCCCACGGCAACCCGCTGACCGCCACGGTCGTGGCCACGGCGGACGAACTCGCGGCCGCCGGCGACCTGGTCAAGGGCAAGGCGGCCGGGCTGCCGGTGGCGGTCGTCCGCGGGCTCGGTCATGTGGTGGGCGGCACCGCCACGGCCCGTGACCTGGTCCGGGACCCGGCCGACGACATGTTCCGGCTGGGCACCTCGGAGGCGGTACGCGAAGCCGTCACCCAGCGCCGCACCGTCCGCGCCTTCACCGACGAGCCGGTCGACCCGGGCGCGGTACGGCGCGCGGTGGCGGCGGCGGTGACGGCCCCGGCGCCGCACCACACCACGCCGTGGCGGTTCGTCCTGCTGGAGTCGGCGGGGGCGCGGCGGGAGCTGCTCGACGCGATGCGGGACGCGTGGATCGCGGACCTGCGGCGCGACGGCAAGTCCGAGGAGTCCATCGCCAAGCGGGTACGGCGCGGGGACGTGCTGCGTAACGCCCCGTACCTGGTGGTTCCGTGCATGGTCACGGACGGGGCGCACGACTACGGGCACGCGCGGCGGGACGCGGCCGAGCGGGAGATGTTCGTCGTCGCGACGGGCGCGGGCGTGCAGAACTTCCTGGTCGCGCTGGCCGGGGAGCGGCTGGGCTCGGCGTGGGTGTCCTCGACGATGTTCTGCCGGGACGTGGTGCGCAAGGTCCTCGGCCTGCCGGAGCACTGGGACCCGATGGGCGCCGTCGCGGTGGGCCACCCGGCCGGGGCACCGGCGGAGCGGCCGGCGCGGGCGGCGGAGGACTTCGTCGAGGTGCGGTAGGCCGGTGCCCGGGGCCGGTGCTCCGGGGCCTCAGATGAGGCCGATGTCGTTGCGGTACATCCGGGGTGCGCGACGGGGCGGCGTGTGGCCGGCCAGGAGGATGAGGCGGGCCGCACGGTGGCGCTGGCCCGCGTACGGGGCGAGGAGCTCCAGCATCTCGGCGTCGTCGGCGTCGCGGTTGCCCGTCAGGGCGTAGCCGATGATGCCGGGGAGGTGAAGGTCGCCGGTGGTGACGGCGTCCGCCGCGCCGTTGCTGCGCTGGAGGGTCTCGGCGGAGGTCCACGGCCCGATCCCGGGGACGGCCTCCAGCCGGGCGGCCGCCTGCGGCAGCTCCATGGCGGCGGCCTCCTCCAGCCGGGCCGCCACCCGGGCGGCCCGCACGATGGTGGCGGAACGCTTCATGTCCACCCCGGCCCGGTGCCAGTCCCAGGAGGGGATCAGCGCCCAGGCGCGGGCGGAGGGCATCACGTACAGCTCCGGCCGCCCGGCCGGGCCGGGGGCCGGCTCCCCGTGCCGGCGGACCAGGCGGCGCCAGGCGCGGTACGCCTCGTCGGAGGTGACCTTCTGCTCCAGCACGGTCGGGATCAGCGACTCCAGGACCAGCCCGGTACGGGTCAGGCGCAGCCCGGGACGGCTGCGGTGGCTGGCGTGCACGAGGCGGTGGCGGGGCACGAAGGCGGCCGGGTCGTCGTCCGCGCCGAGCAGCGCGGGCAGCCCGTCGAGCACCCACTCGGCCCCGGGCCCCCACGCCTCGGCCTCCGCCCCGTCCGGGGTACGGGACACCCGCAGGGTGGCGGGGCCCAGCGGCGTCCGGGTACCCCGCCAGACGGACCCGTCGGGGGTCACCCGGAACGTCGGATCCCCGGGCCCCCGCCGCAGCGGCCCCAGCACGAGCCCCAGCTCCACGCCCCCGCCCGCACTCCACCCCCGCCGAAGCCCCCCGCCGCCCCGCACCCCGTCCCCGGCCGGCACGGGGGTACGGCCGGCCCGCAGATCGGTACGGGTGGGGGGATCGAATCGGCCGGCCATGCTTCGAGGGTAGCGGGGGGTGAGGAGGAGACGGGGCGGGCCGGCTGCGCCCGCGCCGGGGGTGGGGGCAGGTCCGCGCGGGCCGAAGAGCCGGCCCTCTATTCTGGGGTTTCCCGGCAGTGAGGTCCCGCCCCCGCAGACCGGGCGGCTGTTCACTGCTGCCCGGCGGGCTACCGCCCCTGGAGCTTGGCCGACGCCGTGCGGGTCGGGGGGAGCTGGTTGTAGAGGAGGCGGCCCGGGCATTCTGTGGCGAAGCCGTCGCGGTGGCCCGAGATGACGTTCAGCTTGACGTAGCTGCCCTTCTTGTAGCGGTTTCCGCCGCCCGATCGCAGCGTGGTCTTCCCCTTCGGATTCGCCCCGAAGAGGCCGAGCTTCCATGCCGTGACGCGGGCCACCGCGTCCACCGCCGCCTTCGGCGGGGCCGTCGAGGAGAAGGTGCCGATCACCGCGACGCCCATGCTGTCCGCGTTGAAGCCCATGGTGTGGGCGCCGAGCACCGGCTTGGTGACGCCGCCCGCCCGGCCCTCGTAGACCGTCCCGCACTTGTCCACGGCGAAGTTGTAGCCGAAGTCCCGCCAGCCCTCGCTCACCACGTGGTAGCGGTAGAGGCTGCGCAGCACCGACGGGGCTTCCTTGCAGGCGTAGTTGTTGCCGGAGGCGGTGTGGTGGACGAAGGCGGCCTTGACCGTGCTCGTGTAGACGAAGCCCGGTTCGCGCAGGGACTCGTCCGCGCCCCAGCCGCGCCGGGTGACGATGCGCGGGCGGGGGCCGATGTAGGGGCGGGCGGCGGCGGTGAGTTCGCCGTCGGTGGCGAGGACGGCGTCGGCGGTGGCGTCCTCCTTGCCGAGGGCGCTGATCTCCAGGGCGCCGAGGGCGGCGTGCGGGACGTTGGCGGAGGAGGACTCCGACGCCTCCATGGACATCTCGGGCAGGGCGGCGGGGGTGTCGCCCTTGTCGTCCTCCGGGGCCGGCTCCGCGGGGGACCGCAGGGCGCCGTTCTTGCCGTCCGGAGCGGAGTGCGCCTGCCCGGAGTCGGGGTTGACGAGTTCCAGGCGCAGCCCCGCCGGGAGTCGCCCGGGGTGGTCGGCGGCGCGGCTGCCGCGGGCGGGGGGCTGCGCCCGGACGCGGACCTCCACACCGTCGGAGGGGCCCACCCACAGCGGGGCGGTGGCGCCGCGGACGCGGCCGGTGCCGCGCTCCGCCGCGTCGGGGTCGGCGGCGTGTTCGCCGTTGTGGGTGTCCACGTCCTGCCAGTCGGACCAGGCGCCGGTGGCCACGGAGCGGGTACGGATCTGGACCCGGCCGTCGAGTTCCGCGGCGGCGTCGTCCCAGACGACCCCGACCAGCGAGAACCTCCTGACCTCGCGCGGGGCCAGCCCGCGGGTCTCGGCCAGGCCCGGCGAGGCGCTCATGCCGGGCACGCCGGGGATGCGGGCGGCGCCGGTGGGGCCGAGGGGGACGAGCGGCAGTGACTGGGTGGACCCCGGCACGTCGGGGGCCGCCTCGGCCAGGGCCGGAGTGGAGAGGGTGAGCGGCAGCGCCAGGGCGGCGGCCGTCACGACACCGATCGAGGAAGCAAGGAATCCGCGCATGGAAGCGATGCTGTGCGCAGCCACCACGCAGCGCCATCGGAGAACTGACGCACCGTCCGACGGCGCGCCGGGCGGGCCTCCCCTGGACGGGGGAGCCGCCTCCCCCCGTCCGGGGGAGGGGGCCGGTTACGCTGGGGCGGGTGAACGCCACTGACCGCACCCCTGCCGACCTGCTGCGATCCGCGCTCGCCGCCGATCCGGGCCGCCCGCTCGTCACCTTCTACGACGACGCCACCGGCGAGCGCGTCGAATTGTCCGTCGCCACCTTCGCCAATTGGGTGGCCAAGACCGCCAATCTGCTCCAGGGCGACCTGGGCGCCGAGCCGGGCGACCGGCTGGCGCTGCTGCTGCCCGCGCACTGGCAGAGCGCCGTCTGGCTGCTCGCGTGCGCTTCCGTCGGGGTGGTCGTGGAGGTCGGCGGGGATCCCGCCGGCGCCGACCTGGTGGTGAGCGGGCCGGACACCCTGGAGGAGGCCCGGGCCTGTTCCGGTGAGCGGGTCGCGCTGGCGCTGCGTCCGCTGGGCGGACGGTTCCCGCAGCCGCCGGTCGGGTTCGCGGACTACGCGGTGGAGGTGCCGGGACAGGGTGACCGGTTCGCCCCGTTCGTACCGGTCGACGCGGACGCGCCGGGGCTGGTGGCCGACGGCGCGGAGCTGTCGTACGCGGCCCTGGTGGAGCGGGCCCGTGAGGACGCGGCGAAGCGGGGGCTCGGCGAGGGCGCCCGGGTGCTGTCGGGGCTCGGCTTCGACAGCTGGGAGGGGCTGTCGGCGGGTCTGTACGGGCCGCTGGCCACGGGCGGCTCGGTGGTGCTGTGCCGCCATCTGGACCGGCTGTCGCCGGAGGCGCTGGCCCAGCGGGTGGCGAGCGAACGCGTGACGCACACCGTGTAGGGGCGGTCCGGCCGTTCCCACGGCCCCCGCCTCGCCCGTTCCGGCCCGCTCCCGGCGATTTGTCACCCGCATGGGTCTAGACAACCCCTCGCCCCCGGGCCGCCCGGCCCTCCCCGGAGGAGGATCGGGACCAGGCCGTGCTCACCCGCACGGCCCGTTGCCGGGTACGGCGCAGCCGTGGCCGGTACGGCGAGGGGACGGTGCGCGAGTGAAGGACGGCGCGGGCATACCGGACGGCGCTGGAGCGGCCGCGGGCGCGGGGAGGACCCCCCGCGGCCGCCGGCGCCGGCTGCTGCGCTGGATCGGGCTCGGGGCCGTCCTGCTGGTCGTGGCGGGGGCGGCGGCGGGCTGGTGGCTGTACGCCAAGCTCGACGGGAACATCACCGAGGACACCTCCGCCGCGGCCGAACTGCGGCGCTACGAACGCGAGCGCCCGGCGCACCTGGCGTCGGGCGCGCAGAACATCCTGCTGATCGGCTCCGACTCGCGCTCCGGGACGGGCAACACCGGCTACGGGCAGGACGGGGGAACCCAGCGCTCGGACACCACGATCCTGCTGCACCTGACCGCCGACCGGCGCAGCGCGACGGCGGTGTCGATCCCCCGGGACCTGATGACGGAGGTGCCGGAATGCCTGGGCGAGGACGGTTCCCGCACCGGGGACCGGCTCGCGCAGTTCAACTGGGCCTTCCAGTGGGGCGGGGCCGCCTGCACGATCCGCGCGGTCGAGAAGATGACCGGGATCCGCGTCGACCACCACATGGTGGTGGACTTCGGCGGGTTCAAGCAGATGGTCGACGCCGTCGGCGGGGTGGAGGTGTGCCTGCGCAGGCCGATGGACGACGCCGAGGCGCACCTGCGGCTGCCGGCGGGCCGGCAGGTGCTGCGGGGGGAGCAGGCGCTGGGGTTCGTCCGGGCGCGCTACAGCCTGGGCAACGGCAGCGACACCGAACGGATGGAGCGCCAGCAGCAGTTCCTCGGCTCGCTGTGGGAGAAGGTGAGCAGCAACGGGGTGCTGCTGAACCCGGGGAAGCTGTATCCGCTGCTGGACGCGGCGACCTCCTCGGTGACCACCGACCCCGGCCTGGCCTCGCTGCGGGGGCTGTACGACCTCGTACGGGGCGTACGGAACATTCCGGCCGACCAGGTCAAGTTCCTGACGGTGCCGCGTCGCCCGTACGCGGCGGACCCCAACCGGGACGAGCTGGTGCAGCCGGACGCGGCGCGGCTCTTCGAGCAGCTGCGGGCGGACCGGCCGGTGGCGGTGGCCGTCCCCGAGGCGACCCCGAGTCCCCATCCGGAGTCCACGAGCCCGTCCCCCAGCGGTTCGGGGACCGGAGAGGGGACCGGAAACGAGACCGGAAGCGGAACCGGCAACGCGACCCGGAACGGCACCTCCCCCACCCCCACACCCGCCCCCACCTTCACAGGAACCACGGCAGCCACGGTCGACTGCCGGTAAAGCAATCCAAAAGCCGGACCCCCAACCGGACCGGATGGGCGCTTTGGGCCGTTTTAAGGTGAGTGGATTTTGTCACCAGCATGGTTTGCGGCTGACCTGGCCGGATAAGGTGAGCGATCCGGCGCACCGGCTGCGAAGAGGTCGTGCACCAGCAGCCGGATCGTTGACCGGGCGCCTGGGGGGAGGCGCGTCGCGAAGCACCGACGGAGGATTCGAGCAACCGTGGATGCGCAAAGCCGTGGGCGGGCGGACGAGATCGACCCCGCTGACCAGTGGGTCCTCAATCCCCGCACTGGCAACTACGAACTGCAACTGGGCCGTTCCGCTCCGCAGCAACGCCTGGCTTCCGCCCCCCGCAAGACCCGCAGATCCTCCTCCTCGGCGTCCACGTCCACGGCCCCCTCGGCGCCCGCCGCCGCCTCCCCCGCCGTCCCCAAGCCCCGCCGCGGCGAGGGCCCGCCCGGCGGACGGCGCGGAGGCGGCCGCTCCCGCAAGGGCGGCGGCGGAGCGGACCGCCGCAAGCGGCTGCTCACCGTCACCGGCGGCAGCCTGGCGTTCCTGCTGGTCGCCGGCGGGGTCGGCGCGTACCTCTACTACGAGCACCTGAACGGCAACCTCAAGGTCATCGACACCGGCGGCGCGGGCGGCGGGTTCAAGAAGGACCAGCCGATCAACATCCTGGTCATCGGCACCGACAAGCGCAGCGGCAAGGGCAACGAGGGCTACGGGGACGCCGAGAGCGTCGGCCACGCCGACACCACGATCCTCTTCCACGTCTCCAAGGACCGCAGCAACGCGACCGCGCTGTCCATCCCGCGCGACCTGATCACCGACATCCCGGCCTGCCCCACGAAGATCGACGGCACGGTCAAGCAGATCCCCGGCACCCGGGCCACCCGCTTCAACAACAGCCTGGGCCAGGAGGGCCGCGACCCGGGCTGCACGATGCGTACGGTCAAACAGCTGACCGGCATCGACGTCGACAACTTCATGATGGTCGACTTCAACGCGGTGAAGAACCTGAGCACGGCGGTGGGCGGGGTCCCGGTCTGCCTGGCGAAGGATGTCAACGACCGCGATTCGAAGCTGAACCTGAAGGCGGGCGAGCACCGGCTGGAGGGCGAGCAGGCGCTGGCCTTCGTCCGCACCCGGCACTCCTTCGGCAACGAGAGCGACCTGGACAGGATCAAGACCCAGCAGCAGTTCCTGGGTTCGATGATGCGCGAGATGAAGTCCAAGGAGACGCTGACCAGTCCGAAGAAGTTCTTCTCGCTGGCCGAGGCGGCGACGAAGTCGCTGACCGTGGACCAGGGGCTCGGCTCGATCGGCAAGCTCACCGCACTCGCGGGCGAGTTGAAGGACATCAGCCCCAAGAACGTCACCTTCACCACGCTGCCGGTGGTCGACAACCCGGCCGAGCCCGTGAACCGCAAGGCGACGGTGGTCGTGAACTCCGCCCAGGCGGACCCGCTCCTGGCGATGATCCGGGGGGACGTGTCCCTCACGGAGGTCGAGAAGAAGGAGCAGGCCGCCAAGGACGCGGCCGAGGCCGACGCCAAGAACAAGCAGAACGCGCTGCTCCAGGGCAACCGCGCCCCCGCCGGGGACATCCGGGTGGACGTGTACAACGGCGGCGGTCCCGCGGGTTCGGCGTCCACCACCCTGACCTGGCTGCAGAACAGCAAGGGCGTCTACAAGGCCGGCAACCACGGCAACGCCTCGGCGCGGCTGGCCGCCACACAGCTGGAGTACGCGCCCAACCAGGCCGACCAGGCCCGGGCGCTGGCCGACATGATGGGCCTGCCGGCCACCGCCCTGAAGCCGGGCGCGGTCGACGCGGGGCCGAAGACCCCGATGAAGCTGACCCTGGGCTCCGACTTCAAGGAGCCCGGCGCCCCGCTCGGCGCGGCGGCCCCGCAGCAGGCCCCCGAAGGGGTCCAGCGGGTCGAGGCGGACAAGGCGGTCTGCGCCAAGTGACCGCCCGCGCCGGAGCGGGCCCGGGGACGGCGCGGCGCAGCAGGGGCGGGCGGCGTCCGGGCCGCCCGCCGACCGTCCACCACAGACCGTCCGTCTAGGGCGGTGGCCGGCAGGACCGGCACCATACCGATCAGCAGAAAATCTTGAGGGGGGTACGCGTGGTGCACAGCAGCGTGCGGGGGGAGGGGGCGCCCGAGAAGGCCGCCGACGGCATATCCGACGGCGGCAAGCGGAAGGCGTCCGCCACGGTGCCCCCGCCACGGGGCGGTTCGGGCGGCGGCGCCCGGCCCCCGGGCGGTGGCGTCCCCGTCCGCCGGCGCCGCCGGCGGGTGCTGTTCTGGGTGGCGTCCGTCATGGCGTTCCTGATCCTGGCGACCGCGGCGGCCGGGTACCTCTACTACCGTCATCTCGACGGCAACATCCGCAGCGGCCAGCGCCTGAGCGGCGACAGCGGTGTGGAGAAGACCCACGCCAACGCCAAGGGCCAGCGTCCGCTGAACATCCTGCTGATCGGCTCCGACAGCCGTAACAAGCCGGAGAACGTGGAACTCGGCGGCAGCCGCGACACCGTCGGCAACCCCCCGCTGGCGGACGTGCAGATGCTGCTGCACGTGTCGGCCGACCGGGAGAACGCCTCGGTGGTGAGCATCCCGCGCGACACCCGGGTCGACATACCCGAGTGCACGGACCCCAAGTCCGGCGAGAAGTTCAAGAAGACCTACGCGATGATCAACGAGTCGCTCGGCCGTGGCGGCCCCGGCTGCACCCTGGCCACGTGGGAGAAGCTGACCAACGTCTACATCGACCACTGGATGATGATCGACTTCTCCGGTGTCGTGAAGATGGCGGACGCGGTCGGCGGTGTGCCGGTCTGCGTCAAGGACAACGTCTGGGACCGGCCGCTGCCCACCTCCGGAGGCGGCTCCGGCCTCAAGCTCCAGAAGGGCACCACCCGCGTCAAGGGCGAGCAGGCGCTCCAGTGGCTGCGCACCCGGCACGCCTTCAGCAGCGACCTGGGCCGGGCGCAGGCCCAGCACATGTACATGAACTCGATGATGCGCGAGCTCAAGAGCCAGAACGCGTTCACCGACGTCGGCCGGATCACGGACCTGGCCGAGGCGGCGACCAAGGCGCTGGAGGTCTCCGAGGAGATCGGCTCGGTCAAGAAGCTCTACAACCTGGCCATGCAGCTCAAGGACGTCCCGACCAACCGCATCACGATGACGACGATGCCGACCTACCAGGATCCCCGCGACGAGGACCGGCTGATCGTCAACCAGCCGGACGCCGAGAAGCTGTGGACGATGCTGCGCAAGGACGTCGCCTTCGACAAGAACGGCCAGCCGCAGAACGCGCAGAGCCCCGCCGCCCCGCAGCCCTCCGGCGGTGCCTCGCAGCCCGCGCCGGCCGGCTCGCAGCCGCCGGCGGCCAACGGCCAGGTGCCGTCGAAGGTTCCGGGCACCGCCCCGGACAAGATCGCCGTCACGGTGGTCAACGGCACCGCGGCCGACCAGCCGCTGGCCCCGCACCGGGCGAACGCGATCACGGAGGTGCTGGTCTCCAAGGGCTTCACCGGGGCCAGGGCGGACACCGCGCTGACCCCGGAGAAGACCACCGTCGTCCGCTACCCGACGCCGGACCTGGCGGACGAGGCGCAGAGCGTGGCGGCGTCCCTGGGCATCCCGGGCACGGCGGTGCAGGAGTCGTCCGCCGTCTCGAAGATCACCCTGATCGTGGGCGCGGACTGGCGCGAGGGCAACACCTTCCCGCAGCAGACCCCGCCGGCGGCCGGGTCGGTCCCGGACACCGCCGACGCGCTCAACGGTTCGGACACCGGCGCCTGCATGGACGTCTACAAGCCCTACCGCTGGTGACCTGCCGGCGGCCCTGAAACACGAAGGCGCCGAAACACGAGGGCGCTGAAACACGAAGGGGTGACCCGGTCGCGTACGGACCGGGTCACCCCTTCGCGTGGTGCCCGCGCGGCGTCGGCCTCAGACCTGGGACGGGTCGCGGTGCACCGCCGGGCGGCGGCTGGCGATGACCTTCCGCGCCAGGGCGCGCGGGCTGGTGAGGAAGCCGTAGCCCCAGCTCATGTGCATGGTCGCGAGGGCCACGGGGATCTGCGCCCGCGCCTTCCACGACAGCCCCCGGCCCGCCGGGACGGACCCGGCGGTGATCGCCGCGAGGTAGCCCGCCGGGACGGCGAACGCCCAGGGGGTGACGGCCGCGCCCAGGACCAGCCCGGCCGCGATCGCGCAGACGGCGGCCGGCGGGGCCAGGTAGCGCAGGTTGATGGAGCCGGGGTGGTAGCGGGCCACCACGTGCCGCCAGCGCCCGTAGTCCTTGTACTGCTTGGCCAGGGCCCGTACGGAGGGACGCGGGCGGTACTGGACCTTCAGCTCGGGCGAGAACCAGATCAGCCCGCCGGCCTCGCGGATGCGGAAGTTCAGCTCCCAGTCCTGGGCGCGGATGAACTCCTCGTTGTAGCCGCCCTGCTGTTCGAGGGCCTCGCGGCGGAAGACGCCCAGGTAGACGGTGTCGGCGGGCCCGGCCTGGCCGCCGGTGTGGAAGGCCGCGTTGCCGACGCCGATCTTCGAGGTCATCGCGGCGGCGACGGCGTCCTCCCAGGGGTTCTCCCCCTCGGCGTGCATGATGCCGCCGACGTTCTGCGCACCGGTCTCCTCCAGGAGGCGGACGGCGGTGGCGATGTAGTCGGCGGAGAGCATGCCGTGCCCGTCGACGCGGACCACCACCGGGTGGCGGGACGCCTTGATCGCGGCGTTGAGGGCGGCCGGGGTCCGTCCGGTGGGGTTGGGGACGGTGTGCACGCGGGGGTCTTCTCGTACGAGCTCGGCGGCGATCTCGTCGGTGCGGTCCGTGGACGGCCCGAGTGCGATCACCACCTCCATCTCGCCTGCGTAATCCTGTCCGAGGATGTGCCGGACGGAGTCACGCAGATGGCGCTCCTCGTTGAGCACCGGCATGATCACCGAGACTGCGGGCTGCTGGGCGGGCATGGCGTCCTTCACGGTCGGGTACCGGTGCCACGTTACCGCGTACGGGGGAATCGGCTGCGCGGCGGACGAGCGGTACGGACAGACGCTGATCGTATGGGCCTACTGTTCCGATGAATCTGCCCGACGTACCGGGAGGTGTCCCCCGTGCCCCAGCCGCACCGTCCCACCCGGCCCGCCGGGCCGGCCCAGCCGCAGCGCGCACGCAAGGGCGCCGGCCGCGGCGGGACGGCCCGCGGCCGGCGCGACCGGCCCCGGTGGGGCGTACGGATCGCGGCCGGTTTCTCGCTGGTGGTCCTGGGCTCCGGGGCCGTCGGGCACGCCGTGATGACGGGTCTGGACACCGGGATCCAGCGGGTGGACCCCTTCAAGGACATGAAGAACCGCCCCCAGGCCGGGCACGGGGTCAACTTCCTGCTGGTCGGCACCGACGGCCGCGACAAGATCACCCCGGAGGAGAAGCGCGAGTACCGCCTCGGCGGGGAGCCCTGCCACTGCACCGACACGATCATGCTGGTGCACCTGTCCGCCGACCAGCAGCGAGCCAGCGTGGTCAGCCTCCCCCGCGACAGCTACGCCGAACTCCCCGCCCACCCGGACCCGGACACCGGCGCGCCCCACCGCCCCCACCCCGTGAAGCTCAACGCCGCCTACGCCGAGGGCGGGCCGAACCTGACCGTGCGGACCGTCGAGAACATGACCCGGGTCAAGATCGACCACTACCTGGAGGTCGACTTCACCAGCTTCATGCGCACCGTCGACGCCATGGGCGGGGTCGAGATCTGCACCGCCAAGGCCCTCCACGACCAGAACACCGGCCTGCACCTGCTGCCCGGCAGCCACCGCCTCACCGGCGGCCAGGCCCTGCAGTACGTCCGCTCCCGCCATGTCGACGGGGCCTCCGACCTGGGCCGGATGCAGCGCCAGCAGCGGTTCGTCGCCGCCCTGATCAAGCAGGCCACCACCGGCGGGGTGCTGCTCAACCCGGTGAAGTTCAAGGAGGTCAGCTCCACCCTGCTCGGCTCGGTGCGCGCCGACAAGGACTTCGGCTCCGAGCAGATGCTGGCGCTCGGGCAGGCCATGCGCGCCTTCAGCCCCTCCTCCTCCGAGTTCGCCTCCGTCCCCATCGGGGACCCCGCGTACCCGGTCAAGGGCATCGGCTCGACCGTCAAGTGGGACGAGCCCAAGGCCGCCCAGCTCTTCGAAGCCCTGCGCAAGGACCGCGCGCTGGCCCCCGCCCGCCCCGGAGGGCCCGCCGCCGGCCGGCCCGTGCCCGCCGCGGCGCCCACGGCCGTCCCGGTGGACGTGCCCCCGCAGCAGGTCCGGGTCCAGGTGGAGAACGGCACCCGCATCGACGGGCTCGGCGGACGGGTGGACGCCGCCCTGCGCGCCACCGGCTTCGACACCACCGGCACCCCCGCCGGCGGCGCCCGCCGCGACGTCCGGCGCACGGTGATCTCCTACGACCCGCGCTGGGACCGCTCCGCCCGTACGGTGGCCACGTCGCTGCCCGGCAGCGAGCTGCGCGCGGTCCCCGGGCAGGGCCGGACGGTACTGGTGACCGCCGGCACCGACTACACCAAGGTCGTACCGGTACGGGCCGAGGACCCCTACCAGGGCGAGTTCGGCGTGGTCACCGGCGACCAGGTGGTGTGCGGGAAGTAGCGCCGGCGCCGGCCGCTACTTCACCCGCTCCAGCAGGGAGACCTGCAGGCCGTGCACGCTCCGGCTCTCGGCGACCCGGAAGTGGCCCTTCAGCGCCTCGGCCTGCCCCTTGGGGAGCTTGTGGTACGGGTCGGCCGTACCGCTCCAGGTCACCACCCACACCCGCCGGGTGGTGCCGAGGCAGCTCACGGGCCGCGCGCACTCCTCGGTGAACAGGTCGTCGCGCGCCACCGCCGAGCGCTCGGCGAAGACGTCCCGCAGCCGGACGCGCTCGGGCAGGAAGTACTCCACCTGGAAGTCGATCATGAAGACCTTGTCTTCACCGCGCAGGGGCACGAACCCGTCACCCGGACGGTAGCCGTCGGCGATGACCCGCGCCGCGGCCCGCCCGTCGTGCTCTTCCTTGGACCACTGGGTGCGCATCTGGCGCTGGTCGGGCAGGCCGAGGAGGACCAGCGCGGCGAGGGCGAGCGTCCCGGCCGGCCGCGGCCGCAACGCGGCCAGTCCGGCCGCCGCGAGCACCGTCCAGGCGGGCACCGTGAAGAGCAGGTAGCGGTCGATCCAGTACGAGGTGCTGCCCTGCGAGACCACCCAGGCCGCCACGATCGGTACGGCCCCCGCCAGCAGCATCTCGACCGCAGGCCGCCGACCCCGGTTCCAGCCGAGCGGCAGCAGCACCACCGCGGCCAGGAGCAGGCCGACCGTCGGACCGCCGAAGAGGCTGCCCCACAGGTCGGCGAGGTCCCGCAGGTGCGGGGTCTTGATCCAGCTGATCTGACGCCCCGCCTGGCGCCGCCCCAGCAGCACCAGCGGGACCACCGGGAGCAGGCCGACCGCCACTGTCACCGCGAAGGTGACGAGGGTGCGCCCCTTGCGGTCCCGTTGCCAGCGCAGCAGCACGATCATGGCGTGCGGCAGCAGGAAGAGCAGCGACACCATGTGGAACAGCCCCGCCGCGGCCACGGTGACCGCGTACGGCGCCCAGCGCCGCGGTGCCGGCCGCTCCAGCGCCCGCAGCAGCAGCCAGGTCGCGGCGCTGACCGCCAGCACGGCGAAGGCGTACGACCGCGCCTCCTGACCGTACCGGGACGCCGCCGGCAGCAGGGCGAAGAGCAGACCGGTGAAGACGGCCGTGCGGCGGTCGAAGAGCCGGCGTGCCGCCAGGACGGCGAAGGCCGCCGCGCCCGCCATGGCGAGCGCCGAAGGGAGCCTGAGCATCGCCAGGGAGTCGCCGAAGACGGACACCCAGCCGTGCAGCAGCAGGTAGTAGAGACCGGACACCGCGTCCACGTGGCGCAGCATGCCGACCAGCTCGCCGGTGCTGCGGGTGGCGGCGTTCCAGCTCGCGAGCTCGTCCCGCCAGGGCTGTGCCCGGCTGATGCCGAAGGCCGCGACGGCGAACGTCAGCAGCGCGGCCCACAACCAGTCGTAGCGGGCCGCCCGCGAAGCCGGTGCGCCGTCCGTCGCCGGGTGCGGCACGCGGTGGACCGAGCTGGCCTCCGGTATGGCAGCCGTACTCCTGCTCGTCATCTGCTCGTACCTTCCGGGTCCACGGGACGGCTGCGGTGCGCCGGCGCATGGGAAATCCGAACCGGGGCTCGACGTGCCAGGGTAGATCAGTCTCCGGGGCCGCAACCAATCCGCGGCGGTTCGCACCGCGGTGCGCGGCCCGCGCTCACCTGGGGCGGACGGGCGGATCGCTCTTGGGCAGCGAGACCTTCGCCCCGTCCAGCAACCGCTTGAGCACCGCCGACAGCGGCCGCTCGGCGAAGCGGTGGACGAGCCAGGAGAGCAGCAGGATGACGGCCAGACAGAGGGCGAGCAGCTGGAACGGTGCGATGCCGTGGTTGCGGCCCCAGCGGATCATCGCCCAGCCGAGCTCCTGGTGGAGCAGGTAAACGGGGTAGGTGAGCGCACCGGCCACCGTGAGCCACTTCCAGCGGATCCAGTTGAGGGCGCCCATCGCCGCGGCGAGCATGACGAGGAAGGCCGCGGCGGAAACGGCCGCCATCACCGGCCAGGACAGCGTGTGGTGCACCTCGTACTCGTATCCGCCGACGGTGATGTGCAGCCGGTTCTGCGCGAACAGCCAGGAGAAGGCGACCACTGCGAGCAGCAGTGGGTTCACGCCGAACCGGTAGATGAGGTACATCGCCACGCCCGCGATGAAGTAGGGGGCGTCCTGCGGCATGAAGACGGTGTCCATGAGTTTGCTGTCCGCACTCGGCGTGATCACCGCGAGGATCGTCCAGATCCCGCAGAACGCCAGCACCCGGCGGTACGTCAGGCCCATGACGGCGACGATCGCGAAGAGCAGGTAGAAACGGAGCTCGATCCAGAGCGTCCAGTACACGCCGTCGGCCTCGGTCACGCCGAGGGGGCGCTCCAGCATCGTGAGGTTGGTCAGCACGTCGCTGACACTCATCGGCTTGCGGCTGGCGCGGACGGTGGCCGCGAAGTTCACCACGAGGGTGGTGATGACGATACCGGCCCAGTAGGCGGGGTAGAGCCGTACGACCCGCGAAGTGAAGTAGTCCCGGGGAGAACGGCCCCAGCACGACATGCAGATGACGAAGCCGCTGATGAGGAAGAACAGTTGGACGCCCATCCACCCGTAGGAGGCGACCCGGTGGACGCTCGGCATCAGCGTCCGCGGGGTGGCGCCCCACACCTCGGGGTGGATGTTGACGCCGGCCCAGTGGAAGGAGACCACGGAGAGCGCCGCTATCAGCCGCAGTCCGTCCAGGACGTAGAGCCGGGGGCGGCGCGCGGCGCCCCCGGCCTGCGGGGGCGTTCGTGCGGGCACGGCATCCAGCGCAGACGGGGGTGGTATCACAGCTGACATGGGGGCTCGACTCCGCGATGTGTCCGGCTGGGGATCCGACGTCGCATCCACTGGCAAGCACGCCCCGACGTCTGACGCAACCTTACGGGCGGCTTACGGCGCCGCACGACGGGATGACGGTTCCGTGATTCGAAACACGCGCCCGATTCGATCCGCGCGCTTCCGGGCTCACGCCTGGAACCCCTGGGCGGCGCGCTCCTGGCGCAGGGACATGATCGCCTGGCGGCGGGCCAGCCGGTGGGTGCGGCGGATCTGGGCCTCCTGGTAGCGGCGCTCGTCCTGCTCGGTCTCCGGGAGGACGGGCGGCACCACGCGAGGCTTGCCGTCGGCGTCCACCGCCGCGAAGACGAGGTAGGCGCTGCCGACATGGGTGGCGGGGTTGGATTCGTTCCAGCGCTCCGCGAGGACCCGTACGCCGATCTCCATGGAGGTGCGGCCGGTCCAGTTGCACTGAGCCTTCACGTGGACGAGGTCGCCGACGCGGACGGGGGCGAGGAAGGCCATCTCGTCCATCGAGGCGGTGACGGCGGGGCCGCCGGAGTGGCGCCCGGCCACGGCGCCGGCCGCGTCGTCCACCAGCTTCATGATCACGCCGCCGTGCACGGTGCCCAGGAGGTTGGTGTCGGCGGCGGTCATGATGTGGCTGAGGGTGGTCCGGGACGCCGAGATCGGCTTGCCCTCCGGAGCCTCCGTTATCTGTGTCATGCAGCCACCTTAAGTGCGTCCCGGAAGCATCAGGTGTGCAACAGCACCGGTACGAAGACCCCACCGGGGTGTCCCGGGGCGCGCCCGGCCGGGCATCCTTGTGCGCATGAGTGACTGGGACGGTTCCGGCGGCGGGCGCGGTGCGCACGACCGCCGCGATGACGGGTACGGGCGCGGCAGCGGACAGGCGCAGCCGGAGGGAGCGCAGCGGATGCGCCACGTCCAGCGGCAGCCGCAGGCACCCCTGCCCCCGCGCCAGCAGCCCCGTCCCGCCCGCCCCCCGGTCCCGCCGCAGGCTCCGCCGCCGGGTGCGCGGCCCGGCTACGGGGTGCCGCCGCAGCAGGGGCCGGGCGGCCCGGACGCGGCGTACGACAGCGGGTACAGCTCCGGCCAGGTCTACGGCCGCCCCGCGGGCCCGGGCGGCCCCGGGCGCCCCGGCCGGCCCGGCGGCCCGGGCGGTCCCGACGGCCCCGTGCCCGTCCGCGTGGTCGTCGACTGGCGCAAGCGGATCAAGATCGGGTCGATCGCGATCGTCTCCGTACTCCTGGTGACCACGATCGGCACCTACTTCTGGGCCGACTCCAAGGTCCGCCGCGAGGTCGACCTGTCCAAGGTGATCGAGCGGCCCAAGGAAGGCGACTGCACCACCTACCTCATCGTGGGCTCCGACAGCCGCGAGGGCATGTCCGACGAGGAGAAGAAGAAGCTCCACACGGGCTCCGCCGAGGGCAAGCGCACCGACTCGATGATGGTCCTGGCCAAGTGCTCCAGCGGGAACACCATGGTCTCGCTGCCCCGCGACTCCGACGTGGAGATCCCCTCCTTCGTCGGCTCCCAGTCGGGCAAGAAGTACGCGGCCACCGGCAGACGGACCAAGCTCAACGCCGCGTACGCCGACGACGGCCCGGAACTGCTGGTGCGGACGGTCGAGTTCAACACCGGCCTGCGCATCGACCACTACGCCGAGATCGGCTTCGCCGGCTTCGCGAACATCGTGGACGCGCTGGGCGGCGTGGAGCTGGACATCGAGAAGGGCTTCAAGGACGAGAAGTCCGGCGCCGACTTCAAGGCGGGCCGCCAGACCCTCAACGGCGAGCAGTCGCTGGCCTTCGTCCGCACCCGCTACGCCTTCGCCGAGTCGGACCTCCAACGGACGAAGAACCAGCAGAAGTTCCTGTCCGCCCTCGCCAGCCAGGCCGCCACCCCGGGCACCGTCCTCAACCCCTTCTCCCTCTACCCGGTGATGGGCGCCGGGCTGGACACCCTGATCGTCGACAAGGACATGTCGCTGTGGGACATGGGCGAGATGTTCTTCGCCATGAAGGGCATCAACAGCGGTGAGGGCGTGTCGATGAACATGCCGATCTCCGGCCAGCGCGGCGGCAACCTCGTCTGGGACAAGGCGAAGGTCCAGCAGCTCGTCAGGGAGATCCAGAACGACCAGAAGGTCACCGTACGCGGGCAGTGACCGGGTGAGATGAAGCACTCGTTCCGCGTCCGCTGGACAGCCCCGCGCCTTCTTCGCAAGACTGATCCGCCTTGTGCACGCCTGCTCTGGAGCGTTGATGTCTTTGCCCGCGGCCCCGCCCGGAATCGGTGACCTCAGGCGGGACGGAGGGCGGCCGGAAGCAATCATCCGGCAGCAGCGCACCCCGGCGTCCGGCCCCAGGCCGCGGCTGCGCGTCCTGGACGGCCTGCGCATCGTGGCGGCCGTGGTGGTCCTCAGCGCCCACTACGTCCACCCCGCGATCTGGGGCCGTACCGGGAACGAGGAGCTGTTCGGCCCGGTGGCCACGGCCTCGCGCTACGGCTGGCTCGGCGTCGAGCTGTTCTTCATGATCAGCGGCTTCGTCATCTGCATGTCCGCCTGGGGCCGGCCCCTGGGCGGCTACCTGCGCAGCCGAGTGGTCCGGCTCGGTCCGGCCTACTGGTTCTGCGCCCTGGTGACCGGCACCGTCATGGCCGTGTGTGCCGGCGTCTACGACATCGAGGGCCCCACCCTCAGCCAGATCCTGACCAATCTGACGATGGTCCAGATGCCGCTGAACAACCCCTCTGTCGACCCCTCCTACTGGACGCTGTGGTCGGAGGCCCGGTTCTACCTGATCTTCGCGGTCGTCGCCTGGAAGGGCCTGACGTACCGCCGGGTCATGAACTTCTGCTGGATCTGGACCGTGGTCTCGATCCTCGCCCCCGCCTCCGGCCTGCCGCTGCTGGAGACGCTGGCCAACCAGACGTACTCGCCGCTGTTCGTCTCCGGCATCTGCTTCTACCTGATCCGCCGCGAGGGCGCCCGCGTGGGCGAGCCGTGGCTCCTGCTGGGCCTGTCCTGGCTGCTGATGCAGCGCTACATGACCGACATCCACGGCTGGAACACCCGCCCCGGGGACAAGCTCTCCTGGGAGGTCTGCGTCGTGGTGGTGACCTGCTTCTACGCCCTGATGGCCGCGGTCGCGCTGGGCAAGCTCGACCGGCTCGACTGGCGCTGGCTGTCGGTGGCGGGCGCCATGTCGTACCCGCTGTACCTGCTGCACCAGCAGGTGGGCGTGACGCTGATGGAGCACTGGTCCGGGGACGTCGACCCGTACGTGCTGATCCTGTCGATGACCGGCTCGATGCTGCTGGCGTCCTACCTGGTCGTACGGTTCGTGGAACGGCCCGGCTCGGCCGCGCTCAAGCGCGTGCTCGAACGGCGCCCGGTCAGGGCCTGAGGGCCGCCGGGCACGGAGAAGGGGCACCCCCGAGGGGGTGCCCCTTGTTCGTATCTCCGGTACCGGGTCAGCGGCCGGCGCGGGCGCGGAGCTTCCACGGCATCGCGATGGACTCCAGCTGCACGGCCAGGTTCATCTTCGACTCGCCGACGGTACGGTCCTCGAAGTGGATCGGGACCTCCATCACCGGGAAGCCGCGGCGCAGCGCCTTGTACTTCATCTCCACCTGGAAGCTGTAGCCGGCGCTGCCGATCGACGCGAGGTCGATCGCCTTCAGCGCGGCCGCGCTCCACAGGTTGAAGCCGCCCGTGATGTCGCGGACGCGGGTGCCCAGGATGGTGCTCGCGTAGGCGTTGGCCCAGCGGGAGAGCAGCTTGCGGTGTGCGCCCCAGGCGTCGGAGAGGGTGCCGCCGGGCACGTAGCGGGAGCCCACGACCAGGCCGGCGCCGGTGGAGCGGGCCACGCCCAGCATCTCGGCGATCTTGCCGGCCGGGTGGGAGCCGTCCGCGTCCATCTGGAGCACGTACTCGGCGCCCTCCTCGACGGCCTTGGCCATGCCGGCGGCGTAGGCGCGGCCGAGGCCGTCCTTGGCGGTGCGGTGCAGGACCGACATGCGCGGCTTGCCGGTCTCGGTGAGGTAGCCCTCTGCGAGCTCGTCGGCGATCTTTCCGGTGCCGTCGGGCGAGGAGTCGTCGACGATCAGCAGGCGCAGGCCGGGCTGGTCCAGGTCCATGAGCAGCTGCACCATGCCGGGGAGGTTGCCGGCCTCGTTGTAGGTCGGCATGACCACGGTGAGGGGGGTGTGCGCCCAGGTGTCGGGGAGCTTGGTGGTGGCGACGTCGGTCGTGCGGGGAGTCTGCTGCTCGCCTATCACAGGGTTATGCCTCACTGGAGTTGTTCACCGGTCGGAGGAGAAGCGGACGGCTGCGTCGGGCAGTTCGGCCTCGCACCACACCCGCACCCCGGCGCGGAGTTCGTTGTCGGCCCCCACGACGGCACCGTCGCCGATGACGGCACCGGTCACGACGGTGCGCGAACCGACCGAGGCGCCGGCGCCGATGAGGCTGGCGTTGATCACCGTGTCCGTGCCGAGGACCGCGCCGTCCAGCACGATGGAGCCCTGGACGACCGCACCCGTTTCGATCCGGGCGCCGGCACCCACCACGGTACCGCCCGTCAGCTTGGCCCCTTCCGCCACCTGGGCACCGGGCAGGATCAGGGCCTCGCCGCGCGGGCCGGGGACCGCCGGGGAGGAGACGACGCCGCGCACCAGGTCGGCGGACGCCTGGACGAACGACTCCGGCTTGCCGAGGTCCAGCCAGTAGGTGTCCTCGGTGACGCCGTGCAGCTTGGCGCCGGAGGCGAGGAGGCCGGGGAAGGTCTCGCGCTCGACGGATACCGGCCGGCCGGCCGGAATGGAGTCGATAACGCTGCGGCGGAAGACGTAGCAGCCGGCGTTGATCTGGTCGGTGACGATCTCTTCGGGCGTCTCGGGCTTCTCGGTGAACGCCAGCACGCGCCCGTCGGGGTCGGTGGGAACCAGGCCGAAGGCGCGCGGGTCCTCCACGCGGACGAGGTGGAGGGAGACGTCGGCGTCGGCCGCCCGGTGGGACTCGACCAGGCCGGCGATGTCCAGACCGGTGAGGATGTCCCCGTTGAAGACGAGGACGGGGGAGTCCGGGCCGCCGGTCAGGCGCTCGGCGGCGTTGCGGATGGCACCGCCGGTGCCGAGCGGCTCGTCCTCGACGACGTACTCCAGGCTGACGCCGAAGGCGGAGCCGTCGCCGAAGTACGGCTCGAAGACCTCGGCGAGGTAGCAGGTGGCCATCACGATGTGCGTGACACCGGCGGCAGCGGCCCTGGCGATCTGGTGGGCGAGGAACGGTACGCCCGCTGCCGGAACCATCGGCTTGGGGGTGTTCACCGTCACGGGGCGCAGTCGCGTCCCCTGCCCGCCGACCAGCAGGATCGCTTCCGTCATTTTGTTCTCTCCCCAACCGGTTCGGGCGTACGAAGCTTCAAAGTTAGCCCATCCGGCATAGTGCGAAGCCCGGCGGAGCCCCGTCCGGGCCCCCTGCGGCAACGTTCCGGTCACGGTGGGTTCCACGGGGTGCGGACGCACGGCCTCCGGCCCGCCCCCTCCTCATGGGCGAGGATCACCGCCCTACGGGAAGTCCCCTCGCGCACTCCGGGGCCCCGCCCGCCGCCCCGGCCCCGCGGGCAGCCCCGCCGCTGGATGGGAATCGTTACAAAGGGGCCGCACAAGTCCGGCCGCCCGGCCGCGGCCGTACGCACGACAAGGCCCCCGGCGGGGGCCGGCGGCCTTGTCGTGGAGGTACCGGGCGGGTCGGCGCTACGGCAGGTTGCGCGCCATGACGATGCGCTGGACCTGGTTGGTGCCCTCGTAGATCTGCGTGATCTTCGCGTCGCGCATCATGCGCTCCACCGGGTAGTCGCGGGTGTAGCCGTAGCCGCCGAGGAGCTGGACCGCGTCCGTGGTGACCTCCATCGCGACGTCGGAGGCGAAACACTTGGCGGCGGCGCCGAAGAAGGTGAGGTCGCTGTCGACGCGTTCCGACTTGGCCGCGGCGGCGTAGGTCAGCTGGCGGGCGGCCTCGATCTTCATGGCCATGTCCGCGAGCATGAACTGGACGCCCTGGAAGTCGCCGATCGGCTTGCCGAACTGCTTGCGCTCCTGGACGTAGCCCTTGGCGTAGTCCAGGGCGCCCTGGGCGATGCCGAGGGCCTGGGCGGCGATGGTGATGCGGGTGTGGTCGAGGGTCTTCATCGCGGTGGCGAAGCCGGTGCCCTCGGCGCCGATCATGCGGTCGGCGGGGATGCGGACGTTGTCGAGGTAGACCTCGCGCGTCGGGGAGCCCTTGATGCCGAGCTTCTTCTCGGGTGCGCCGAAGGAGACGCCCTCGTCCGACTTCTCGACGACGAAGGCCGAGATGCCCTTGGAGCGCTTCTCGGGGTCGGTGACGGCCATGACCGTGTAGTAGTCGGAGACGCCCGCGTTGGTGATCCAGCGCTTGACGCCGTTGAGGACCCAGAAGTCGCCGTCGCGGACCGCGCGGGTCTTCATGCCGGCCGCGTCGGACCCCGCGTCGGGCTCGGAGAGGCAGTAGGAGAACATCGCGTCGCCCTTGGCCAGCGGGCCGAGGTACTTGGCCTTGAGCTCCTCGGAGCCGGAGAGGATCACCGGGAGGGAGCCGAGCTTGTTCACGGCCGGGATCAGGGAGGAGGAGGCGCAGACGCGGGCCACTTCCTCGATCACGATGACCGTCGCGAGGGCGTCGGCGCCGGCGCCGCCGTAGGTCTCGGGCACGTGGACCGCGTGCAGGTCGTTGGCAACGAGGGCGTCGAGTGCCTCCTGCGGGAAGCGGGCCTCCTCGTCGACCGCGGCCGCGAACGGGAGGATCTTCGCCTCGCAGAGCGCGCGGACCGACTCGCGGAGCATGTCGTGCTCCTCGGCCGGGCGGTACAGGTCGAAGTCGGCAGAACCCGCCAAGATCTTTCACTCCCCAGTCTGCGGCGCCGAAGTGGCGGGCTGACAGCGGTGCGTGGCTGACAGGCGCCCGGCGCGGGATGCTAACTACCGTTAAGTAACCCAAATTCTAGTTCCCGGCGCCGCCCCAGCGATATGCGGCGCGTACGTGAGCTGCGTGACAGCGGGGTCCTCCGGGGAACGTCCCCGCAGACCGGCCCGACTATGCTCGGGGGCCGCAAACGGCCCCGCACCTCTGGAGCATCCATGGCCCCCCTCAAGATCACTGTGATCGGCACCGGTTACCTGGGCGCCACCCATGCCGCGGCCATGGCGGAGCTCGGCTTCGAGGTGCTGGGGCTGGACGTGGTGCCCGAGAAGATCGAGATGCTGGCCGCGGCCCGGGTCCCGATGTACGAGCCGGGGCTGGAGGAACTGCTCGGCCGGCACGTGGCGGGGCTTCCGGGGGCCACCGGACGGCTGCGGTTCACCCAGTCGTGGGAGGAGGTCGGGGAGTTCGGCGACGTGCACTTCGTGTGCGTGAACACCCCGCAGAAGCACGGCGAGTACGCGTGTGACATGTCGTACGTGGACTCGGCGCTGGAGTCGCTGGCCCCGCACCTGAAGCGGGCCGCGCTGGTGGTGGGGAAGTCCACCGTGCCGGTGGGCTCGGCGGACCGGCTCGCCGCGAAGCTCGCCGCGCTCGCCCCGGCGGCCGCCGACGTGGAGCTGGCGTGGAACCCGGAGTTCCTGCGCGAGGGCTTCGCCGTGCAGGACACCCTGCACCCCGACCGGATCGTCATCGGCGTACGCGGTGAGCGCGCGGAGAAGCTGCTGCGCGAGGTGTACGCGACGCCGATGGCGGAGGGCACCCCGCTGGTGGTGACCGACTTCCCGACGGCCGAGCTGGTGAAGACCGCCGCCAACTCCTTCCTCGCCACGAAGATCTCCTTCATCAACGCCATGGCGGAGGTGTGCGAGGCCGCCGGCGGCGATGTGGTGAAGCTGGCCGAGGCCATCGGCTACGACGAGCGGATCGGCTCGAAGTTCCTGCGCGCCGGGATCGGATTCGGCGGCGGCTGCCTGCCCAAGGACATCCGTGCCTTCATGGCGCGGGCCGGCGAGCTGGGCGCCGACCAGGCGCTCACCTTCCTGCGGGAGGTCGACTCGATCAACATGCGGCGCCGCGGGCACATGGTGGAGCTGGCGCGCGAGGCGGTGGGCGGTTCCTTCCTCGGCAAGCGGGTGGCGGTGCTCGGTGCCACCTTCAAGCCGGACTCGGACGACGTGCGCGACTCCCCCGCACTGAACGTCGCCGGGCAGATCCACCTCCAGGGCGGGCAGGTCACCGTCTACGACCCCAAGGGGATGGACAACGCCCGCCGGGTCTTCCCCACCCTCGGCTACGCGGACTCGGCTCTGGCCGCCGCCCGCGGGGCGGAGGTCGTCCTGCACCTCACCGAGTGGCGCGAGTTCCGCGAGCTGGACCCGGCCGAGCTGGGAGCCGTCGTCACGGACCGGCTCGTCCTCGACGGGCGGAACGCGCTGGACCCCCTGCTGTGGCGGGGCGCCGGCTGGACGTACCGGGCCATGGGACGCCCGCAGGCATAAGCGGCACACGGCCTCAGGGCGTCGGGGCAGGGGCCCGCCGGAGCGGCTGCGGCGGGTGCTCGGGCGCCGAAGCGGAACGGGCGGCTGGGTAGACTTCGCGCCGATGACCAGCACCCGCAGCCCCGCAGTCCCCCCCTCCGCAGCCGCTCCGGCGGCGCCCGCCGGGCGTGTGCGGCGGCGTGGATCCCTCGACGCGGCCCTGCGCGGGCGCGGCGCCCTGCTGGGCATCGCGGGCGTCTGGCTGGTCACGAGGGCGGCGATGCTGTGGACGCTCGTCCACGCGGTCGGCCACTCGGCCAACGCCCGGGTCGAGGTCACCATGACCTACCACAACTGGTACAACGTCCTGGTCCACTGGACGATGCCGCAGCACGACGTCATGTGGCAGTACCCGCCGGCGGCCGCGGCCGTCTTCCTCTCCCCGGACCTCCTGCCGTTCCTCACCTATTTCCAGGCGTTCGTCGCCCTGACGGTGCTGTGTGACGCGGTGATCCTGCTGGGTCTGCTGCGGGCGGCGCGGCGCGGTGACGGCAGCATGGCCGGTGCGGTGATGTGGCTGGTGACGCTGCCGCTGATGATGGGGACCCCGTTCGCCCGGTACGACATCCACGTCACCCTGTTCGCGGTCTTCGCGCTGCTCTGCATGCGCCACCGCCCCCGGCTGGCCGGGGTCGTCGCCGGTATCGGGGCGATGGTCAAGGTGTGGCCCCTGCTGACCCTGCTCGGCACCCCGCGCGGCCGGTCCACGCGGGACGCCGTCGTGGCGGCGGCGCTGTCCTGCGCGGCGCTGCTCGCGGTCTTCGCGGTCCTGTTCGAGGACACCCTGGGCTTCCTGGGCAACCAGGGCAACCGGGGTGTGCAGGTGGAGTCGCTGGGCGGTTCGGCGCTGATGGCGGCGCGGCTGACGCACCTGTGGCCGGGAAGGACCAACTTCCAGTACGGGGCGTTCGAGTACGTGGGCCCGTACGTGTCGGTCATCGCCCGGGTCTCGGTGGGGCTGACGGTGGCCGGTTTCCTGCTGCTCCTGCTGTGGCGGGTGAGGGCCAACCGCTGGTCGGGCGCGACGCCTTTCGACGCCGCGCTCTGCGCGATGATGGTCTTCACCGTCACCAGCCGGGTCATCAGCCCGCAGTACATGATCTGGCTGCTGGGTCTCGCGGCCGTCTGCCTGACCTCGAAGCACACCACCCAGCGGCCGGTCGCCTGGCTGCTGGCCGTGACGACCGCGCTGACCACGCTGATCTTCCCGGTCTGGTACGACACGGAGATCCTCACGGCCAGCACGCTGGGCACGGTGCTGCTCTGCACCCGTAACGCGCTGCTGCTGGGCGCGACGGTGTGGTCGGGCGTCCGGCTGTGGAAGGCGACCGTACTGCCGAAGGCGGCCGCGCGGCCCGAGGCGAGCGTGCGGCCCGGGGCGGCGGCGGCCCTCTAGGGGGTGGGGCCGCCCTTGTGCTGGGCGGCGCGGGCGGTGAACTCGGCCTCGCGCAGCACGCGCTGGGCGTTGCCCCAGGTGAGGAGGGCGAGGTCGGGTTCCGGCCAGCCGCGTTCGAGGAGTTCGGCGAGCAGGCGCGGGTAGCCGGAGGGGTCGGCGAGCCCGGCCGGCCTGGGGCTTCCGGGTTCGGATCCGAAGGCGGCGCCGAGGCCGACGCCTTCCGGTCCCATGAGGGCTCGGACGTGTTCGACGTGGTCGGCGACGGCGTGCAGGGAGTCGCCGGTGCGTTCGGTGTCGAAGGTGACCATCGCCAGGCCGCCCGCCGCGCGGAGCGCGAGGAGGACCTCGTCGGTGGCGTTGGCGGGGTGCGGGGTGAGCGAGGCCGCGCCGGTGTTGGAGATGATCACCGGCGCCTTGGAGGCGGCCGCGATCTGGCAGGCGGCGGCGGGCGGGCAGCCCGTCAGGTCGAGCAGGATCCCGAGCCGGTTCGCCTCCTTGACCACCTCGTGGCCGAAGGCCGTCAGGCCCTCCTCGGCCCAGGGCGCTCCGGCGGGTGCGAGCAGGCGTACGCCGAGGGCGTGGAAGGCGCGCAGCGCGCCGAGGGAGCCGGTGAGGGTGCTGCCGGGGACGGGGCCGAGGAACGAGGCGATCCGGCCGCGGTTGCGGGCGTCGACCAGGTCGTCGGGGGTCAGCGCGAGGTAGAGGCTGTCGGGGTAGCGGCGCATCAGGGCGCGGGCCGCGTCGATCTGTTCGAGGGTCTCGCACACGGCCTGGGCGCAGGATTCCGCGCGGGGCGGGCCGGGGGGCACGAGAAGGGTCCAGAACTGGGCGCCCACTCCCCCGGCGCGCAGCCGGGGGATGTCGGTGTCGACGCCCGTGTCGGGGGTGTCGATGTCGTGGTAAGGGCTCTGGCGCAGGGTCCAGACGAGGGTGTTGCAGCCGTCGGCGACGGGGTGGGCGGCGAGCAGCGCGGCCGCGCGGTCCAGGGACCCGCCCGCCGTCGCGGAGGCGGTGACGGGGGCGTCTTCGGCTCCGACACCCACGCTGTGGGGTTCATCCTGCAGGTCGGCCATGGCATTCGCTCCGGTCTCGGCGGCAGCAGGGAGATATGGGGCCACCGTGACATGCGGGGTGCGGGTGCCGCCCGGCGAGTGTGGCGTTCGGGTGTACGGCCGTACGGGACAGGGGCGGGACCGGGGTGTTCCCGGTCCCGCCCCTGGCGCCGCAGCTGTCCCCGGAGAGCCCTCAGAGCACCGCGTTGGACGGGCCGCGGGTGGCCGAGAGGTCCCGGGCGACGGCTTCGGCGTCGCGCAGCACCCGTACGGCGTTGGACCAGGTGAGCTTGGCCAGGTCGGCGCGGGACCAGCCGCGGTGGAGGAGCTCCGCGATCAGGTTCGGGTAGCCGGAGACGTCGTCCAGCCCGGCCGGGGTGAAGGCGGTGCCGTCGAAGTCGCCGCCGATGCCGATGTGGTCGACGCCGGCGACCTCGCGCATGTGGTCGAGGTGGTCGGCGACGGTGGCGGCGGTGGCCATCGGGCGGGGGTGAGCGGCTTCGAAGGTCCGGTGCAGGGCCATCGCCTCGGGGGTGGTCTCCAGGGGGTGGAAGCCGTGGGCGCGCAGGTTCTCGTCCGCGGCGAGGGTCCACTCGATGGCGGCCGGGAGGATGAACTTCGGCACGAAGGTGGCCATCGCGACGCCGCCGTTGGCCGGCAGCTGCGCCAGCACGTCGTCGGGGATGTTGCGCGGGTGGTCGCAGACCGCCCGGGCCGAGGAGTGCGAGAAGACCACGGGTGCGGCCGCGACGGCGAGCGCGTCGCGCATGGTGGTGTCGGCGACGTGCGAGAGGTCGACGAGCATGCCGATGCGGTTCATCTCTCGCACCACCTCGCGGCCGAAGTCCGTGAGGCCGCCGTGGCGGGGGGTGTCGGTCGCCGAGTCCGCCCAGTCGATGGTGTCGTTGTGGGTGAGGGTCATGTACCGCACGCCGAGCTGGTGCAGGGCGCGCAGGGTGGCGAGGGAGTTGTTGATGGAGTGGCCGCCCTCGGCGCCCATGAGGGAGGCGATCCGGCCGTCGGCGCGGGCGGCTTCCATGTCGTCGGCCGTCAGGGCCCGGACGAGGTCGCCGGGGTAACGGGCGATCAGCTGCGCGACGGCGTCGATCTGCTCCAGGGTGGCGCTGACGGCCTCGTCGCCGGAGAAGTCGGAGCGGACGAAGACGGACCAGAACTGCGCGCCGACGCCCCCGGCGCGCAGCCGGGGGAGGTCGGTGTGCAGGTGGGCCGACTGGTCGCCGGCGAGGTCGCGGCGGCCGAGGTCGTAGCGGACCTGCTCGCGCAGGGCCCAGGGCAGGTCGTTGTGGCCGTCGGCGACCGGGTGCTCGGCGAGGAGCTCCCGGGCCTGGGCGAGCAGGTCCGCGGCGCTCACTTGCCGAACCCGAAGGATTCCGCGCCGGCCACCTTGGTGCGCAGCCGCTTGCCCTTCTCGGTGGCCTGGTCGTTCAGCTCCTGCTGGAAGTCGCGCATCCGGCCGAGGAGCTCGGGGTCGTGCGCGGCGAGCATGCGCACGGCGAGCAGGCCGGCGTTGCGGGCTCCGGCGACGGAGACGGTGGCGACGGGAACCCCGGCGGGCATCTGGACGATCGACAGCAGGGAGTCCATGCCGTCGAGGTACTTCAGCGGGACCGGCACGCCGATGACGGGCAGCGGGGTGACGGAGGCGAGCATGCCGGGCAGGTGGGCGGCCCCGCCCGCGCCGGCGATGATCGCCTTCAGGCCGCGTCCGGCGGCCTGCTCCCCGTACGCGACCATCTCGCGCGGCATCCGGTGGGCGGAGACGACGTCGACCTCGTAGGGGATCTCGAACTCGTCCAGCGCCTGGGCGGCGGCCTCCATGACCGGCCAGTCGGAGTCCGAGCCCATGACGATGCCCACGACGGGAGAGGTGCTCATTCGGTGATCGTTCCTCTGAGGTAGCCGGCTGCGTGACGTGCGCGCTCCAGCACATCGTCCAGGTCGTCGCCGTAGGTGTTGACGTGGCCGACCTTGCGGCCCGGTTTCACGTCCTTGCCGTACATGTGGATCTTCAGCTGCGGGTCGTGGGCCATGCAGTGCAGGTACGCCGCGTACATGTCGGGGTAGTCCCCGCCGAGGACGTTCGCCATGACGGTCCAGCGGGCCCGGGGGCGCGGGTCGCCCAGGGGGAGGTCCAGGACCGCGCGGACGTGGTTGGCGAACTGGGAGGTGACCGCACCGTCCTGGGTCCAGTGGCCGCTGTTGTGCGGGCGCATGGCCAGTTCGTTGACGAGGATGCGGCCGTCGGTGGTCTCGAACAGCTCCACGGCCAGGTGGCCGGTCACGCCGAGCTCCTGGGCGATGCGCAGGGCCAGGGCCTGGGCCTCGCCCGCGAGGGCTTCGGAGAGGTTCGGGGCGGGGGCGATCACCGTGTCGCACACCCCGTCCACCTGGATGGACTCCACCACGGGGTAGGCCACGGCCTGGCCGTGCGGGGAGCGGACGATGTTGGCCGCGAGCTCGCGGACGTACTCGACCTTCTCCTCCGCGAGGACCGGCACGCCCGCCTTGAACGGGGCCTCGGCGTCCTGGGGGGTGCGGACGAACCACACGCCCTTGCCGTCGTAGCCGCCGCGCACCGTCTTGAGGATGACGGGGAACCCGCCGACCTCGTCCGCGAAGGCCGCCACGTCCGCCGGATCGCTCACGATCCGGTGGCGGGGGCTGGGCGCGCCGATCTCGTCGAGCTTGGCGCGCATCACCCCCTTGTCCTGGGCGTGCACCAACGCGTCGGGCCCCGGCCGGACGGGGATGCCGTCCGACTCCAGGGCCCGGAGGTGCTCGGTGGG
Organism: Streptomyces sp. NPDC006687; assembly: GCF_040636215.1. Taxonomy (NCBI): domain Bacteria; kingdom Bacillati; phylum Actinomycetota; class Actinomycetes; order Kitasatosporales; family Streptomycetaceae; genus Streptomyces; species Streptomyces sp. NPDC006687. The sequence goes on along the minus strand of NZ_JBEYJJ010000011.1, from coordinate 170,380 downwards.
GACGTGCTCGTGATCGAAGGTGATCACGTCGCATCCGCGCGCGAAGGCGCGCAGCGTCTCCAGGTCGCGATAGTCGCCGATGACGACGTCGCTGACGACCTGGGCCGCCGAGTCCTGGGGGGTGTCACTGAGGATCTTGAACCTGATGCCGAGGGGGATGCCCGCCTCGTGGGTCATGCGGGCGAGCTGACCGCCGCCGACCATGCCGACTACCGGAAACGTCACCACTCCAGGGTATCCGCCGGTATTCCGCCATCCGGACGCAGCCCTGGCGCGTACCCGCCGGTGCGGCCCCGGGGGCGGGTGCGCGCGGTGCTTCCAGGGTTGCCGGGGCGCGCCGGGGCCGCCGGGGCGACACTTAACATGGTGGGGTTGACGAGATCGGGTGATACGCCCCCGGAGGGCACTGACGGCTCACCCCGCGGCTCACACGACGACTGACAGGGACTGAACCATCACATGAGCACCCCGAACGCAGTACCGCTGTCCGAGCGCTTGCGGGGCCTCGCGCGGGAGGCCGTGAAGTTCGGCGCGGTCGGCGGCGCGGGCGTCCTGGTCAACTTCGGCGTCTTCAACCTGCTGCGCAGCACCACGGACCTCCAGACGGTCCGGGCGAACGTGATAGCCATCGTGGTGGCCATCATCACGAACTACGTGGGCTTCCGGTACTTCACCTACCGTGACCGCGACCTGGGCAGCCGCCGCCGCGAGATGATCCTCTTCGTGCTCTTCAGCGTGATCGGCATGGTCATCGAGAGCGGTGTGCTCTACGTCGCCACCTACGGCTTCGGCTTCGACAGCTCGCTGCAGAACAACGTCTTCAAGTTCGTCGGCATGGCGGTGGCGACCGTCTTCCGGTTCTGGTCGTACCGGACGTGGGTGTTCAAGGCCCTGCCGACGGACGCCGCGCCCTCGCTGGTGGTGGAGCAGCGCGACGGGCACGAGGAGGCGGCCGTCGCCGCGGCCCGCGCCCCGCTGCCGGCGGGCAACCGCCCCTGAGGGCGGCTACCTGACCGTCGGCTCCTCCGGCTCCGCGGGCCGGGGGGCGGTCCGGCTGAGGAAGAGCGCGAACACCGGCGGCTGACTCTGGAGGAGCTCCAGGCGGCCGCCGTCCGCTTCCGCGAGGTCCCGGGCGACGGCCAGGCCGATGCCGGTGGAGTTGCGGCCGCTGATGGCCCGCTCGAAGATCCGGTTGCCCAGGTCGGGCGGGACGCCGGGCCCCTCGTCGGTGACCTCGATGACGGCCTGGTTGCCGGTCACGCGGGTGCGCAGGGCGACGGTGCCGCCGCCGTGCATCAGGGCGTTCTCCACGAGGGTGGCCAGCACCTGGGAGACGGCTCCGGGGGTGCCGACGGCCCGCATGCCGGTCTTGCCGGAGCGGACGATGGCGCGTCCGGCGCTGCGGTAGGCCGGCCGCCACTCCTCCAGCTGCTGTTTGACGACCTCGTCCAGGTCGAAGGGGACGGCGGAGCCGGTGCGGGGATCGCGGGAGTTCGTCAGCAGCCGCTCGACCACGTCCGTGAGCCGCTCCACCTGGGTGAGGGCGATGGACGCCTCCTCCCGTACGGTCTCCAGGTCGTCGGTGACGGTGATCTCCTCCAGCCGCATCGACAGGGCGGTCAGGGGGGTGCGCAGCTGGTGGGAGGCGTCGGCGGCGAGGCGCCGCTCGGCGGTGAGCATCCGCGCGATCCGCTCGGCGCTGGCGTCGAGCACATCGGCGACGCGGTCCAGCTCGGGGACCCCGTAGCGCTTGTGCCGGGGCCGGGGGTCGCCGGAGCCGAGCCGCTCGGCGGTCTCGGCGAGGTCGGTCAGCGGGGAGGCCAGCCGGTTGGCCTGGCGGACGGCGAGGAGGACGGCGGCGACGACGGCCAGCAGCGCCACCGCGCCGACCACGGCCAGGGTGCGCCCGACCTCGCGGGTGACGGTGGAGCGGGACTCCTCGACGACCACCACCTCGCCCTGCTCCCCGCGCGCGGTGCCCCGGATGACGTTGTCGGGGATCCGGTCGCCGACCTCCACGGGCGGCTGCCCGGGGAGGGTGATCAGGGCGTACGTGCCGACGTCCAGCTGTTCGGAGAGCGAACTGGCGTCGACCCTGCGGTGCTCCAGGGCGTCGGCCTCGACCACGCCCAGCAGGCGCAGCGCCGCGGAGCCGATGCGGTCCTGGGCACTGCTGGTGATGGTCCGGGTCTCCACGATGACCAGGGAGACCCCGAACACGGCGATCACGACGAGGACCACGGCGAGCGTGGAATGGATCAGACGGCGGCGCATGCCCTAGAGCATGCCCTAGCGGACGGGCATGCCCCGCCGGGCCGGTACGCCCGGGGCGGGCGGTACGTCAGCTCTTCTCGAAGCGGAAGCCGACGCCCCGGACGGTGGCGATGTAGCGGGGGTTGGCGGCGTCGTCGCCCAGCTTCTTGCGGAGCCAGGAGATGTGCATGTCGAGGGTCTTGGTGGAGGACCACCAGGTGGTGTCCCAGACCTCGCGCATCAGCTGGTCGCGGGTGACGACCCGGCCGGCGTCGCGGACGAGGACGCGCAGCAGGTCGAACTCCTTGGCGGTGAGCTGGAGCTCCTCCTCGCCCATCCAGGCGCGGTGGGACTCGACGTCGATGCGCACCCCGTGGGTGGCGGGCGCCTGGGCGGGGTCGTTGGCGCCGCGCCGCAGCAGGGCCCGTACCCGGGCGAGCAGCTCGGCGAGGCGGAAGGGCTTGGTCACGTAGTCGTCGGCGCCGGCGTCCAGGCCGACCACCGTGTCGACCTCGTCGGCCCGGGCGGTCAGGACCAGGATGGGGAAGCCGTGGCCTTCGGCGCGCAGTCGCCGGGCCACCTCCAGGCCGTCCATTCCGGGCAGTCCGAGATCCAGGACGACGAGATCGACGCCGCCCTGCAGTCCGGCCTCCAGGGCGGTGGGGCCGTCCTCCCGGACCTCGACCTCGTAGCCCTCCCGGCGCAGGGCGCGGGCCAGGGGTTCCGAGATGGATGCGTCGTCCTCGGCGAGCAGTACACGCGTCATGTGGGTGATGGTAGTCCGCGGCGGGTGCAAGGAGGGGCCTGCCTGGATACCCCTCTCGAACTGGGGTTATTAACTACTATCGGCCTTCGAACTTGACGAATCGGTTCCCGTCTCGCCTGTGATCCATATCTCAAGCCCTTCCATATGCATTGGTGTCCTGTCGTATGGTGGCGGAACGCCCGATGCACTACCGAGGGGATATTTGCGCTCAAATCCGAGCCAAGAACCTCAAATTCTGCTCTGGTCGGCTTCGTCCGGCCCAGATGACAGTGAATGACCTATGGGCCGGGCCCTGCGCGCGAGGATGCGCACAGGGCGTGGATCCCGGTTACGGCTTTCCCGTCGCCCCGTCACACCGGGGAACGAGACCCCAGGGCGTGGGGTGGGACATCCGTCGCCGGTGCCGGCTACCCCCCACCGGGCGCTGAACAGCTCACGAAGCCGAGCGTCCCGAGCAAGCAAGGATCGACCATGGCTTCCAGCCTGACGAAGGACTCGGCGTCCCCGGCCGCCGAAAAGACCTTCTTCGGCCACCCCCGTGGCCTGGCCACTCTGTTCATGACCGAGATGTGGGAGCGCTTCTCCTACTACGGCATGCGCGCCCTTCTCGTCTACTACCTGGTCTCGGGCGGCGCCGACGCCGCCACGGGCAGCCAGGGCGGCGGTCTGGCCATGACCGCGGCCACCACGACGGCCATCTACTCCGTGTACGTGTCCATGGTGTACCTCATGGCCATGCCCGGCGGCTGGTTCGGTGACCGTGTCTGGGGCGCCCGCAAGACGGTCGCGATCGCCGGCTTCGTGATCATGGCTGGTCACCTCTCCCTGGCTCTCCCCGGCCAGGCGATGTTCTTCGTCGGTCTGATCCTGGTCGCGGCCGGTTCGGGTCTGCTGAAGGCCAACATCTCCACGATGGTCGGTCACCTGTACGACGGCCCGGAGGACCCGCGCCGTGACGGTGGCTTCACGCTGTTCTACGTCGGCATCAACCTCGGTGCCTTCGTCGCCCCGCTGGTCGTCGGAACGGTCGGCAAGGAGCACAACTGGCACCTGGGCTTCGCCCTGGCCGCCCTCGGCATGGGCCTGGGCCTGACCCAGTTCCTGCTCGGCACCAAGCACCTGAGCCCGAAGAGCAGCCTGGTCCCCAACCCGCTGTCCCCGGAGGAGCGCAAGGCGGTCCTCACGAAGGTCCTCTTCGCGGTCCTGGGCATCGCCGTCTTCTACGGCGCCGTGGTCGCCCTGGGTGCCTACACGCTGAACTGGGCCCTGGTCCCGCTGACGCTGGCCGGTCTGTTCATCCCCGTCGCCGTCCTGGCGCGCATCAAGCGCGACAAGGAGCTGACGGGCGCCGAGCAGTCCAAGATGACCGCCTACATCTTCTTCTTCATCGCGGCCGCCGTCTTCTGGATGATCTACGACCAGGGCGGCTCCACGCTGTCGCTGTTCGCGGACGACAAGACCGCCGGCACCCTCTTCGGCTTCGACTTCTCGGCCACCTGGTACCAGTCGCTGAACCCGCTGTTCGTGATGGCGCTGGCCCCGGTCTTCGCCTGGCTGTGGGTGTGGCTGGCCCGTAAGAACCAGGAGCCGAACACCATCGTGAAGTTCGCGATGGGCCTGGTCCTGATCGGTGCCTCGTTCTTCGTCTTCATCGTCCCGATGGCCATGGCGACGGGCGACACCAAGGTCTCCCCGATGTGGCTGGTCTCGATCTACATGATCCAGACCATCGGTGAGCTGTGCGTCTCCCCGGTCGGCCTGTCGGTGACCACGAAGATGGCCCCGCAGAAGTACGCCTCCCAGATGATGGGTGTCTGGTTCCTCGCGGTCACCGCCGGTGACTGCACCACCAGCATCCTGTCGATCGCCGGTGTGGACCTCAACGGCACGTGGGTGATCGGCTTCCAGGCCGCCGCCGCGGCGCTGGCCGGCTTCGCGGTGTACGCGTACCGCAAGAAGGTCCAGGCGCTCATGGGCGACGTGCACTGACGCACCGCCCCCAGTGGCTGACGGACGGCCCGGCACACCGGAAGGTGTGCCGGGCCGTCCGCGTGTCAGCGCGCCCCGCGCGCGCCGCCGCGCAGGCGGCGCCAGGGGGTGAAGGCGAAGACCGCGCCGCCGAGCAGGATGACCGTGCCGGCGACCAGGGCCAGGGCCCTGAGCCCGCCGTCGTCCTGGGCCCCCGTCTCGGCGAGGCCGCCGGAGGCGGCGGCCGAGGAGCCGCCGCCGGTGGAGCCGGTGGAGCCGGCGGTGGCGGAGCCGGAGCCGCCGGGCTGGGCGGCGGTGTCCAGCTCCAGGGAGACCCCGCTGGCGGTGGCCTTGCAGGGCACGTTGATCGGGGTGGAACCGGGGGACATGGTGACGTCGATGGTGAGCTGGTCGGGGCTGAGCGTCACCTTGCCGGACTTTCCGGGCTTGTAGGTGCCGGTCATGTCGCTGAGGCTGACCGGCGCCTTGTCGGGGATCGGCTCGGCGTTGGCCGGCCCGGTGACCTTGACGGTTCCGCTGTCGGCACCGCCGAGCTTGATGTCCATCGAGGGCTTCAGGGCGCCGGCCGGGAGGGCCATGGGGCTGGCCATCGCGTTCTTGGCGGTCTTGACGGTGAGGGCGTAGTCGCCGCCGTTCTTCCTGGCGCTGATGGTCACGGGGGTCTTGATGCCGCCCGGCACGACCTGGCCGCAGTCGTAGGTCACGTCGACGGCCTTGCCGGGGAAGTCGGTCTGGCCGCTGGAGCCGCCGGTGGTGGAGCCGGTGGAGCCGCCGGTGGTCGTGGATCCGCCGGTCGTGGATCCGCCGGTCGTGGAGCCCGTGGTGCCGCCGGTGGTGCCGCCCGTCGTACCGCCCGAGACGTCGATGACGGCGCCGCCCCTCACCTCGCCCACCGGGGCGCACTTGGTGACGAAGGTGCCGAAGGAGAAGGTCACCGCCACCTCGTACCTGCCGGGGGTCACGGTGATCTTCCCCGCCTTGGTCAGCTTCAGCTTGCCCTTCATGACGGACATGACCATCGGGGCCTTCTTGGGGATCTCCGGGTTCTTCTTCTCCCCGACGACCTTGACCTCGCCTCCCCCGTCGCCGGCGGTGAGCCAGCCGGTGGGCTGGACCGAGTCCTTCGGTATCACCATCAGGTCGGTGTTGTTCGAAGCCGGCTTCACCGTCTCCCAGGCGACGTCGACCTCGTCGCCGACCTTGGCCGTGGCGGGTGCGGTGATCCGGGCGGTGGTCTCGCCCTCCACCGGGTCGCCGCCGCCGGCCGGCGGCACGCACCTGACCTTGAACGTGGTGTCGGCGGCCTGGGCGGGGGAAGCCGCCACGGCGATACCCGCGCCGCTGAGCAGCAGCGCGACCAGCGCCGCACTCGCCCTCCGTTGGGTCTTCACTGGGGTCCCTTCGTCGTCGGACTGTGATCGGACGGTGCGGATGGCTGTGGTGCCCGGGGTGACTGTGGTGGCTGAGGTGGCTGTGGTGCGGGTTCCGGGGTGAACCACGGGAGGGCCGGTGCCGTGGCCGCCGGGGCCGGTTCCGGGGCCGGGCCGGTGTCCCGGTGGCGGCCGGGGGCGCCGGGGCGGGGGCGGACGCGGTCCACGAGGGCCATGCCCAGCCGGAACAGCGCCGTCGGGACGACCACCAGCAGCAGGGCCCAGAACAGCAGCACCCCGTACGGGCGGTCCACGCCCCACGGCTGGGTGGCCAGGACGGTCTCCCCGTACTTGAGGGAGACCGTGTAGTCGCCGTGGGCGCCCGCCGGCAGCTCCACGTCCAGGCCCACCTCCGCCCTGCCTCCGGGCGGGATGGTGCCCTTCCAGCGGGCCTCCTCCCACTGCGGGGCGAAGACCCCGTGGGCGGTGCCGAGCTGGAAGACCGGGTCCTTGACGGGCGCCGCGCCGAGGTTGCCGACGGTGGCGGTGAACCTCCGCGACGGCGGGGCCCCGAACCAGGTCAGCACCCCGTCCTCGCCCTTGAGGCGGGCTCCGGTGAGCAGCGCGAGGCGGCCGGTCCCGGACTCGGGGGGCAGGTCGGCCACCGGATGACCGGTGATCTTCAGCGGGACGGCGACGGTGGACTGGTCGCCGTTGACCGAGGTCACGTTCACCACGCAGGGGCAGGGCTTGGGCGGCGCCGTGACCGGCAGCCGGGCCGTGAAGCGGCCGTCGCCGGCGACGGAGACGGCCACCCCGTCGGCGTTGGCGCAGCTGTTGGTGCCGCCGATCATGTTCTGGCCGCAGACCAGCAGCATGACCAGGGTTCCGGCCCGCCAGCCGGTACCGGTGGCGGTCAGCTCGGTGCCCTTGGCCGCCTCCTGGAGCGAGAGCGCGACGGTCGGGTTCCCGTCGGCGGCGGGAGCCGGGGTCGCGGGCAGGAGGGCCAGGGCGAGGGCCGCCAGCGCTGCCCCGGCGCGGGATACGGCCCTCGGGCCGGGCGTGCGGCTCACCTGTGCGCTCCCGTCAGCTCGGTCGCGGACGCGGCCCGGGTCTCCCCCGGGCCCCCGGCCCGCTCGTGCGGCTCTGCGTGGGGCGGCTGTGCGGGGGGCGGCTCTGCGGGGGACGGCTCTGCGCGGGGCGGCCCGCGCCGCAGGGCCCGTACGAGGAACGGCGCGCCCGCGGCCAGGAGCAGCAGGCCGGCCCCGGCCCGGGCCGCCGCCCTTCCCCCGGGCACGAACCAGGCCGTTGCGGTGGCGGTGGCCGGGGCGGCGCCGGGGGCGGTGGCGGTGAGCCGGAGGGTGACCCGGTCGAGGGCGGGGGCGTCGGGCCAGGGCTCCGTCAGGGTGAGGCGGCGGCCCGGCGGCAGCTCCACCGGCAGCGCGCGGGAGGCCCGCGGGTCGGTGGCCCCGCCGAGGCGGCCCTCGGTGTGCAGGGCGAGGGCGGGGGTGAGCGGGACGTTGCCCCGGTTGACGAGGGTGTAGGTGACGGCGGTGGCGAAGCCGTGACCCCGTACGGAGACCTCCTCGACGGTGAGGGCCGCCACGGCCGGGCCGCCGACCCGCAGGTCCACCCGTACGACCGCCTCGCGGCCGCCCTCCGCCGCGACGACGGCGGCGGTGCGGTCCCCGGGCGGGGAGGCGGGCGGCACGGTGACGGTGAAGGGGACCACCGCCCGGGTGCGCGGCGGGAGTTTCACGGTGGCGGCGGCGCCGAAGCTGATCCAGGACCCGGCGGCGTCGGCCCCGCGCAGGGTGAGGGTCCGCTCCCGGTCGCCGGGGTTGGCCAGGGCCAGGCGGTCCTCCAGCACGGCGCCGGCGGGCCCGGCGAGGTAGAAGGAGGGCCGGCGGGCGCCGGCACCCCCGGAGGCGGGTCCGGCGGTCCAGCCGGGCTCGTCAGCGGCGGCGGCCGGCGCCACCGGAAGGGCGGCGGCGGTCAGCAGGAGCAGCGCGGCCAGGCGCCGGAGGGTGCGGGGCGGGGGGATGCGGAGCACGGGCGGCGCTCCGTTCAGGACGGGGTGCGGCGGCCGCGCCGGGTCAGCCAGAGCATTCCGGCGGCCCCGGACAGCGCCACGGTGGCGCCGAGGGTGCCGAAGGCCAGGGCGGAGTCGGCGGGGCCGGTCTGCGGAAGGGTGGCGTCGCCGGCGCCCGCGGCGGCCGTCACGTCCAGTTCCAGCGAGGGCTTGGGGCTGTTGCCCGGGGTGCAGGTGGTGGTGGTCCCCATGGCCTTGATGGTGAGGACCCCGGCGGTGAAGGTGACCTTGCCGCTCTTCTTCGGGGTGTAGCTGCCCGACAGGTCACTGATCTTGATCGGGGTGTTGGCGGGCACCGCCTCCCCGTTCGCCGGCCCGGAGACCGGTATCGACGCCTGCTCCGCGCCCCCGGCCAGGATGACGGCGCTGGGGCTCATCGCGCCCTTGCCGAGTTCGATGGGGCTGGAGGAGACGCCCTTCTGGAAGGACATCGTCAGCTTGTAGCCCTCGCCCTCCTGGACGGCCTTGATGTCGATGGGCGAGACCGCCGACTTGTCCCCGATGGGGGTCTTGCAGTCGTACTGGACGTCCACGACGTCGGCGTGGGCCGCGGGGGCGGCGAGCAGTACGGCGGATCCGGCCAGCGCGGAGGCCAGCGCGAGCGCGGTGGAGCGTTTCCGGTCGGACACCTTCGTCTTCCCCTCGGGCCACGGTACGACTTACTGACGCCATGTCAGATTGGTGGCTCAAGGTACGCCCGGGACCTTGCGGAGGGAAGACGAAGGGACGCTCCGGCGCGAAAGGCCCCTCAGGCCGCGCGCACCCCCCGGTTCCAGACGGCGGACACCAGCGGGACGCCCGGCCGGTAGGCGAGGTGGACGTGGCTCGGGGCGTCGAGGAGGGCCAGGTCGGCGCGGGCGCCCGGGGCCAGGCGGCCGATGTCCGGGCGGCGCAGCGCCCGGGCCCCGCCGGCGGTGGCCGACCACAGGGCCTCGTCGGGGGTCATGCGCATGTCCCGGACGGCGAGGGCGATGCAGAACGGCATGGAACTCGTGTACGAGGAACCGGGGTTGCAGTCCGTGGACAGGGCGACGGTGGCGCCCGCGTCGAGCAGGCGGCGCGCGTCGGGCCACTGGGCGCGGGTGGAGAACTCGGCGCCGGGCAGCAAGGTGGCCACCGTGGTGGCGGACGCCTGGGCCAGGGCGTCCACGTCGGCGTCGGTGAGGTGGGTGCAGTGGTCGGCCGAGGCGGCCTCCAGCTCCACGGCGAGCTGCACGCCCGGCCCGTAGGACAGCTGGTTGGCGTGGACGCGGGGGATCAGGCCGGCGGCGGCGCCCGCGGTGAGGATGGCGCGGGCCTGGTCGCCGTCGAAGGCGCCCTTCTCGCAGAAGACGTCCACCCAGCGGGCGTACGGGGCGCAGGCCGCCAGCATCTCGCCGGTGACCAGGCCGACATAGCCGGCCGGGTCGTCGGCGTAGTCGGGGGAGACGATGTGCGCGCCGAGGTAGGTGACCTCGTCGGTGTGGGCGGAGGCGATGCGCAGGGCGCGGGCCTCGTCGGCGACGGTGAGGCCGTAGCCGGACTTGGTCTCGAAGGTGGTGGTGCCCTGGCGCAGGGCCTCGTCCAGGTGGCGGACGAGGTTGGCCTCCAGCTCGGCGTCGGTGGCGGCGCGGGTGGCGGCGACGGTGGTGCGGATGCCGCCGGCGGAGTAGGCGCGGCCGGACATCCGGGCGTGGAACTCGGCGGTGCGGTCACCGGCGAAGACCAGGTGGGAGTGGGAGTCCACGAAGCCGGGGATGACGGCGCGGCCCTTCGCGTCGAACGCGGCGTCGGCGGCCGGGGCCTGGCCGGCGGGGCCGGCCCAGGCGACGGTGTCGCCGTCGATCACGAGGGCGGCGTTCTCGATCAGGCCGAGGGGGGTGCCGTCACCGAGGGCGGGATCGTTGGTGACGAGGCTGCCGATGTTCGTGATGAGGGTGGTGGTCATGGGTTCCTCTCGCGTCAGCCGCGGACGGCTGCGATCGCTTCGGCCAGGGCTGCGGCGACGTCCCCGACCAGGGTGTGGACGCCGTCGCGGACCACGTGGCGGCCGCCCACCACCGTATGGCGGACATCGGCCGCGGAGGCCGCGAAGACGGCCGTCTCGGCGCCGAGCCTGGCCACCGGTCCGGCGGTGCGGACGGTGTCCAGGGCGATGGTGGTGAAGTCGGCGAGGGCTCCGGCCTCCAGGCGGCCGGCGTCCGGGCGGCCCAGGGAGGCGTGGCCGTCGGCGGTGGCGGCCGTCAGCAGGGCATTGGCCGTCCAGTGCCCCCGGGTCCGGCTGCGCAGGCGCTCGTTCAGCTCCATGGCCCGCGCCTCCTCCAGCAGGTCGATCACCGCGTGGCTGTCGCTGCCCAGGGACAGCGGGCTGCCCGCGCGCTGGAGCCGCCCGGCCGGGCCGATGCCGTCGGCGAGGTCGCGTTCGGTGGTCGGGCACATGCAGGTGCCGGTGGTGGTCGCGCCGAGCAGGGCGATGTCCCCGTCCGTCAGGTGCGTGTTGTGGACGCCGGTGGTGCGCGGGCCGAGCACCCCGTGGTCGGCGAGCAGCTGCGTCGGGGTGCGTCCGTGGGCTGCGAGACAGGCGTCGTTCTCCGCCGTCTGCTCCGACAGGTGCACGTGCAGCGGGGCCTGGCGTTCCTGCGCCCAGGCGGCGACGGTGGCCAGCTGGCCGGCCGGGACGGCGCGTACGGAGTGCACGGCCGCGCCGATCAGGGCGTGCTCGCGGGGCACCAGGGCACCGGCGCGCTCGGCCCATGCCTCGGCGGTGCCGTCGGAGAAGCGCCGCTGGTGGGCGTTGGGGGCCTCGCCGAAGCCGGCGGCCAGGTAGGCGGTGTCGAGGAGGGTGATCCGGATGCCGGCCGCCGCGGCCGCCTCGATCAGCGCCTCGCCCATGGCGTTGGGATCGGCGTAGCGGGCGCCGCCGGGGGCGTGGTGGACGTAGTGGAACTCGCCGACGTTGGTGATGCCGGCCAGCGCCATCTCCGCGTACACGGCGCGGGCGAGGGTGAAGTAGTTCTCGGGGGTGAGGTTCTGGGCCACCCCGTACATGACCTCGCGCCAGGTCCAGAAGGTGCCCGAACCGACCTGGACGGTGGAGCGCAGCGCCCGGTGGAAGGCGTGGGAGTGGGCGTTGGCCAGGCCGGGGACCGTGAGCCCGCGCAGCACCTCCGCCCCGGGGGGCGGCGTGGGGACCTCCAGGCGCAGTCCGGCGATGCGGCCGTCGGCCGTCACGTCGAGGGCCACGCCCGGCTCGGTGCGGTCGCCGAGCCAGGCGTGCTCCAGCCAGTACGTCTTCCGCGCGGGCGGGACGTCCCCCTTCAGCGGCATGCGAGACCTTCCAGTACGTCGGCGAGGGCGAGGACTCCGGCCACGCAGTCGTCCTCGGCGGCGAACTCCCGCGGGGAGTGGGAGACACCGGTGGGGTTGCGTACGAACAGCATGGCGGTCGGGACGGCGGCGGAGAGGATTCCGGCGTCGTGTCCCGCCCCGGTGCCGAGGACGGGGACGGCCCCGCCCAGGATCCGGTTCAGCTCGTCGCGCAGGGCGTGTTCGAACTCGACGACCGGGGTGAAGGACTCCCGCACCACGTCGAGGTCGACGCCGTCCCGGCCGGCCTGTTCCCGGGCGGCCTTCTCGACGGCGGTGACGACCGTGTCGAGGGTGGCCTGGTCGGCGGCCCGGGAGTCGAGCCAGCCGCGCACGAGGGAGGGGATGGCGTTGACCCCGTTGGGCTCGACGGCGATCTTCCCGAAGGTGGCCACGGCCCCGGCGAGGGCGGCTTCCTGACGGGCGGCCAGGACGGTCGCCGCGTAGGTGAGCATCGGGTCGCGGCGGTCCACCAGGCGGGTGGTGCCCGCGTGGTTGGCCTCGCCGTGGAAGTCGAAGCGCCAGCGGCCGTGCGGCCAGATCGCGGAGGCGATGCCGACCCGGTCGCCGGAGAGGTCCAGGGCGCGGCCCTGTTCCACGTGGAGTTCGACGAAGGCGCCGATCCGGGCCAGCCGCTCGGGGTCGGCGCCGATGGACTCGGGGTCGTATCCGGCGCGTTCCATCGCCTGCGGGAGGGTGGTGCCGTCGCCGTCGCGGAGCTCGTACGCCTTCTCCTTCGTCAGCTGTCCGGCGGCGAGCCGGGAGCCGACGCAGGCGAGGCCGAAGCGGGCGCCTTCCTCGTCGCCGAAGTTGGTGACGGCCACCGGCCGGGTGAGGGCCGTGCCCCGGGCGCGCAGCTCGTCCAGGGCGGCGAAGGAGGACACCACGCCGAGGGGGCCGTCGAAGGCGCCGCCGTCGGGGACGGAGTCCAGGTGGGAGCCGGTGACGACGGCGTCCCCGGCCAGGGGGTCGCCGAGCCAGGCCCACTGGTTGCCGTTGCGGTCGACCTCGTAGGTGAGCCCGCGGAACTCGGCCTGGGCCCGGAACCAGGCCCGGCAGTCGGCGTCGGCGCCGGTCCAGGCGTAACGGCGGTAGCCGCCGCTGTCCGCGTGGCGGCCGATGGGGCGCAGCTCGTCCCACATGGCGTGGAAGGAGGCCGCGCCCTGGTCCGGGGCGGAGGCGGGGCGGGCGCCCGGGGCGGAGCCCCGGTGCGCCTCGCCGGTGCCGCTGGAGGGGGTCACGCCGGGTCACCCTCGCGCATGGGGATACGGACGCCGCGCTCGTCGGCGACGGACTCGGCGATGTCGTATCCGGCGTCCACGTGACGGATGACGCCCATGCCGGGGTCGTTCGTCAGGACGCGGCGGATCTTCTCGCCGGCCAGCGGGGTGCCGTCGGCGACCGTGACCTGGCCCGCGTGGATGGAGCGGCCCATGCCGACGCCGCCGCCGTGGTGCAGGGAGACCCAGGAGGCGCCGGAGGCGACGTTGACCATGGCGTTGAGCAGCGGCCAGTCGGCGATCGCGTCGGAGCCGTCGAGCATGGCCTCGGTCTCGCGGTACGGGGAGGCCACCGAGCCGCAGTCGAGGTGGTCGCGGCCGATGGCCAGCGGGGCGGCCAGCTCGCCGGAGGCGACCATGTCGTTGAAGCGCTCGCCGGCCTTGTCTCGCTCGCCGTAGCCGAGCCAGCAGATGCGGGCGGGCAGGCCCTGGAAGTGGACGCGCTCGCCGGCCATCTTGATCCAGCGGGCCAGGGACTCGTTCTCCGGGAAGAGGTCGAGCATGGCCTTGTCGGTCTTGGCGATGTCGGACGCCTCGCCGGACAGGGCGGCCCAGCGGAAGGGGCCCTTGCCCTCGCAGAAGAGGGGCCGGATGTAGGCGGGGACGAAGCCGGGGAAGGCGAAGGCGCGGTCGTAGCCGGCCAGCTGGGCCTCGCCGCGGATGGAGTTGCCGTAGTCGAAGACCTCGGCGCCGGCGTCCATGAAGCCGACCATGGCCTCGACGTGGCGGGCCATGGACTCGCGGGCGCGGGTGGTGAAGCCGGCCGGGTCCTTGGCGGCGGCGTCGGCCATGTCCTCGAAGGCGATGCCGACGGGCAGGTAGGCCAGCGGGTCGTGGGCGGAGGTCTGGTCCGTGACGATGTCGACCGGAGCGCCCTCGGCGAGCATCTGCGGGAGCAGCTCGGCGGCGTTGCCCAGCAGGCCGATGGAGAGCGGCTTGCGGGCGTCGCGGGCCTCGACGGCCAGCCGGAGGGCGTGGGCGAGGTTGTCGGCCTTGACGTCCAGGTAGCGGTGCTCGATGCGGCGCTCGATGGCGCGCGGGTCGACGTCGATGCAGATCGCGACGCCGTCGTTCATCGTCACCGCGAGCGGCTGGGCGCCGCCCATGCCGCCGAGGCCGGCGGTGAGGGTGATGGTGCCGGCCAGGGTGCCGTTGAACTTCTTCGCGGCGACGGCGGCGAAGGTCTCGTACGTGCCCTGGAGGATGCCCTGGGTGCCGATGTAGATCCAGGAACCGGCCGTCATCTGGCCGTACATGGTCAGGCCCAGCTGCTCCAGGCGGCGGAACTCCTCCCAGTTGGCCCAGTCGCCGACCAGGTTGGAGTTGGCGAGCAGGACGCGCGGGGCCCACTCGTGGGTCTGCATCACGCCGACCGGGCGGCCGGACTGGACCAGCATGGTCTCGTCCTGCTTGAGGGTGCGCAGGGTGCGGACCATCGCGTCGAAGGAGCGCCAGTCACGGGCCGCCTTGCCGGTGCCGCCGTAGACGACGAGCTTGTCGGGGTGCTCGGCGACCTCGGGGTCGAGGTTGTTCTGCAGCATGCGCAGGGCGGCCTCCTGCTGCCATCCCAGGGTGCTGAGCTCGGTGCCTCGCGCGGCCCGTACGGGGCGGGGTCCTGACATGGCGGTGCCTCCTCCGGATGTGGTCTGTCTATTCACATCCTGACGTCTTGAATAGATCCAGTCAACAGCTGCGCGCGGGTCCACCAGATGATGGGATGGCGGACATGGACGCGGACACGGACGCCTTGCGGAACCCGGCCCTGCGCCGCGACCTGGCCGTACGGGCCGCCGTGGAGCAGGGGCTGCTGGACGCGGAGCCGCTGGTCTGCCTGCTGGACACCGCCGGGATCCGTGCCTCCGCCGCCGCCCTGACCAGCGCCTTCGCCGCCGTCACGGCCCCCGGGACGCCCGTCCTGCACGCCTTCGCCGTCAAGGCCGCCCCCCTGGTCCCCGTACTGCGGCTGCTCGACGGGTGCGGCCTGGGCTGCGAGGTGGCCTCCCCCGGCGAACTGGCGCTGGCCCGCGCCGCCGGGATCCCGGCCGGGCGGACGGTGCTGGACTCCCCCGCCAAGACCACCGGCGAACTGCGCGAGGCACTCGCCCTCGGGATCGCCGTCAACGCCGACAGCCACCAGGAGCTGGAGCGGCTCGACGCCCTGCTCGCGGCGGCCCCGTCCCGCTCCCCGCTCGGCCTGCGGATCAACCCCCAGACCGGCGCCGGAGCCATCGACGCCCTCTCCACCGCCACCGCCACCTCGAAGTTCGGCGTCGCCCTGCGCGATCCGGGCGCCCGGGCCGGGCTCGTACGGGCCGTCCTGGACCGTCCCTGGCTCACCCGGCTGCACACCCACTCCGGCTCCCAGGGCCTGCCGCTGCCGCTGATCGCGCGCGGGGTACGCGAGCTGCACGCGCTCGCCGAGGAGATCAACGCCGCCGCCGGACGCCGCCAGATCGACACCCTCGACATCGGCGGGGGCCTGCCGGTGAACTTCGCCTCCGACGAGGAGAGCCCCACGTTCGCCGCGTACGCCGCCGCCCTGCGCGAGGCCGTCCCGGCGCTGTTCGACGGCTCGTACGGGCTGGTCACCGAGTTCGGCCGGGCCCTGCTGGCCAAGCACGGGACGGTGCTCGCGCGCGTCGAGTACACCAAGACCTCCGGCGGCCGCCCCATCGCCGTCACCCACGCCGGGGTCCAGATCGCCACCCGCACCGTCTACGCCCCGGCGGCCTGGCCCCTGCGGGTCCTGCCCTACGACGCCCGCGGCACCCCGAAGACGGGCGCGCCGGTGGCCCAGGACATCGCGGGCCCCGCCTGCTTCGCGGGGGACCTGCTGGCCACCGCCCGGGAGCTGCCCGGGCTGGCCCCGGGCGACCTGATCGCCGTCCCGGACACGGGGGCGTACTTCTTCACCGCCCCCTACGGCTACAACAGCCTGCCGCGCCCCGCCGTCCACGGTTTCACCGCCGCCGCGGCGGGCGGCGTCCGCTTCGCCCTGGCCCGCCCGGCGCAGAGCGCCGCCGAGCTGGTGGCGGAAGCGGGCGGGGCCTTCCGGGACGCGCTGCTCTAGCGGGGGCGGGTCACTCCACGAAGAGCCCGCGCGCCGCGGCCCGGGCGTCGAAGGACTCCAGCCGGGCCTGGGCGTCCGGCAGCGCGTCCGCCATGGCCTCCAGCAGGACCCGGCCCAGCAGCATCGGCGCGCAGGCCGTGTCGAAGGCCAGGCCGGTGCCGACCGGCGCCGGGATCAGCAGGTCGCAGTGGCGGGCGACGGGCGCGAACGCCGAGTCGGCCACCGTCACCGTCGTCAGCCCGGCCTGCCGCGCGTGCTCCAGGGCCTCCACCACCTCGCGCGGATGCCGGGGCAGGGCGAAGCACAGCAGGGCCGAGGCCCCGGCGGAGGCGGCCGCGTCGATCCGGTCGGCGAGCATCGAGCCGCCCTCGTCGAGCAGGCGCACGTCCGGGTGCACCTTGGCGGCGAAGTACGCGAACCCGCGCGCCTGCGAGGACGCCGCCCGCAGCCCGAGCACCGGCAGCGGGGACGACCCGGCGAGCAGCCGGCCCGCCTCCTCCACCGGCGCGGGGTCCGCGAGCATGGCCGCCAGCCGCCGCAGGTTCTCGATCTCCCCCTCGACGGCCTGCTGGTACTCGTTGTACGGCTCCTCGCGCTCCGGCCGCGGCGGCTCGGCCGGAGCCACGTCGCGCAGGTGGCGGCGGAGCGCGGGGTAGCCGTCGAAGCCGAGCGCGACGGCGAACCGGGTGACCGACGGCTGGCTCACCCCGGCCAGCTCGGCCAGTTCCACGCTGGACAGGAAGGGCACGTCCGCCGCGCCGCGCACCATGCAGTGCGCGATCCGCCGCTGGGTCGGCGTCAGCCGGTGCCCCTCGAAGAGCTTCTGCAGCCGGGCGGCCGGGCTGTCGCTCATCGCCGTCCCCTCCGTCCGAGTGGGTTATTCAGTCAGGGTGCACTCTGCATGTGCTTATGCAGGACGGCAAGCCGGAGCCCGGGATACGGGAGGGGCGGAGAGCCGGAGCCCGGCGGGAGGGAGAGGAACGGCGGGGCCGCTGCACCCCCGGGCGGGCCCGGAGGGCGGGACGGCAGCGGCCCCGCCGGGGACACGGGCCGGGTCAGGGCCGTCCGCGTCCTGGGGCGCCGGCACGGTTCCGGGAGCCGCTCCGGAAGGCGTGCAGACGCCGCATGGGGCGCCGGCCGGGGCCCGGTCTCCCGGGCGGGTCCCGCCGACAGGACAACTGTGCCGGTGGCGTGTTAAGCGGGTGCTGCCGTCACATGTCGGGGCCGTACCGTTTGCGCCAAGGGCCGGGAACGGACCCCCGGACCCCGGCGCACGACGGACGGGCCTACTTGGCGGTCTTCGCCAGGAAGGCGAGCAGGTCCTGGCGGCTGACCACACCGGTCGGCTTGCCCTCGACCAGGACGATGGCCGCGTCGGCCTCACCGAGCACGGACATCAGCTCGGACACCGGCTCACCGGAACCCACCTGCGGCAGCGGCGCGCTCATGTGCTTCTCCAGCGGGTCGCCGAGCGAGGCGCGCTGCGCGAACAGCGCGGCCAGCAGCTCCTTCTCCACGACGGAGCCGATGACCTCGGCGGCCATGACGTCCGGGTGGCCGGCGCCCGGCTTGACGATCGGCATCTGCGACACGCCGTACTCGCGCAGGACCTCGATGGCCTGGCCGACGGTCTCCTCGGGGTGCATGTGGACGAGCGAGGGGATGCCGCCCTCCTTGTCCGCGAGGACGGCGCCGATGCGCGCGGCCGGGCCGGCCTCCTCCAGGAAGCCGTGACCGGCCATCCACTCGTCCGAGAAGATCTTGCTGAGGTAGCCGCGGCCGCTGTCGGGCAGCAGGACCACGACCACGTCGTCCGGGCCGAGCCCCTCGGCGGCGCGCAGGGCGGCGACGACGGCCATCCCGCAGGAGCCGCCGACCAGCAGGCCCTCCTCCTTGGCGAGGCGGCGGGTCATCTGGAAGGAGTCCTTGTCGGACACCGCGATGATCTCGTCCGTCACGTTCGGGTCGTAGGCGGTGGGCCAGAAGTCCTCGCCGACACCCTCGACGAGGTACGGGCGGCCGCTGCCGCCGGAGTAGACCGAGCCCTCCGGGTCGGCGCCGATGACCTTGACCTTTCCACCGGACACCTCCTTGAGGTAGTTGCCGGTGCCGGAGATGGTGCCGCCGGTGCCGACGCCCGCCACGAAGTGCGTGATCTTCCCGTCCGTCTGCTCCCACAGCTCGGGACCGGTGGTCTCGTAGTGCGAACGGGGGTTGTTCGGGTTGCTGTACTGGTCCGGCTTCCAGGCGCCCGGGGTCTCCCGGACGAGGCGGTCGGAGACGTTGTAGTACGAGTCCGGGTGCTCGGGGTCGACGGCGGTCGGGCAGACCACGACCTCGGCGCCGTACGCGCGCAGCACGTTGATCTTGTCGAGGGAGACCTTGTCAGGGCAGACGAAGATGCACTTGTAGCCCTTCTGCTGGGCCACGATCGCCAGTCCGACGCCCGTGTTGCCGCTGGTCGGCTCCACGATGGTGCCGCCCGGCTTGAGGGCACCGCTCTGCTCGGCGGCCTCGATCATCCGGACGGCGATCCGGTCCTTCACGGAGCCACCGGGGTTGAAGTACTCGACCTTGGCAAGCACGGTGGCCTGCAGGCCGTCGGTCACGCGGTTGAGCTTCACCAGCGGGGTGTTGCCGACGAGGCTGATCATCGAGTCGTGGAATTGCACCATGTTCTCCAAGAAGGGGACTCCACGGGTTCTCCGGGAGGTCCGGCCAGAGTAAGCGGAAAGGGATTGGCCGACCGGCCGTACGGGGCAGGAAGGTCAACACGAAGAGGAGGTGGCCTCAGAGGTGTCCAGGGCGAGAACGGCCCGCCGGATCGCGGCGGGGGCAGCGTACGGCGGGGGCGGACTCGGGCTGGTCGGGGTGGCCGCGGTGGGGCTGGTGCTGGCGGAGGTGCAGTTCGCCAAGCGGACGGTGGGGACGGGCCTGCCGGATCCGCCGCGCGCGGACGGCCTCTACGGGAGCGAGTTCGGCGGGCCGGAGCTGAGCCCGGGGCCGCTGCGGATGGCGATGCTGGGCGACTCGACGGCGGCCGGTCTGGGCGTGCACCGGGCCCGCCAGACGCCCGGGGCGCTGCTGGCGTCGGGGCTGGCGTCGGTGGCGGAGCGGCCGGTGATCCTGCGGAACGTGGCGCTGTCGGGGGCGAGGTCGGACGACCTGGACCGCCAGGTGTCGCTGCTGCTGGACGGCGACGCCCCGGCGCCGGACGTCTCCGTGATCATCATCGGGGCCAATGACGTGACCCGGCGGATGCCGCTGACCCAGTCCGTACGGCTGCTGACGTCCGCCGTACGCCGGCTGCGGCTGGCCGGGTCGGAGGTGGTGGTCGGCACCTGCCCCGACCTGGGCACGATCGAGCCGGTGTACCAGCCGCTGCGGTGGATGGCGCGGCGGGTGTCGCGGCAGCTGGCGGCCGCGCAGACGGTCGGCGTGGTCCCGCTGGGGGCGCGGACCATCTCGATGGGCGACATGCTGGGGCCGGAGTTCGCGGCGAACCCCCGGGAGATGTTCGGCCCGGACTCCTACCACCCCTCGGCGGAGGGCTACGCGACGGCGGCGATGGCCGTCCTGCCGACGCTGTGCGCGAGCCTGGGGGTATGGCCGGAGTCGGACCGTCTGGACGTCTCCCGCAACGAGGACATGCTGCCGGTGGCGCAGGCGGCGTCCGCGGCGGCGGGCGAACCGGGCACGGAGGTCACCGCGGCCCGCGGGCCCTGGGCCCTGCTCAAGCACCGCCGCCGCCGGCGCCTGCCGTCGGACGCCGTACCGGAACCGGCGGAGCCGTCGAGGCCCTGAGGGAGACCGCCCCGGCCTGCGCGGAAGACGCCCGGAGCGACGGGCATCACACCACCGCCACGGTGACCTCGACCGTACGGGGCGGTAACTTCGCTTGCGGTCCCGCAACGACGCACGCACACCCCTTGGAGTCCCGATGCCCGAAGCCGTCATCGTTTCCACCGCCCGCTCCCCCATCGGGCGCGCCGGCAAGGGGTCCCTCAAGGACGTCCGGCCGGACGACCTGACCGCCACGATCATCCAGGCGGCCCTCGCCAAGATCCCCGAGCTGGACCCGCGCCAGATCGACGACCTGATGCTCGGCTGCGGTCTGCCCGGCGGGGAGCAGGGGCACAACCTGGCCCGTATCGTCGCGGTGCAGATGGGCATGGACTACCTGCCCGGCACCACGATCACCCGTTACTGCTCCTCCTCCCTCCAGACCTCCCGCATGGCGCTGCACGCCATCAAGGCGGGCGAGGGCGACGTCTTCATCTCCGCCGGTGTCGAGACGGTGTCCCGGTTCGTCAACGGCTCCTCCGACGGCATGCCCGGCACCCACAACCCGCTCTTCGCCGAGGCCGAGGCCCGTACGGCCGCCGTCGCCCAGAGCGAGGGCAGCGACTGGCACGACCCCCGCGAGGACGGTCTGGTCCCCGACGCCTACATCGCCATGGGGCAGACCGCCGAGAACCTGGCCCGCCTCAAGGGCGTGACCCGCCGGGACATGGACGAGTTCGGCGTGCGCTCGCAGAACCTCGCCGAGGAAGCCATCAAGAACGGCTTCTGGGCCCGCGAGATCACCCCGGTCACCACCCCGGACGGCACGGTCGTCAGCAAGGACGACGGCCCGCGCGCCGGCGTCACCCTGGAGGGCGTGGAGGGCCTCAAGCCCGTCTTCCGCCCCGACGGCCTGGTCACCGCCGCCAACTGCTGCCCGCTGAACGACGGCGCCGCCGCGCTGGTCATCATGAGCGACACCAAGGCGCGCGAGCTGGGCCTGACCCCGCTGGCCCGGATCGTGTCCACCGGTGTGACCGCCCTCTCCCCCGAGATCATGGGCCTGGGTCCGGTCGAGGCGTCGAAGCAGGCGCTGAAGCGGGCCGGGCTGACCGTCGGCGACATCGACCTGTTCGAGATCAACGAGGCGTTCGCCGCCCAGGTCATCCCCTCCTACCGGGATCTGGAGATCCCCCTGGAGAAGCTGAACGTCAACGGCGGCGCCATCGCCGTCGGTCACCCGTTCGGGATGACCGGTGCCCGTATCACCGGCACGCTGATCAACAGCCTCCAGTTCCACGACAAGCAGTTCGGCCTGGAGACCATGTGCGTCGGCGGCGGCCAGGGCATGGCCATGGTGATCGAGCGGCTGAGCTGAGCCGGAGCGGAGGGTAGGGGCGCCCCGAGGAACGAGGGGCGCACCTGCCCGCAGCGGTGGCGAAGCCCAGCGCGACCAAAGGATCGAACGCCTGAGCTGAGCCGTGCGGATGGGCTGAGACCCACGCCACAACGCGCAGAGTGAGGGGTCCGGCACCGCTCCAGCCGGGCCCCCAGCCCCCGCAAGGAATCCTCCAGGTCCGTACGGTGTACTGACACCAGGTCCAATCCGGTCGCGGCCGACCTGTGACCGAATCGCCCCCAGGATGTGACCTTTGTCCTGGGGGATCGGCATATGCGCAGGTCAGGCGACATCCCCCCGGGGGCTCAAGGACGAAAGACCTGTCCAATTCATGACGTAATGCACTGCACGCCATTCCCAGCACAGGACAAGCTGATGTAGGAAGTCGGGGGATCGAATCAACCAGGAGTTAGTCAGTGAGCGCCATGTCTCTTGCCCTGCTGCTGACCACGGCCGCTGCCACGGCCGTGGGCGCTGCTGCGCTGCACGCCGTCCACGGCCTGCGCAAGCAGGTCACGGCCCTGCGTGATGAGCTCGCCGTGCCGGCCCACGCCCGCGGCGCGAGCGTCCCGCACGCCCGCAGCGCCGTGGAGTCCCCCGCCGCCGAGATACGAGCCGCCGTGGCGGCCGCCCTCGCCGAGGAGCGCGAGCGCGAGCTGGCCGAAGCGCGGGCCTTCTGGGCCGCGCAGGAGGCCCGCGACGCCGCCGACGCTTCCCCTCGCTTCGCGGGGGAGGCCCCTACATCCCTGCTGAGCGGGCTGCCCGGGCTCGGCGAGGAGGGCCCGGTCTTCCTGCCCCGGCAGGCGGACCTGGTCGGCCTGGAGCCGGTCCTGGGCGACGACCTCGCCGACGAGTTCCCGGAGGACTCGGCCGAGCTGGCCGCGGCCCGCCGGCGCCACCCCTCGCACCCGGACTTCGTCCCGGTGCAGTCGCACCCCGGCGCCGACCACGAGCGGACCGTCAGCCGCCTGGAGGAGCTCGCGGAGGCCCGTACGGCCCTCGCGGACGTCCGTCCGGGCCCCCTGGGCACCCTCGACGTATACGTGTTCACGGACGGCACCACGCTGTGCATGACCCCGGGCCACCGGGAGACCGCCGAGCGCCTCGCCGACGCTCTGCGCTCCGGCACGGCCCCGGTCCTGCTGGGCGGCTCGGGGATCTCCGGCGCCTACGCGCTGACCTTCTCGTGCGGTGACGCCGAGGACCCCGACAGCAACGTCTACATCCTCGCGGACCGGGTCATCGCATCGCTCTGATCTCCGCCTGCTCCACCAGCGCCACGGCCTCGTCCAGCACCCGGGACGGGGCCTTCGCGCTGTCAGGGCCCTCGCCGTCCGCCGCGCGCAGGGCCTCGGCCAGGTCCAGCCCGGCCACCGCCAGCTGGTCCCCGACGACGAAGACCCCCTCATCGGGCATCACGCGCGCCGGAGCCGCCCCCGAGGGGTCCTCCAGGGCCTGCGCCCGTACGGCCAGCTCACGGGCCAGCTCCAGGGCCTCGGCGGCGGCTCCCCGCCGCAGCCGGCTCTGCGGGGCGGCCCGCAGCCGGTCGGCGAAACGTTCCACGGCGGCGGTCAGGGGCGAGGTATCGAGCACGCGGCCGACCTTACGCGCCGCCCGGGCACCATTGCCAACGGGCGAACTCTCCGGCACGGTGCAGTGAAGGGAACACGGCGATACCCCCGGAGGCGCCCATGTCCGTTGAGTTCTCCGAACAGACCCACCGCAACATGATCGACAGAATTCCCCAGACCACCGGTCGTGAGATCTCCGACTGGCTCCGCACCGTCGACGAGGGCCCGTCCCTCCTCCGGTTCGAGGAGAAGGTCAGCTGGCTGCTCGGCGCGCACGACCTGTCGTACGGCCAGGCGAAGGCGATCGTCCACGAGTACGGGCTGCGCAGAGCGGCCCGCCGGTTCGGCTGAGCGCGGGACGAGATGCGGGAAGGCCCCGCGAGCATCGCTCGCGGGGCCTTCCCCAGGTCACTGCGGTATGACTAGTCGTCGCCGGAGAGGATCTGGAACAGGCGCAGCAGCTCCAGGTAGATCCACACCAGGGTCATGGTGAGGCCGAAGGCCGCCAGCCACGCCTCCTCGCGGGGGGCGCCGTAGGTGACGCCGTCCTCGACCTGCTTGAAGTCCATGGCGAGGAAGCAAGCACCCAGGACCACGCCGACGATGCCGAAGACGATGCCCAGCGGGCCGCTGCGGAAGCCGAGGCCGTCGCCACCGCCGAAGAGGCTGAACAGCGCGTTGGCCAGCATCAGCAGGACGAAGCCGAGGGCCGCGGCCATCACGAAGCCGGTGAAGCGCCGCGTGACGCGGATCCAGCGCATCTTGTACGCCACCAGCACGGCGGCGAAGACGCACATCGTGCCGAGCACGGCCTGGATGACCACGCCCGGGCTCATGTAGTAGCTGGTCGCCGCGGAGATGACGCCGAGGAAGAAGCCCTCGAAGGCCGCGTAGGCCAGGATGATCCCCGGGGAGGGCTTGCGCTTGAAGGTCTGGACCATCGCCAGGACGAAGGCGACGATGGCCGCGCCGATGGCGATGCCGTAGGACTTGTTCAGGTTCGCCGGGTCGACGGGCAGGGCCAGCCAGGCGATCGTGGCGGTGACGACCAGGGCGCCGAGCGTCATGGCCGTACGGCTCACGACGTCGTCGATGGTCATCACACTGCCGCGGGCCGGCGCGGCCGGCATCCCCGTGGTCGGGTCGATGGCGTAAGGATTCGTCGCGTACGGGTTGGTCGCGGTCCCGGCCTGCGCGTGCTGCGCGTCGAAGCCCGCGTAGCCGCCGTTGTCACGGCTGAACCCCCGTCGCGAGAAGACCGGGTTACTGCTCCTCATCTCACTCCTCCATGGCCACAGGGCGCGGCCTCGCGTCAAGGGTAATGCGTTCGCAAAAAAAGCACCCTACTGCTGGAGGAGGATCTTGGGAAGGCGCGGCGCGTGTGAGTGCCCGGAGCCGGACTTGAACCGGCACGGCCCGAGGGCCAGCGAGGTTTAAGCTCGCCGTGTCTGCATTCCACCATCCGGGCAGGGCGCAGCGGGCCCCGTGGTAAAGCCTTGAACGCTGCGGTGAGCCTATCCGGAACACCTGGGCCGCCAGGGGCCCGTCTATCCGATGTTGTCTGATTTTATTGGCGATTGAGTGGGCGTCAGAACCGATAAGTCACGGTCGGCAGCGCTCAGGGTCATGCCGGGCCCCGCCGCGCAAATGACGTGATTTCGCTGCCCCCGCGCCACCCCGGGCCACCCCCCGCGTGCCGGCCCCGCCCCGCGACCGCCCCGCACCCGGCCCGCGCCCGCCCCGCGTGCCCCGTGCCGGTCCCCGGGTGGTCCCGGGGACCGGCGTCATACCAGAGGAGGAGACGACCGCCGCTGCGGTCAGACTCCGGTGGGCCGTCGAACGGGCACCGCGGCTGATCCCCCGGGGGTAAGGCCGCTGTGAGGATGGAAGGGTCCCGCCACCGCGCAGCACCACCGCTCGACAGGAGTCCCCCGTGACCGCCATGAACTACGCCCCCCAGCACACCGCCCAGACCGTGGCCGCCCGCGCCACGCAGCTGTCCAAGGTGTACGGCCAGGGCGAGACGCAGGTGGTCGCGCTGGACAACGTCTCCGTGGACTTCGGCCGCGGCCAGTTCACCGCGATCATGGGCCCCTCGGGCTCCGGCAAGTCGACGCTGATGCACTGCGTCGCGGGCCTGGACACCTTCTCCAGCGGATCGGTGCGCATCGGCGACACCGAGCTCGGCTCCCTCAAGGACAAGCAGCTCACCCAGCTGCGCCGCGACAAGATCGGCTTCATCTTCCAGGCGTTCAACCTGCTGCCGACCCTGACCGCCCTGGAGAACATCACGCTCCCCATGGACATCGCCGGCCGCAAGCCCGACCGGCAGTGGCTGGACACCGTCGTGAACATGGTCGGCCTCTCCGGCCGCCTCTCCCACCGCCCCACGCAGCTCTCCGGCGGCCAGCAGCAGCGCGTGGCCGTGGCCCGCGCCCTCGCCGCCCGGCCCGAGATCATCTTCGGCGACGAGCCCACCGGCAACCTCGACTCCCGCTCCGGCGCCGAGGTCCTCGGCTTCCTGCGCAACTCGGTGCGCGAGCACGGCCAGACCGTCGTCATGGTCACCCACGACGCCGTCGCCGCCTCCTACGCGGACCGGGTCATCTTCCTCGCCGACGGCCGCATCGTCGACGAGATGTACGCGCCCACCGCGGACGGCGTCCTCGACCGGATGAAGGCGTTCGACGCCAAGGGCCGCACCAGCTGACCGGTCGCCCGCTCGCGGACCACCGAAGCCACGCACCGACCTCCAGCTTCCAGCCCAGGACTGATAACCCCATGTTCCGTACCGCCCTGCGCAACGTCCTCGCGCACAAGGCCCGGCTGCTGATGACGGTCCTCGCCGTCACCCTCGGCGTCGCCTTCGTCTCCGGCACCCTCGTCTTCACCGACACCCTCGGCAAGGCCCTCTCCGGCCAGTCCGCCAAGAGCTACGACGGCATAGCCGTCTCCGTCACCTCCACGGGCCCCTCCCGCGACGAGGACGGCACCAAGAAGGGCGAGCCCGGCATCAGCCAGCAGACCCTGGAGAAGGTCAAGGCCGTCAAGGGCGTCGACAGCGTCTCCGGCCGCGTCTCGGGCTTCGCCGGCGTCGGCGACGAGAACGGCAAGCTGATCGGCTCCGGCTGGGCCAACAAGGGCTCCAACTTCGTCCCCGCCAAGGACGGCAAGGACCCCCGCTACACCTTCACCGACGGCGCCGGACCGGCCAAGGACGACCAGATCGCCCTCGACAAGGCGTCCGCGGCGAAGGGCGGCTACAAGACCGGCGACAAGGTCCGCGTCGCCACCAACGGCCCCGTCCGCGAGTTCACCCTCGCCGGCGTCTTCACCACCGAGGACGGCGCCGTCAACGCCGGCGGCAGCCTGGTCCTCTTCGACACCAAGGTCGCCCAGGGCCTCTACCTCCAGCCCGGCTACTACGACGAGCTCGCCGTCGCCGCCACCGCCGGCACCTCCGCCGACCAGCTGCTCGCCGACGTCAAGCCGCTGCTCGACGACAAGCACACCACCGCCCGCACCGGCAAGGAACTCGCCGCCCAGCAGGCCAAGGACATCGAGAAGCAGATGAGCAGCTTCAGCACCATGCTGCTCGCCTTCGCCGGCATCTCCCTCTTCGTCGGCGTCTTCCTGATCTACAACACCTTCACCATGCTGGTCGCCCAGCGCACCAGGGAACTGGCCCTGCTGCGCGCCGTCGGCGCCAAGCGCGGCCAGGTCATCCGCTCGGTGCTCGCCGAGGCCCTGGTCATCGGCGCCACCTCCGCCGCGATCGGCCTGGCCGCCGGCGTCGGCCTGGCGGTCGGGATGCGCTCCCTGATGGACTCCCTCGACGCGAAGATCCCCGACGGGGACCTCGTCATCGCCCCGGGCACGGTCGTCGCCGCCCTGGTCATCGGCGTCGTCGTCACCACCCTCGCCGCGCTGGTTCCGGCCTGGCGCACCGGGCGGATCGCCCCCGTCGCCGCCATGGGCAGCGCCCACCTGCCGGCCAGCGCCAAGTCCCTGGTCCTGCGCAACGTCCTCGGCACGCTCGTCAGCCTCGCCGGCATCGGCGTCGTCTTCCTCGGCGTGTCCATGGGCGGCGACGGCCGTATGGTCATCGGCGCCGGCGCCGCCCTGATGCTCATCGGCATGATCGTGCTGCTGCCGCTGCTGTCCCGGCCGGTCATCGGGGCCGTCCGGCCGCTGCTGCAGAAGGTGTTCGGCGTCCCCGGCAAGCTCGCCGCGCAGAACGCCGTCCGCAACCCGCGCCGCACCGCCGTCACCGCGGCCTCCCTGGCCATCGGCCTGACCCTGGTCACCACCCTGTCGGTGCTCGGCATCACCATGGGCGCCGCCGTGGACCGGATGAGCACCGACAAGCTGAAGGCCGACTACAAGGTCTCCATGGCCGGCGGCATCGGCGGCCTGGACAAGTCCGTGGCCGAGACCCTGGCCAAGGCCCCCGGCATCAAGGCGGTCTCCCCGCAGGCCGACGGCTACGTCAAGATCGGTGACAGCTACCGCTCCGTCTCCGGCGTCAACCCCGCCGCCATCGGCGAGCTCCTCCGCATCGACGTCACGGCCGGCTCCCTGACCGCCCTCGGCAAGGGCGAGACCGCCGTGGCCGAGAGCACCGCGAAGAAGCAGCACCTCAGCGTCGGCTCCACCCTCCAGGTGCAGTTCGAGGACGGGAGCAAGGGCGCCCTCAAGGTCGGCGCCGTCTACAAGGACCTGGAGGGGCTGCTGTCCCCCTACGTCCTGGACAACGCCATCCTCAGCTCCCACTCCGACCAGCAGTACGTCCGCGAGGTCTACGTCAACGCCACCGCCGGCGGCTCCAAGGCCGGGCAGCAGGCCGTCATCGACGCCCTCGGCAAGAACCCGGCGATGACCGTCGCCACCCAGCAGGACATGCGCAACGAGATGGGCGGCGTCATCAACATGATGCTGAACATCATGTACGGCCTGCTCGGCATGGCGCTGATCATCTCGGTGCTCGGCGTGGTCAACACCCTGGCCATGTCCGTCTTCGAGCGGACCCAGGAGATCGGCATGCTGCGGGCGATCGGCCTCGACCGGGCGCGGGTCAAGAACATGATCCGGCTGGAGTCCGTGGTGATCTCGCTGTTCGGCGCGGTCCTCGGCATGGGCATCGGCCTCTTCCTGGCCTGGGCCGTGGGCACGACCCTCGCCAAGGCGGTGCCGGACTACGAGCTGATCGTCCCGTACGGCCGGCTCGGCGTCTTCCTCCTGCTGGCCGCCGTCGTCGGTGTGCTCGCCGCCATGTGGCCGGCCCGCAGCGCCGCCCGGCTGAACATGCTGACCGCGATCAAGACCGAGTAGGGCAGCGGGCGGCACACGCGAAGGGTCCCGGGGCGACACGCCCCGGGACCCTTCGCGTTGTCGCCGTGGCGGCGCCGCGGGGCTACGCGCCGCCCCAGACGCGCGAGCGCAGCGGCATCCGGGAGACCCCGCCGGCCTCCGGCTTCACCGCCAGGATCTGGTTGACCCCGAGGCGGGCGTGCTCGAAGCCCAGCGCGGAGGCCGCCATGTACAGCAGCCAGACCCGGGCCCTGCCCGGCGAGGTGAGCCGTACGGCCTCGTCCCAGTGCTCCTCCAGCCGCGTCACCCAGGCCCGCAGGGTCAGCGCGTAGTGCTCGCGCAGCGCCTCCACGTCGCGGACCTCGAATCCGGCCTTCTCCAGCTCGCCGACGGTGGTGCCGACCGGGGAGAGCTCCCCGTCGGGGAAGACGTAGGCGTCGATGAACTCGTCGATCTCGTACGCCGCTTCGTCGGGCTCTGGCGGCCGGCCGATCTGGTGGTTGAGCAGGCGGCCGCCGGGGACCAGCAGCGCGTGCAGGATGCCCGCGTACTCGCGGTAGCGCTCCGAGCCGACGTGTTCGGCCATGCCGATGGAGGAAATGGCGTCGTAGGGGCCGTCCTTGACGTCCCGGTAGTCCTGGACGCGGATCTCGATCCGGTCGGTCAGGCCCTCCTCGGCGATCCGCTTGCGGGCGTAGGCGGCCTGTTCGGTGGAGAGGGTGATGCCGGTGACCTGGACCCCGTACTCGCGGGCGGCGTGCAGGGCCATCGAGCCCCAGCCGCAGCCGACGTCCAGGAGCCGCTGGCCGGGCAGCAGGGCGAGCTTGCGGCAGACCAGGTCCAGCTTGTCGCGCTGGGCGTCCTCCAGGGTGCCGCCCTCGGTCCAGTAGGCGCAGGAGTACACCATCGAGGGGCCCAGGACCCGCTCGTAGAAGGTGTTGCCCACGTCGTAGTGGTGGCTGATGGCGTCGCGGTCGCGGCTCTTGGTGTGGCGGGTCCCGCCCGGGCGGACGGCCTCCTCCGGCGGCGGCGCCGGCCGGGTCCAGGGGCGGGCCAGGGCCACGAGCTCCCGCACGGCGGCCCGGGTCGCCGGGTCGCGCAGCAGCGCGGCGGTGCCGGCGAAGCCCGAGGCGCGCGCGGGCAGGTGCGGGCGCAGCGCGGCGAGCTTGGCCAGGCCGGCGCGGGGGCGGCGGACGGGGGCGGGCGCTGCGGTGTGCTCGCGCTCCCAGACCAGGCCGGCCACCCGGTCCAGCGCCTCGAAGAGGTCGCCTTCGACGGTCAGGTCCCCGGCCACCCAGGCGCGGGCCAGCCCCAGCTCGCCGGGCTTCCACAGCATGTGACGCAGGGCGCGCCGGTGGGTCAGCACCAGTGCGGGGCCGGTCGGCGGGCCGGCCTCGCTGCCGTCCCAGGCACGTATGCGGACGGGCAGGGGGGCGCCCAGCAGGGTTTCGGCAAGGGCTGCCAGCCGCGGCGCGGCGTCGTTCATCGAGGCACCTCCAAGGTGTTCCGACCACGGGCTACCCATCCGCGATCGGCGCCATTCGCCGGCGGCACCCACCTGGACCGCACCTTGAGCACACCTTGACCCTGCCGTGCACCGGCGCCCGTGCCCGTGCACCGGCGCCCGCGCCGGAGTACGCCGAAGGGGCCGCCCGCACCACGGATGGCGGACGGCCCCTGCGGGGTCGTACTCAGGTACCCGGAGCCGTGCCCCGGGTCAGGACGCCTTGGCCTTCTCGGCCGGGGCAGCGGCGGCGGCCGGAGCCGGCGCCGGCTTGGCGGCCTCGTAGAACTCCTCGCGCGGGGTCTCCAGGGCGCCGAGGGCGACGACCTCACGCTTGAGGAACATACCGAGGGTCCAGTCCGCGAAGACGCGGATCTTGCGGTTCCAGGTCGGCATGGCCATGCCGTGGTAGCCACGGTGCATGTACCAGGCGAGACGGCCCTTGAGCTTGATCTTCATCTTGCCCATGACGATCATCGCCACGCCCTTGTGGAGGCCGAGGCCGGCCACCGCACCCTTGTTGGAGTGCGCGTACTCCTTCTGCGGGAAGCCCCGCATACCGGAGACCACGTTGTCGCCGAGGACCTTGGCCTGGCGCAGCGCGTGCTGGGCGTTCGGCGGGCACCAGGCGTTCTCGACGCCGGCCTTGCGGGCGGCGACGTCCGGGACCTGGGCGTTGTCGCCGGCGGCCCAGATGTAGTCGGTGCCCTGGACCTGGAGGGTCGGGGCGGTGTCCACGTGGCCGCGCGGGCCGAGCGGCAGGCCGTAGCGGGCCAGCGCCGGGTTCGGCTTGACGCCGGCGGTCCACACGATGGTGTTGGAGTCGACCTCGAGGCCGTTCTTCAGCACCACGTGGCCGTCCACGCAGGAGTCCATGGAGGTGTTGAGGTAGATCTCGATGCCGCGCGACTCCAGGTGCTCCTTGCCCCAGGTGCCGAGCTTGGGCCCGACCTCGGGAAGGATCTTGTCGGCCGCGTCGACCAGGATGAAGCGCATGTCCTCGCGCTTGATCGTGGCGTAGTACTTCGCGGCGTCGCGGGCCATGTCCTCGACCTCGCCGATCGTCTCGGCGCCGGCGAAGCCGCCGCCGACGAAGACGAAGGTGAGGGCCTTGCGGCGGACGTTCTCGTCCGTCGTGGACTCCGCCTTGTCGAGCTGTTCGAGGACGTGGTTGCGCAGACCGATGCCCTCCTCGACGCCCTTCATACCGATGCCCTGTTCGGCCAGGCCGGGGATCGGGAAGGTGCGCGAGACGGCGCCGAGCGCGATCACCAGGTAGTCGAAGGGCAGCTCGTACGCCTCGCCGACGAGCGGCGTGACGACGGCGACCTTGCGGTCCTGGTCGATGCTGGTGACCCGGCCGGTGAGAACCTCAGCCTTGGGCAGCACGCGTCGCAGCGGGACGACGACGTGCCGAGGCGAGATGCTGCCTGCGGCCACTTCGGGGAGGAAGGGCTGGTAGGTCATGTACGAGCGCGGGTCGACGACCGTGACGGTCGCCTCGCCGTAGCGCATCTTCTTCATGATGCGCTTGGCCGCGTACAGACCTACGTACCCACCTCCTACAACGAGGATCCTGGGACGCTCCGTGGTGCTCATGAGATGAGTATCCAGCACCCCAAGGAGTGATGCTCGTGAGCCCCTTCACAAGAACCTGGGAGAGCTCTGCTACACTGCGCGCCCCGCGTGACCCAGATCATGGCACGCAACGGGAACCACGGTGGCACGGATTTCGTTGTCCACCCGCCCTGAACTGGCCTCCAGCCCCCGGACCGGACTGGACCACTGGCGTTCGTCCTTACCTCTGATACGAAACCCGCAGCGGCCCCGCATCGCACAAACAGGTGCTGAAACGACCCTGCGACCCTGGAGAACCCGTCGAAGGGCCCTCTTGTTGACCCGGAGGGCCCTTTTTCCTTGTGAAGAACTTCACGAACTTCTTGCCGAGCAGCGCCTTTTCGGCCGCCCGCCCACCCCCGCGCGACCCCCGCACTGCCCCCGCCCCGGACCCCCTCCCCCGCCCCACCAGCCACTCATCAGGCGGAACCCGATATTCGGCCACACCCCGGCACGACCCCGGCCACAGAACCCGCCTCGACCGGCTCAAGGTTCGGTCCACGCGGCGGCCCGTCCGTTCGGCGCCACCCCGTGCGTGTACACGTTTGGCCGTGCTGGCCGAAGGCGGCCCGACCGTGACCATGGCCGAGCTGCTGGCCGACCTCTTCAGCGAACGGGGTGACGGCGCAGCGTGAAGTGCGCGTTCCGCTTCACCACCGCGGCGCGACGACAACTTCGAGCGATCGACAAGCCCGCCGCCACGCGCATCCTCGCCGCGCTGACCGCCCTGGGGGACGGTCCCTACCGCGAGGACGCAGACATCGAGAAACTCACCGGGCCGTCCGGCCTCTACCGGCTCCGGGTGGGCAGCTACCGGATCGCCCATCGGGTGCTGGACGGAGAGCTCGTCGTCCCCGTCGTCAAGGCCGCCGACCGCCGGGACGTCTACCGCACCCTCTGAAGGCGACGGCGGCGCCCCGGTCGGCCGACCGGGGCGCCGCCGCTCCGTGGTGCCGCCCCTCAGGCCGCCGACCAGGCGATGCCGTCCAGGATGTCGTGTTCCGAGACCACCACCTCCGACGCGCCGACGCGTTCCATGATCGCGAGGAGGACCAGGGCGCCGGCGCCGATCACGTCGACGCGGCCGGGGTGCATCACCGGGATGGCCGCGCGTTCGGCGTGGGTGGCCGTCAGCATGCGGGTGCTGATCTCGCGGACCTGGTCGTAGGAGACGCGGGCGTGGTGGATGCGGGCCGACTCGTACCGCTCCAGGCCCAGGGCGATCGCGGCGACCGTGGTCACCGAGCCCGCCAGGCCCACCAGGGTGCGGGCCTCGCCCAGGGGGACCGCCTCGGCGGCCAGGTCCAGGGCCGCCTCGATGTCGGCGCGCATGGCGGCGATCTGCTCGGCGGCCGGCGGGTCGGTGACCTCGCCGTCCACCACCAGGTGCCGCTCGGTCATCCGGACGCAGCCCACGTCGACCGAGCGGGCGGCCCGCACGTGCTCCTCGCCGACCACGAACTCGGTCGAGCCGCCGCCGATGTCCACGACCAGGAACGGCCGCTCCAGCGCCGTGTCGCCGGTGAGCTCCTTGGTGGCGCCGGTGAAGGAGAACTCCGCCTCCTGGTCCCCGGAGATCACCTCGGGCTCCACGCCCAGGATGTCCAGGACGCCCCGGACGAAGTCCTCGCGGTTCTCGGCGTCGCGCGAGGCCGAGGTGGCCACGAAGCGGACCCGCTCGGCGCCCAGCTCCTTGATCACCTGGGCGTACTCGCGGCAGGCCGCGAAGGTGCGCTCCAGCGCCTCCGGGGCCAGCCGGCCGGTCTTGTCCACGCCCTGGCCGAGCCGGACGACCTGCATCCGGCGGTCGAGCTCGACGAGCTCGCCGGTGTCCGGGTGGCAGTCGGCGACGAGGAGGCGGATGGAGTTCGTACCGCAGTCGACGGCGGCGACCCGGGTCATGCGCTCTCGCCCTCCTGCTGCGCCTTCTCCCCGCACGGGGTGACGCAGGCGCCCTTGGCCCACCACTCGGGCAGCATCGCCAGCGCCTCGTCGCCGAACGGGTTCACCCCGGGCCCGGCCACCAGCGAGTGGCCGACCAGCACGTGCAGGCACTTCACCCGGTCCGGCATGCCGCCGGCGCTCGGGAAGCCCTGGAGCACCTCGATGGCGTCGCGCCGCTGGATGTAGTCCTCGTGCGCCCGGCGGTAGGCGGCGGCGAGCTCCGGGTCCTCGGCGAGGCGGGCCTGCATCTCCTTCATCACGCCGTTGGCCTCCAGCGTGCCGATCGCGGAGGCCGCGCGCGGGCAGGTGAGGTAGTACAGCGTCGGGAAGGGGGTGCCGTCCGGGAGGCGCGGGGCCGTCTCGACGACATCGGGCTGGCCGCAGGGGCAACGGTGCGCGATGGCGCGCAGCCCGCGCGGCGGGCGGCCGAGCTGCTGCTCGAACGCCTCGATGTCGGCGGCGGTCGGCTCGGTCCGGTCGGTCTGGGGCGGGGGCGTCTGCATGCCTGGAGGGAGTCTCTTCGTTCGGTGGTACGGGCGGTCGTGGCGGCCGCCCGTACGGGACGGTCGTGATGGGTGGTCAGTCGCCGGGGCGGTCGGCCTTGTCGACCCCGTCCCAGACGTTGGAGTACCAGGGGCGGTCGGATCCGCCCTGGCCGCCGCGGCGGTGCTCCGCGGCCGCGGCCCCGGGGTCGGTCATGATGTAGCCGACCTCCCCCGGCCGCAGGAAGTGCAGGTGCTTGCGCGCCTGCTGCTCCGCGTAGGCGGGGTCCTGCCAGCGTGCCTTCTCGTCGCGGAGCTGCTCCAGGCGCTTGCGCGCGGTGGCGGCGGCCCGCTGCTGGTCCGCGATCTCCGAGCGCTGGGAGACGTACTGGCGCATCGGGTACGCGAGGGCGACGACCAGCGTACAGAGGACGAGCACCAGCAGCGCCGCCCGGCCGGTGAGCCTGCTGCGGCGCACGACCCGGCGGGACTGCGAGCGGTAGACGTGGGCCGCGGTCCGCTCGCCGAGCTGCCGGAGCCTGGTCGCCGTGGAGAAGGTGGAGAACCGATCCCGGTTCCTGGCCATTGATCCGCCTCCCCTGGTGCGCGCTACGCAATACGTCCCCGCACACGGTACGGGACCGAGTGCGGGGACGTAGGGAGGCAGGCGAGGACTCAGCCCTTGAAGCGCGGGAAGGCGCTGCGGCCGGCGTACACGGCGGCGTCGTCGAGGATCTCCTCGATGCGCAGCAGCTGGTTGTACTTGGCGACGCGGTCGGAGCGGGCCGGGGCGCCGGTCTTGATCTGTCCGCAGTTCACCGCGACGGCGAGGTCGGCGATGGTGACGTCCTCGGTCTCGCCGGAGCGGTGGGACATCATGCACTTGAAGCCGTTGCGCTGGGCCATCTCGACGGCGTCGAGGGTCTCGGTCAGCGAACCGATCTGGTTCACCTTGACGAGCAGGGCGTTCGCGGAGCCCTCCTCGATACCGCGGGCCAGGCGCTCGGGGTTGGTGACGAAGAGGTCGTCGCCGACGATCTGGACCTTGGCGCCCAGGCGGTCGGTGATGGTCTTCCAGCCGGCCCAGTCGTCCTCGAAGAGCGGGTCCTCGATGGAGACGAGCGGGTACGCCTCGACGAGCTCGGCGTAGTAGTCGGTCATCTCGGCGGCCGAGCGGGACTGGCCCTCGAACTCGTACTTGCCGTCCTTGTAGAACTCGGACGCGGCGACGTCGAGCGCGAGCGCGATGTCCTTGCCGGGGGTGTAGCCGGCCTGCTTGATGGCCTCGATGATGAGGTCGAGCGCGGCGCGGTTGGACTCCAGGTTCGGGGCGAAGCCGCCCTCGTCGCCCAGGCCGGTGGACAGGCCCTTGGTGTGGAGGACCTTCTTGAGGGTGTGGTAGACCTCCGCACCCCAGCGCAGCGCTTCGGAGAAGGACTCCGCGCCGATCGGGGCGATCATGAACTCCTGGATGTCCACGTTGGAGTCGGCGTGCGACCCACCGTTGAGGATGTTCATCATCGGGACGGGCAGCAGGTGCGCGTTCGGGCCGCCGAGGTAGCGGAAGAGCGGCAGGTCCGACGCCTCGGACGCGGCGTGGGCGACGGCGAGGGAGACGCCGAGGATGGCGTTGGCGCCGAGGGAGCCCTTGTTGTCGGTGGCGTCGAGGTCGAACATGGCCTGGTCGATCAGGCGCTGCTCGGTGGCGTCGTAGCCGACGAGCTCCGGGCCGATCTGCTCGATGACCGCGAGGACGGCCTTCTCGACACCCTTGCCCATGTAACGGTTGGGGTCACCGTCACGGAGCTCGATGGCCTCGAAGGCACCGGTGGAGGCGCCGGACGGAACGGCAGCACGGCCGGTGCTGCCGTCGTCGAGGCCCACCTCGACCTCGACCGTGGGGTTGCCTCGGGAGTCCAGGATTTCCCGGGCTACGACGACGTCGATGGACGGCACGAGCATCTCCTTCTGGGATGTGACGCTGGGTGTGCGGTGGCGTGGGGCCTGGGACGGCCTCGCCGACTAGAGCCTAACCGGCTCCGGGCGGTGGGCCCGCCGACCGCCCGGGTCCTGGGACGAAAAAGGGTCCGAATACCCGCCTTCCAGGACATAGCCCCCTGGCACGGGGGCCCTGGCCGCGGACATGGCGAAGCCCGGCGCGCGGGATGCGCGCCGGGCGACGATGCCTCAGCCGTACCTGGTGGTGCGGGTGGTGCCAGGTGTTACGCGGGGATTCAGCTGAGCTTCAGCTTCTGGCCCGGGAAGATCAGGTCGGCGTCCTGGACGGTGTCCTTGTTCAGGTCGAACAGCTTCTCCCAGCCGCCCTTGACGCCGTTGGCCTCGGCGATGGTGCCGAGGGTGTCGCCCTCCCGGACCGTGTACGAGCCGTTGCCGGTCGCCGGGGTCTGGGTCTTCGGGGCGGACGGCTTGGCCGGGGCGGGCTTGGACGGGGTCCAGCCGGAGCCGGAGCCGGTGCTCTTGGTCTCGGTGTCGGCCTTCGGGGCGGAGGGCTTCGCCGGGGCGGGCTTGGCCGGGGCCGGCTTGGTCTCCGGCTTCGGCTTGGCCGGGGTGGTGGTCGAGCCGCCGCCGTTGTAGGCCGAGTTGGACAGGCCGACGCCGCAGGACGGCCAGGCGCCCTTGCCCTGGCCCTTGAGGACCTTCTCGGCGATGGCTATCTGCTGGGACTTGGTGGCCTGGTTGGCCTGCGCGGCGTACGCCTTGCCGCCGTACGCGGCCCACGTGGAGGCGGAGAACTGGAGGCCGCCGTAGTAACCGTTGCCGGTGTTGATGGACCAGTTGCCGCCGGACTCGCACGAGGCGACCTTGTCCCACTCCGAGACGGTCGCGGCGCTGGCGGAGCCGGCCGCCATCAGCGGGGCGGCGACGGCCACACCGGCGACACCGGCGAGCGTGACGATACGGACGGCCTTGGAGCCGCGGCGGTGCTTGCCCTTGCCGGAAAGCAGCATGGAGTTCTCCTCACCGACGCCTTCGAGGTGAGCTGTCGGGTTCGGGCGGATGAGTTGCCCGGCCGCGCAGTTGCGCGTCTTCACCCCAAGCCGGTACAGCGGGCCGTCTCTCAACGGCCTTTCCCGGCGCCTACCTTGGTTCCCCCGCTCCTGCCAACGGCGCTTGCGCGACGACTGTTCCCTCCGGCCGCCGGCAGGATTCGGCGATGCGGTCGAAGGAGCCCGCGGTGGCGGGCGACTCAGAAGGTAGACAGGTCTCTCCCCGATGTTCAACGTGTGATTTTGGGGAGAAACCGGCCTACTTGCGTTCCTCAAGAGCACGTTTGCGCAGGTCGGAACGGGGTTTGCGGAAGTTCCGGAACGAGACACGCCAGTTGTCCTGAAGAGATGCATGTCTCACTTTCCGATAACGGACATTCAGCCCATAATCGGTGCCCGAACTACCCCTATTCCTTGGTTAGATCCAGGTTCTGGCCGGGCTTGATGAGGTCCGCGTCCGTGCCGATGACGTGCTCGTTGGCCTGGTAGAGGGCGGTCCAGCCGCCCTTGAGCCCGTTGGCGTCCGCGATGGCCGTCAGGCTGTCGCCCGGCTTCACCGTGTACGTGGGGTCCTGGGCGGCGGCTGACGCCGTGCCAGGGGCGGCCGGCACCTCCAGGGCGGCGGGGCCGCGGTGCTTGCCGCCACCGTCCGAGGCCCCGGCGGCCGGAGTGGGGGAGGCGGAGGGGGTGGCGCCCGGGGTGGCGGGGACCGTGGGCGTCGCCCCGCCCGGGGTGGCAGGGGTGGTGGCGGGGGCCGTCGGGTCGGCCGGGTTGCTGGAATTGCCCGTGTTGCCCGGGTTGTTGGTGTTGCCCTGGTTGCCCGGGTTCGCCGGGCTGGTGGGCGTCGGCGTGGCGGGCGTCGGGGTGGGGCCGGTGGTCGGGGTGGACGGCACGGTGTAGTCCGGCTCGGGCATGACGGGCAGTCCGCTGACGGCGCCGAGCGGGTAGTCCGGCAGCACGCCGGGGGCCGGCGTACCGGGCGCCGGGGTGGGCGCGCCGAAGTCGGTGGAGGGCCCGTCCCCGCCGGTGGCCGGCACCGAGAAGTCCGGACGCGTCGGGGTGGAGCCGACGGGCCCGGGGGTCTTGGAGGTGCCCGTGTCCACGTCGGCCTTCGGCCCGTTCTTCGACAGCCCCGCCGAGGCGGAGCACAGCGGCCACGCCTCGGGGCCCTGGGACGCCAGCACCCGCTCGGCGACCGCTATCTGCTGCGAGCGGCTCGCGAGGTCGGGGCGCTCGGCGTACTCCAGCCCGCCCGCGTTCTTCCACTGCTCCAGGGTGAACTGCAGCCCGCCGTAGGCCCCGCTGCCGAAGTTGGCGCTCCAGGTGCCGCCGCTCTCGCAGTCGGCGACCTTGTCCCACGTCGCTGTGTCGGCCGCGTTCGCGCCGGTGGCGGCGAGCAGCGGCAGGGCCAGGGCCGAGCCCGTCACTCCTGCTGTGACGACGAGGGCGGGGACCTGACGGGGGCGTCTGTGGCGGCCGTTCCCGGGAAGCATGAGGCTGCACCTTTCGTATAACGGCGGGGTAACGGCAGAACCTAGCCGCCTTCGAACGGATGTCACAAGTTCGGCCGAAGACTGAATTCCGGTCAGTTCCGCGGCCCCGCCGGGCGCCTCACCGGGCTTCGCGCCCGTCCCGGACGTTCGGGACTGTGAAGCGGACGGGGAGGGTGCGCAGGCCCCGCATGATGAGTCCGCCGCGCCAGCGCAGGTCCGCGGGGGGAACGGCAAGTTCCAGATCCGGCAGACGCTTCAGCAAAGTCGCGAGCGCCGTCTGGCCCTCCAGGCGGGCCAGCGGGGCGCCGAGGCAGTAGTGGATTCCGTGCCCGTATCCGAGGTGCTGATTGTCACTCCGGGAGAGGTCGAGGGTGTCCGGGTCGGTGAAGCGGGCCGGGTCGCGGTCGGCCGCCGCGAGGACGACGAGGACGGGGTCGCCGACGGCGATCTCCTGCCCGCCGAGGGTCAGCGGCCGGGTGGCGAACCGCCAGGTGGCCAGCTCCACCGGGCCGTCGTAGCGCAGCAGCTCCTCGATCCCGGTCTCCAGCAGCGCGGTCTCGCCCGCGGCGAGGGAGTCCTGGAGGCGGACGCGCTGGCCGGGGTTCATGAAGAGGGAGTGGACGCCGTTGCCGATGAGGTTGACCGTCGTCTCGAAGCCGGCGAACAGGAGGATGAAGGCCATGGCGGTGGCCTCGGCCTCCGTCAGGTGGTCGCCGTGGTCGCTCGCCCGGATCAGGTCAGAGATGAGGTCATTGCCCAGATCGTCCCGCTTACGGTGGATGAGTTCCCCGAGATAGGTGCGCATCCGCTTCACGGAACGGGCGACCCCGCCGCGCGGACCGCCGCCGTGGCGGATCATCATCCCGGCCCAGTCGCGGAAGTCGTCCTGGTCCTCGCGCGGGACGCCGAGCATCTCGCAGATGGCGTAGATGGGGAGCGGGAAGGCGAACTCGTGGATGAGGTCCGCCTCCCCCTTCTCCGCGGTCCCGGCCTTCTCGACGATCTTGTCGATGAGGTGGTCGGTCAGCTCCTGCACCCGCGGGGTGAACTCCGCGACACGGCGGGGGGTGAACGCCTTCGACACCAGCCGGCGCAGCCGGGTGTGGTCCGGGGGGTCGATGTTGAGCAGGTGGGTCATCAGCTCCGCCTTGCGCTCCCCCGGGATCCCGGTCTTGCCCTTGGCGTGCGCCGGCTCCGCGTGGTGCGCCGGGTTCTTGCTCAGCCGCTGGTCGGCGAGGGCCTGACGGGCGTCGGCGTACCGGGTCACCAGCCACGCCTCGACCCCGCTGGGCAGCGTGGCCCGGTGCACCGGGGCGTGCTCGCGCAGCCAGGCGTAGGCGGGGTAGGGATCGGTGGCGAACTCCCAGCCGAAGAGGGCGGGGGCGGTGTCGGGGGTCTGCTCATGCACCCGCCGACGGTATCCCGGCCCCCGCCGCTCACCCCGCACGCGGTGACGGCCGGGCAGGGTCCGGGACGGGCCGGGGCTACGGGTCGAGGTGTTCCGCCGCCCGGATGGCGTCGCGGTAGGCGCGGGCCGCCGCGCGCAGGGCCGTCTCGGGGTCGGTGCCCGACGCCTCGGCCCGCGCCGCGAGCGCCAGCAGTTCGTAGCCGATGCCCTCGCCGCGCGGGATGTCCACCGGGAGCCCGGCCGCGCGGGCCCGGCCGGCCAGCTTCGCCGCGAGCGCCAGTCCGGGCTGGCCCAGCGGGATCCCGTCGGTGACCGACTCCCGCTGCTTCTCGACCGCCTTGGTGGCCTGCCAGTGCGCGCTGACGTCCTCGGGGGACTCGGCCGTCGCGTCCCCGAAGACATGGGGGTGGCGGCGGACCAGCTTGTCGACCAGGTCGCCGGCGACGTCGTCGACGGAGAAGGGCTCCGCGTCCTCCCCCTCACCGCCCTCCTCGGCGATGCGCGCGTGGAAGACCACCTGGAGCAGCACGTCCCCCAGCTCCTCGCGCAGCGCTTCCCGGTCGCCGTCCTCGATCGCCTCGACCAGCTCGTACGCCTCCTCGATGGCGTACTTCACCAGCCCCTCGTGCGTCTGCCGGGAGGTCCACGGGCACTCGCGGCGCACCCGGTCCATCACCTGTACGAGGTCCAGCAGCCGCGCCCCCGGCAGATCGTACGAACCCGGCAGCAGCTCCAGGTCCGGCATGGCCACCCGGCCCGAGCCGGCCAGCCGGGCCAGACCGTCGGTCAGCCGCTGGTCGCCCTCGCCGGACGGGATCACCACGATGGTGCGGCCCCCGGCGCAGGCATCGACGAGAGCGGCGGCGTCGGGGGCCTCCCGCGCCACCTCCACCCCGGCTTCGCGCAGGTAAGGGAGCTGCGGGTGACCCGGGTCCGCGCACAGCACCCGGTCCGCGGCGTGCAGGACCTGCCAGGCCGGCCAGGACAGCAGTCCGGGGGCGACCCGGTGGCTGGCGGTCAGCAGGACGATCCGCCCGGCGTCGGGAACGGCTCCGGGAACGGCGGCCGGAACGGCGTCGGGAACGGCACGAGGAGATCCAGCGGCGGGGACGGGTTCGGCGGTGTGGTCGGTCACCCTCCGAACCTACCCCCGCCCCCGGGCGTCAGGCTCCGGCGGGGGCCGCCTCGGGCATCGTCCGCTGGGTGATCCACGGCGTCTGCTGGTCGCCGAGCAGGATCTGCTTCTCGTCCCAGCGGCCGTAGCGCGGGTTGACCTCGATGTGCAGGGCCTTCGCGGCCTCCCCGAGCTTCACCAGCGCCTTGTCCTGGCTGCCGTAGTGCGCGAAGAGCTTGTCGCGCAGCAGCTTGAAGCGGGTGTCGGCGTCGATCTGGTCCGGGGCCAGCTGCGCCTGCTCCAGCGCCGCCGCGGCGAGCGCCTTCTCGCCGCCGACCTGCTGGAGCTGCGCCTTGCGGACGTCCTCGATCTCCTTGGGGCTCACGCTCAGCCCGGCGTCGTCGGCCGCCCGCTCCAGGACCGCGCTCTGGATCATCTTGTTGAGCTTGAGCCGCTCCAGCCCGGCGGTCGCCCCGATCAGCCGCGCCCCCTGCTCGGAACGGTTCTGCGCGGTGCGGACGTCGTTGACCTGGGCCTGGAGCGCGGAGGTGGTGATGCGCTCGCCGCCGACGACGGCCGCGGTACCGGGACGGGTCCCGCCCGAGCAGGCGGCCAGCAGGGGGGCCGCCGCGAGCAGGGCGGCGGATACGGAGAGCGCTGTGCGACGGTGCAAAGGAGCCTCCAGGGCCGGGTGATTGTGCGTCGGTGCACAAGGCCGTGCGGTGATCGATGGTATGCAGTCACGGTGGCCCGAGCCACCGGTTCGACCAACGATTCCCAGGGTGTCGGGGTACGAGTTCACCCCCCGGCCATCGCGGAGTTCCGCGTTCCTGCGAAGGTCGTTCCACCATGTCGACATCTCAACTCGCCCCGCACCACACCCCGCAGCGCCCCGCCCAGGCCCCCGCACGCGGCTCCGGACGCCGCCCGGGGCTGCTCGGCTCGGCGTTCGCCGCCCTGGTCACGACGGTGGCCGTGTGCTCCGGGGACGCCGTCGCCCGGGTCTTCCCGTACGGGCCCCGCCACCGCAGCGTCAACGACCTCGGCAACCAGTTCGTGCCCTTCCACGCGCACCTGTGGGACCTGCTGCACGGGCGGGCGCGGGGCGGACTGCTGTTCAACTGGCAGTCCGGGTACGGGACCGGCTTCCTGGCGGACTACGGCACGTACCTGTCGAGCCCCTTCGCCCCGTTGGTCGCTCTCTTCCCGCGGCATGACATCGACCTCGCCGTGTACGCCGTCACCGTCCTGAAGATGGCGGCCGCCGCCGCCGCGATGGCCTGGCTGCTGCGGTCCCAGCGGCCGGGTCCGTGGTGGGCGGCGGGGCTGCTGGGGGCCTCGTACGCGCTGTGCGGCTGGTCGGTGATCGAGGCCGCGTACAACCCGATGTGGCTGGACGGGCTGATCGCCTTCCCGCTGCTGTGCCTGACCGGCGAGTGGGCGCTGCGCGGGCGGCGGCCGCTGCTGGGGGTGGGGGTGGTGGCCGTCTGCTGGACGGCGAACTTCTACACCGCCTATATGGCCACGCTGGGCGCGGCGCTGGTGCTCGTGGTGCGGGTGGTGCTCACCCGGGAGGGGGCGCGCGTACGGCTTCGGGTGGTCGGACGGGCGGCGGTGACGACCGTGCTCGGCATGGCCCTGACGGCGCCGCTGCTGCTGCCGCTGTTCCTGAGCTCCCGGCAGGCGTATCCGGGCTGGTCCAAGGAGTTCTCCCCGGCGCCCTGGCCGGACCTGTTCGCCCGGCTGCTGCCGGCCACGTACTCCTTCAACTCCCCCGCCGTGTTCATCGGTACGGGCACCCTGCTGCTGGTGACGGCGCTGCCCTTCCACCGGGCACTGCCGCTGCGCACCCGGCTGTGGTGGGCGGGGCTGGTGGCGGCGGTGCTGCTGTCCTTGCAGTGGGCGCCGACCCATCTGGCCTGGCACGTCTTCGCCACCCCGAACGGCAGCCCGTACCGGCAGACCTTCGTGCTGGCCGGGATCGCGGTCATCGCCGCCTGGTCGGGGCTGGCCGCCGGGCCGTACGGGGTGCGGGCGCTGGCGGGCGGGGCCGGGCTGCTGGCGGCGGCCGCGGCGTGCGCGGGGGCGGGCAGCGCGCTGGTCACCGGCTGGGGTTACGCCCTGTTCAGCGGCGGGCTGGCCCTGGCGGCGGGCGCCTGGTGGGCGCTGCGCCACCGGCGGCTGCTGCTGCCGGCGGCGGCCGTACTGGCGGCGGCCCTGGTGGCGCAGGCCGCCGCGACCACGGCGTACGGGCACAAGGGCAAGCTGGCGGGGCTGGACGACTACCCCTCCTGGACCCACGCCAGCACCTCCCGCGAGCGGGCCCTGACCCGGGCCGACGGCTGGCCGGCGTACCGCACGGACGCGGGCCGGCCCGCGCTGTCGGGCAACGACCCGCTGCTGCTGGGCGGGGAGGGCGGCTCCTACTACAGCAGCCACACCCCGGACGTGTTCACCCGCACGATGGTGGCGCTGGGCGCGGGCTGGACCTCGCGGGGGCGCAGCGTGCAGAGCCTGGACAATCCGGTGACGGACGCGCTGTTCTCGGTCGGCGCGCGGCTGAAGCCGGACGGGAAGATCGCCCGCGGTGAGGCGCTGCCGCTGGTCACCGTGCGGCCCGCGGGCCCGGCGCCGGAGTTCGGCGAGTCCCCGTTCGCCAACCAGGAGCTGCTGCTGGGCGCGAAGGTGTACGAGGACCCCCTCGTGCCCGGGGTCTGCCGGACGGGGACCGACGCCTTCCTGTGGGCGCCCGAGTACAACGCGACGGCCCGCCTCGCGGACGGCCGCCCCTTCCGGCTGAACGGCAGCCCGCCGAAGAACCGGGCGGCGCTCCAGCCGCTGGGCCGCTCGCACGGCAGCGCCTCGAAGCTGGTCTTCGACCGCCCGGCCCCCGCCCGGTGGGCGCTGTCCTGCCTGGACCGCTCGAAGCTCACCGCGGCGGTGGCCGCCCTGCGCGGCCCGGCCGCCACCTCGGTCCGGGCCGGCGACGCGGACTTCACGGCGACCCTGCCGGCGGGCAGCACCGGCACCGCGGTCGTCGCGGTACCGGCCGTCGCGGGCTGGAGCTGCGACGGCCGGCCGGCCGGGGCCCGGCTGGGGCTGCTGGCCGTGCCGCTGGACGGGCGCACCACCACCCTGCACTGCGGGTTCACCCCGCCGGGGCTGGCGGCGGGCACGGGCCTGGCGGTGCTGTCGGCGCTGACGGTGGCCGCCCTGGCGGTGCTCAGGCGCCGCCCGGAGCTGCTGGCGCGCGTCCGGCGCGGCTGAGGG
The DNA here is from genome assembly GCF_040636215.1 of Streptomyces sp. NPDC006687. Taxonomy (NCBI): domain Bacteria; kingdom Bacillati; phylum Actinomycetota; class Actinomycetes; order Kitasatosporales; family Streptomycetaceae; genus Streptomyces; species Streptomyces sp. NPDC006687. The sequence continues at coordinate 126,312 of NZ_JBEYJJ010000011.1, read as the reverse complement.
GGCCCGGGCCGGGCCGGTGTGGGGTCAGCGGACCTGGCCCAGCCACTGCAGGGTCCGGCGGATCTCCACCGGGAGCGGATGCGCCGGGCCGTGCACCCGGTCCGCGTCGTACAGGAGCCGGAGCAGGGTGTCGTGGGCGGCCGCGCGGTCCCCGAGGGAGAGCAGCAGGTGCGCGATCCGGCGGCGGACCTCCAGCGGCAGGCCCGGGTCCGGGTTGGCGTAGTGGTTCTCGAACAGCGGGAGCAGCGACCGGTATTCCGCCAGGGCCGCGGCGGGCTCGCCGAGCTGCTCCAGGCACTGCGCGGCGTCGTAGCGGAAGCGCAGCGCCTGCGGGTCCCCGGCTGGGAACTCGTCCGCGAGGCGCCTCAGTTCGGGCAGGGCGCGGCGGTACTGGCCGTCGTCCATGAGCGTGGCGGCGTACTGCTTGCGCAGGCTGCGCACCACCGGCGAGCGTTCCCCGTGCTCGGCGGCGGCCGCCGGGAGGATCCCGCCGAGGATGTCCACGGCCTGGGTGAGCCGCCCCTGGTCGAGCAGCTTGCGCGCCTCGTCCACCGCTCCGGGGATGTCCGGCCGGGCCGGGGCCGGTGCGGTGGCCGGCATCGGGGGGACGGCGGCGGCCGGCCGGTCCGGCCAGGGCGCCTGCGGGCGCAGGAACGGCCGGGTGGGGTCGAGGGGGCCGGCCACGGGACGGCTGCCGGGCGCCGGGAGCAGCGGGGCGAGGGCCTCGTAGACCTCCTGCGCGGAGCCCGGGCGGTCCTGCGGGTCCTTGGCGAGCAGGCGCATCAGCACCGCCTCCAGCTCCTGCGGGATCTCCGGGCGCTGCGGGCGTACGGGGGCGGGGGGCTCGTACAGGTGCCGGTGCAGTACGCCGAGGGCGGTGGACCCGGCGAAGGGGACGTTGCCGCTGAGGAGTTCGTACAGCAGCACGCCGAGGGCGTACAGGTCGGTGTACGGGCCGACCGCGCCGCCCATGGCCTGCTCGGGCGCCATGTACGCGGGGCTGCCGATGGGGGTTCCGGTGCTGGTGAGGCGGGTGGTGTCGGTGTCCATCACGGAGGCGACGCCGAGGTCCAGGACGAGGACCGTGCCGTCCGGGCGGACCATCACGTTGCGGGGCTTGAGGTCGCGGTGGACGATCGGCACCGCGTGCACGGCGGACAGCACCGCGCACAGCTGCACCGCCACCGCGACCGCCCACGGCCAGGGGTAGCGCTCGTGCTCGGCGAGGTGGTCGGCGAGGTTGGAGCCCTCGACGTAGCCCATGACGAGGTACAGCTCCTCGCCGTCGTTGCCCGCGTCGTGGACGGTGACCAGGCCGGGGTGGTCGACCTGCGCCGTGACCCGGCATTCGCGGACGAAGCGGCGGCGCAGTTCCTCGGCGACGGTGCCGGGCCCGGCCACCTTGTCGGGGCGCAGCAGCTTGACGGCGACGCGGCGGTCCAGGCGCTGGTCGTAGGCCGTCCACACCTGGCCCATGCCGCCCTGGCCGAGGAGGGTGGCGAGCTGGTAGCGCTCGCCGATGATCCGTTCGCCCGTCGTCGTCACGGTCACCGCGGGTCCTGGATCGCCGTGCTGTTCGGGTCCTGGTAGGGGCCGCCGGGGCGCGGGGGGCCGGGCGGGGTCTGCGGGGTCTGCTTGCGCAGGAGTTCGCTGAGCTCGTCGAGTTCGGCGCGGACCTGCCCGATGCGCGGCGGCTGCACGGGGGCGGGCGCCTGCTGCGGCGGGACGGGCGGATAGCCGTAGGAGGGGCCCGTCTGCGGCTGCTGCGGCGGGTACCAGGGGGCGGCGGCCACCGCCGGGGCCTTCGTCTCGTGGTGGCGGATGTCGGCGACGAGGTAGTACACGCAGACGGCGAAACCGGTGAAGATCGAGCCACCCGCGCCGAGGTTGCCCTGCCAGCCGTCGGTCTCGGCCGTCGGGTCCATCTCGATGAAGGTGATCCAGACGACGGACAGCACCCCGCCGACGACCAGCAGCACCCAGTCCCGGCTCTTACGGGTGAGCAGGGCGAGCCGCAGCAGGGAGCCCCAGGCGAAGAACCCGCAGGTGAGAAGGGGCAACGCCGTGAACAGCACGCGCAGCGCCAGCGCCGCCCCGGACAAGGGCCGGTGGCCGTGGGGGCCTTGCTGCGGCGGGATGCCGTGGCCGTGCATCGCTGCTCCTGACGGGCCGTACGGAAAAGGTGACGGCAGGAAGCGTATACACGGTTTCCGGCCGCCCGTGAGGGGATGTCCCCAACCGTTGCAGCCTCGCTGCCCAACCGTCCTCCCCCGCCCCTCCTGTCCCCCGGGCCTGCCGGCCGGCAGGCCCGGGGGCCGGGGTCACGAGCCGAGAACGGTGGTGAGGAACTCTCCCGTCCACGCCAGGAGTTCGCGGCCGACCAGGGGCTTGCCGCCCACGCGGGAGGTCTTGGGGCGGGGGACCAGGATCTGGGAGGTGGCCGGCTTGAGGACCGTGCCGGGGTAGAGCCGCTTGAGGCGCAGTTCCTGGGACTCGCGCAGCTCCACCGGGCCGAAGCGGATGTTGGGGCCCTGGAGGGTGATGTCGCCGACCCCGCAGGCGCGGGCCAGCATCCGCAGACCCGCCACCAGGAGCAGGTTCTCCACCGGCTCCGGGAGCTTGCCGTAGCGGTCGGTGAGCTCCTCCCGAACCGCCTTGATGTCGGCCTCCGAGTTCGCCGAGGCGATCGCCCGGTACGCCTGGAGGCGCAGCCGCTCGCCGGGGGCGTAGTCGTGCGGGACGTGCGCGTCGACCGGCAGTTCGATCTTCACCTCCAGCGGCGGCTCCTCCTCCACCCCGCCCTCCACGGCGGCCCGGTAGTCGGCGACGGCCTCGCCGACCATCCGGATGTAGAGGTCGAAGCCGACGCCCGCGATGTGGCCGGACTGCTCCCCGCCCAGCAGGTTGCCCGCGCCGCGGATCTCCAGGTCCTTCATCGCTACGTACATGCCCGCGCCCATCTCGGTGTGCTGGGCGATGGTGGCCAGCCGCTCGTGCGCCGTCTCCGTCAGCGGCTTCTCCGGCGGGTAGAGGAAGTACGCGTACCCGCGCTCGCGGCCGCGCCCGACGCGGCCGCGCAGCTGGTGCAGCTGCGAGAGGCCGAAGTTGTCGCCGCGCTCCACGATGAGGGTGTTGGCGTTGGAGATGTCGATGCCCGACTCGACGATCGTCGTGGAGACGAGGACGTCGAACTTCTTCTCCCAGAAGTCGACCACGACCTGTTCCAGGGCCTGTTCGGACATCTGCCCGTGGGCCGTCGCGATCCGCGCCTCGGGGACGATCTCGCGCAGCCTGGCGGCCGCCCGGTCGATGGACTCGACCCGGTTGTGGATGTAGAAGCACTGGCCCTCGCGCAGCAGCTCGCGCCGGATGGCCGCGCCGATCTGCTTCTCCTCGTACGGGCCGACGAAGGTGAGCACCGGGTGGCGTTCCTCCGGCGGGGTGGTGATCGTCGACATCTCGCGGATGCCGGTCACCGCCATCTCCAGGGTCCGCGGGATCGGGGTGGCGGACATGGTCAGCACGTCCACGTTGGCGCGGAGCTTCTTCAGCTGCTCCTTGTGCTCGACGCCGAACCGCTGCTCCTCGTCGACGATGACCAGGCCAAGGTCCTTGAACTTGGTCTCCTGCGAGAAGAGGCGGTGCGTGCCGATGACGATGTCGACCGAGCCCTCCTTGAGGCCCTCCAGGGTGGCCTTGGCCTCGGTGTCGGTCTGGAAGCGGGAGAGCGCCTTCACGTTGACGGGGAACTGGCTGTAGCGCTCGGAGAAGGTGCCGAAGTGCTGCTGCACGAGCAGGGTGGTGGGGACGAGGACCGCGACCTGCTTGCCGTCCTGGACCGCCTTGAAGGCCGCGCGGACCGCGATCTCCGTCTTGCCGTAGCCGACGTCGCCGCAGACCAGGCGGTCCATGGGGACGGACTTCTCCATGTCCTCCTTGACCTCGGCGATGGTGGTGAGCTGGTCGGGGGTCTCCGCGTACGGGAAGGCGTCCTCCAGCTCCCGCTGCCAGGGGGTGTCGGGGCCGAAGCTGTGGCCGGGCGCCGCCATGCGCGCGCTGTACAGCTTGATCAGGTCGGCGGCGATCTCCTTGACGGCCTTCTTCGCCCGCGCCTTGGTCTTCGTCCAGTCGGCGCCGCCGAGCCGGTGCAGGGTCGGGGCCTCGCCGCCGACGTACTTGGTGACCTGCTCCAGCTGGTCGGTGGGGATGTACAGCCGGTCGCCGGGCTGGCCGCGCTTGGCGGGGGCGTACTCGACGAGGAGGTACTCGCGGGTGGCGCCCTGCACGGTGCGCTGCACCATCTCGATGTAGCGGCCCACGCCGTGCTGCTCGTGGACGATGTAGTCGCCGGTCTCCAGGGTGAGGGGGTCGATGGACTTGCGGCGGCGGGTGGGCATCCGGCCGAGGTCCTTGGTGGCGGTGCGCTGGCCGGTCAGGTCGGTCTCGGTGAGGACGGCGAGCTTCAGCCCCGGGTCGACGAAGCCGGTGTCGAGGGAGGCGCAGGAGACGTGGACGAGGGACGGCTCCAGGGTCGTCAGGTCGGCCGCCAGCCGCGCCGGGATGCCCTCGCCGCCGAGCACCTCGACGGTGCGGGCGGCCGGGCCGTGGCCCTCGGTGAGGTAGACGGTGTGCCAGCCGTCGGCGAGCCAGCCCTTGGTGTCGGCGAGCGCGCGGGCGGTGTCGCCGCGGTACGCCTCGGGGGCGTGCATGCCGAGCTTGAGGGTGTCCTGGGCCAGGTCGGAGTCGTCCGCCGCGAAGGGGGACACCGACCACCACATCATGCCGAGCTCGCGGGCGTGGTCGCGGACGTCCGCGATGCCGCGCAGCGAGGCCGCGCCCACGTCGATGGGGGCCTGGCCGCCGCCGGCGGTGGCCGCCCAGGAGGCCATGAGGAACTCCTGGCTGGTGGCCACCAGGTCGGAGGCCCGGGTGCGGACCCGCTCGGGGTCGCAGACCACGGCCATGGACCCGGCCGGCAGGACGTCCAGGAGCAGCTCCATGTCGTCGACGAGGACGGGCGCGAGGGACTCCATGCCCTCGACCGCGATCCCCTCGGCGATCTTGTGCAGCAGTTCGCCCAGCTCGGGGTGGGCCTCGGCGAGGGCGGCGGCCCGCTCGCGCACCTGGTCGGTCAGCAGCAGCTCCCGGCAGGGCGGGGCCCACAGGCCGTGCTCGGCGATCTCCAGGGAGCGCTGGTCGGCGACCTTGAAGTAACGGATCTCCTCGACCTCGTCACCCCAGAACTCCACGCGCAGCGGGTGCTCCTCGGTGGGCGGGAACACGTCGAGGATGCCGCCGCGCACGGCGAACTCCCCGCGCTTCTCGACCAGCTCCACGCGGGCGTACGCGGCCGCCGCCAGGGCTTCGGTGACGGCGCCGAGGTCGGTGCTCTCGCCGTGGCGCAGGCTGACCGGTACGAGGTCGCCCAGCCCCTTGACCTGCGGCTGGAGCACGGAGCGGATGGGGGCCACGACCACCGAGACGGGCCCGGCGGCCGGGTCGTCCGCGCGGGGGTGCGCGAGGCGGCGCAGGACGGCGATCCGGCGGCCGACGGTGTCGCTGCGCGGGCTGAGGCGCTCGTGCGGCAGGGTCTCCCAGGAGGGGTAGTCCACCACCTGGTCGGGCGGCAGCAGGGAGCGCAGGGCGGCGGCGAGGTCCTCGGCCTCGCGGCCGGTGGCGGTCACGGCGAGGACGGTGCGGCCGGTGCGGGCGGCCAGCGCGGCGATCGCGAAGGGCCGGGCGGCGGGCGGGCCGACGAGGTCCACGTGCATGCGGTTGCCGTCCCCGGCCGCGGTGACCGCCTCGGCCAGGGCGGGGTCCCGGGTGACGGCGTCGAGGAGTCCGGTGAGGCTCATGAAAGCGGCTTTCCATCCGGTGGAGGGGCGGGCGGGGGGCGGGCAACGCGAAGCACCCGACACGTGAACGGGCCGGGGGTTCCACCCTATGCCGCGGCCGCACCGCCCGCGCGCGGGATCCGCCCGGCCACAGCGCGGCCGGGCCCCCGGGACGCCGCCGGCCCCGGAGCGTCCCTGAGGATGCTCCGGGGCCGGCGGGTTCCCCCGTTCCCCCGTACGACCGCCGGAGGCTACTCGGTGGCGATCGCGTTCAGGACGTTCATCCGCCCCGCCCGGAACGCCGGGACCAGTGCGGCGAACAGGCCCACCAGGGCCGAGCCGGCGAAGACCCCGAGGATCGTCGCCCACGGGATCTCCAGCACCTTCAGGCCCTGGAGGGCGAGGAGCTGCTGCGCGGTGGCGCCCCAGCCCATGCCCAGGCCCAGGCCCAGCAGGGCGCCGAAGAGGGCGATGACCACCGACTCCAGGCGGATCATCCGGCGCAGCTGGCGGCGGGAGAGGCCGATGGCGCGCATCAGGCCGATCTCGCGGGTCCGCTCGACGACCGACAGGGCCAGGGTGTTCACGACGCCCAGCACCGCGACGATGATCGCCAGGGCGAGGAGGCCGTAGACCAGGTTGAGCAGCTGGCCGACCTGGTCCCTGAGCTCCTTCTTGTAGTCGGTCTGGTTGCGCACCTTGTACTGCGGATACTCGGCCATGGCCTTCTTCAGCGCCGCGTACGCGCTGTCGGCCTGCCCCTTGTCCGCCTTGGCCAGCAGCATCACCGGACGCGGCAGCTGGTCGGCCGGCACGTTGGCCTCGGCGACGGCGGTGCTGACGTACTTGGCGCCCTTGTCGAGGTTGCCCTCGTCCAGGGTGATCGCCGCGACCCTCAGCTTGACGCTCTTGCCGCCGGTGAAGGCCACGCCGAGCTCGTCGCCGACCTTCACGTGGTGCTTGTCGGCGTACTCGGAGCCGACCGACATCGAGCCGGGGGCGTACGCGTCCTCGTGCTTGCCCGCGACCGTCTTGCGGCGGACGTCCTGGGCGTAGGAGGGGTCGGTGACGCTGAGCCGGTCCTGGGCGGAGGTGCCGTCCGGGACGGTGATCCGCGCCTCGGCCTCGCGGTAGGCGGTGACGTGGTCCAGGCCCTTGACCCCGCGCATGGCCTGCTCGGCCTGCGGCATCAGCGGCTGGGCGCCCTGGGAGGCGACGATGTAGTCGGCGCCGACGGTGCGGTCGAGCTCGTCGGTGGCGGAGGCCACCATGGAGGAGCCGACCACCGACAGGCAGGCCACCAGCGCCAGTCCGATCATCAGCGCAGCGGCGGTGGCCCCCGTACGGCGCGGGTTGCGCAGGGCGTTGCGCTCGGCGAGCCGGCCGACGGAGCCGAAGGGCCGCAGGACGGGCGCGGCGAGCAGCCGGACCACCACACCCGCCAGCAGCGGGCCGATCACGATGAAGCCGATGAGGCTGAACAGGACGCCGACGGCCAGCCAGAGCGAGCCGGCGGCGGCCCGGTCGGCGGAGCCCGCGAGGAACAGGGCCGCGCCGCCGACGGCGGTGAGGAGCAGGCCGAGGACCGCGCGGACCGCGCCGGCCTTGCGGTCGCCGGGGGTGCCGGCGTCGCGCAGGGCGGCCATCGGGGAGACCTTGCCGGCCCGGCGGGCCGGGATGTAGGCGGCGACGACGGTGACCACGGTGCCCAGGACCAGGCCGGCGACCGGGGTCGTCCAGCGGACGGTCAGGTCACCGGTGGACAGGTGCATGCCCATCTGGCCCATCAGCTTCATCAGCCCGACCGCCAGCCCGACGCCCGCCGCGACCCCCGCGGCGGAGCCGACGACACCCAGCAGCAGGGCCTCCAGCAGCACCGAGCGGTTGATCTGGCCCCGGTCGGAGCCGATGGCCCGCATCAGGCCGATCTCGCGGGTGCGCTGGGCGACCAGCATGGAGAAGGTGTTGAAGATCAGGAAGATGCCGACGAGGAAGGCGATGCCGGCGAAGCCGAGCATCACGTACTTCATGACGTCGAGGAAGCCCATGTCCTTCTTGTTGGCGGCCGTGGCCTCCTTGGCGGTCTGCAGCTTGTAGGTGTCCGCGCCGAGGACCGCGGCCACGTTCTTCTTCAGCTGCTCGTCGCTGACGCCGTCCCGGGCGGTGACGCTGACGTGGGTGAAGGTGCCGGGCGCGCCGAGCAGCTTCTCCTGGGCGGTGGCGGTGTCGAAGTAGACGACCGCCGCGCCCGGGTTGGTGACGGTGAAGGAGGCGATACCGCTGATCCGCGCCCGGATGTCACCGGTGACGGCGATGGTGCGCAGCTCGTCGCCGATCTTCAGGTGGTGCTTCTCGGCGGTGTCGGCGTCGATCATCATCTCGGCCGGGCCGCGCGGGGGCCGGCCGGAGCTGATCTTCATGGACTTGAGCTCGCCGTCGGTCCAGTTCCCGGCGATGGTCGGGGCGCCGGTGGTCGAGCCCATGTTCTCGTTCTTGGCGTCGACGACCGTGACGGCCGTCGAGACGACGCCGCCCTCGGCCGACTTCACGCCCTGGGCGCCGCGCACCGTCTCCACGGCCGAGCCGGGCAGCGTCCGCGGGCGGCCGCGGGCGGCGTCGTCCTCGCCGTCGGCGGGGTCCTTGGGGCTGACGGTGACGTCGGAGCTGGTGACGGCGAACAGCTTGTCGAAGGTGGTGTTCATGGTGTCGGTGAACACCAGGGTCCCGCAGACGAAGGCGACGGACAGCAGCACGGCGACGGCGGACAGCGCCATCCGGCCCTTGTGCGCGAAGAAGTTGCGCCGCGCGGTCTTCATGACGGTCACGAGGTCCGCCCGCGCGCGTCGAAGTCCTTCATCCGGTCCAGGACCTGCTCGGCGGTGGGCGCGTACATCTCGTCGACGATGCGGCCGTCGGCCAGGAAGATGACGCGGTCGGCGTAGGAGGCGGCGACCGGGTCATGGGTGACCATCACGATGGTCTGGCCGAGCTCGTCCACCGACTGGCGCAGGAAGCCGAGCACCTCGGCGCCGGCCCGCGAGTCCAGGTTTCCGGTGGGCTCGTCGCCGAAGATGATCGCCGGGCGGGCGGCGAGGGCGCGGGCGACCGCCACACGCTGCTGCTGCCCGCCGGACAGCTCGGTCGGGCGGTGCTTGAGCCGCCCGGCGAGGCCCACGGTCTGCACGACCCGGTCCAGCCACTGCGGGTCGGGCTTGCGGCCCGCTATGTCCATCGGGAGGGTGATGTTCTCCAGGGCGTTCAGCGTCGGCAGGAGGTTGAACGCCTGGAAGATGAAGCCGATCTTGTCGCGGCGCAGCTGGGTGAGCTTCTTGTCCTTCAGGCCGGTGATCTCGGTGTCCTCCAGGTGGATCCGGCCGCTGGTCACCGTGTCCAGGCCCGCCAGGCAGTGCATGAGGGTGGACTTGCCGGAGCCGGACGGGCCCATGATCGCGGTGAACTGGCCGGCGTGGATGTCCACGTCCACGTGGTCGAGGGCGACGACGCGGGTCTCGCCGGAGCCGTACGCCTTGACGACCTGGCGTGCCCGGGCGGCCACGGAGCCGTGGCCCCCGCCGCCGTCGTGCCTGGTCTCGGTCATCGCCGTTGTCACGGTGGTCTCTCCCCCTGTTGGTGTACGCACTCCGGGCGCAGCCCGGCTGCCGCCCATGTGGACCAGTTAAAGAGACGAAAGGACCTTCGGCCTCCTCCGCCGGGACGAAAGGCCCCTGGGCCGAAATGCTGAGGGACCCCTAGGGGTCGTCCCCCGTCCGGCGGACCGGAGGTAGGGGACACCGGACCCGGGGCAACCGGGTGGAGGTGAGGACACCGGACCCGGGGAACCCGCATGAGACGGGGATTCCGCCGGGCGCACCCCGGGTGAGAGGGTGTCTGCGCGTCGGGCGAAGGGGGAATGCGGTGGAGACCGACAAGAGCGGGGGCGCGGCTCCCGGCGGGGAGCCGGCCGGCACCCCGGGAGCCGGGGGAAACGTTTCCGCCGGGGAGACGGAGGGCGGCGGAAACGCTTCCCCAGACGAGGCGGGGCCGGGAGGAAACGTTTCCACCGGCCAGGCGGACGCCGGCACCCCGGCACCGGGCCGGCCACCGGCCCGGGTCGTCGCGGCGCTGATGATGTCCATGGCCCTGGTCGCCCTCGACACCACGATCGTCTCCACCGCCGTCCCCCAGATCGTCGGGGACATCGGCGGCTTCTCGGTCTTCTCCTGGCTCTTCTCCGGCTACCTCCTCGCCGTCACCGTCACCCTCCCCGTCTACGGCAAGCTCAGCGACACCTTCGGCCGCAAACCGGTCCTCCTCTTCGGCACGGCCCTCTTCCTGGCCGGCTCCCTGCTCTGCGCCTCCGCCTGGAGCATGGGCGCGCTGATCGCCTTCCGGATCGTGCAGGGCCTGGGCGGCGGCGCCCTGCAGAGCACCGTGCAGACCCTCGCCGCCGACCTGTACCCGCTGCGCGAACGCCCCCGCATCCAGGCCCGGATGACCACCGTCTGGGCCGGCTGCGCGCTCATCGGCCCGGCCCTCGGCGGCCTGATCGCCGGTTACGCCGGCTGGCGCTGGACCTTCCTGGTCAACGTGCCGATGGCCGGGCTGGCCCTGTGGCTGACCGCCCGCCACCTGCGCGAACCCCGCCGCGCCCCCGCCCACCGGGGCCCGGTGGACTGGGCGGGGGCGCTGCTGATCTTCGCGTGCGGCGGGCTGCTGCTGTTCGCCCTGGTCCAGGGCGGCGTCGCCTGGCCCTGGCTGTCGGCGCCCTCGCTGGGGCTGCTGGGCGCGAGCGCGGTGCTGGCGGCGGCCGTCGTCCGGGTGGAGCGGCGGGCCGCCGACCCGGTCCTGCCCGGGTGGGTGTGGCGCCGGCGGACCATCGCCGCCGTCAACCTGGCGATGGGGGCGCTGGGGCTGCTGATGGTCGCCCCGATGGTGTTCATGCCCACCTACGCCCAGTCCGTCCTCGGCCTCGGGCCGGTGGGGGCGGGGCTGGTGGCGGCCCTGATGACGCTGAGCTGGCCCCTGTCGGCCGCCGTCTGCCAGCACGTGTACCGCAGGATCGGCTTCCGTGACACCGCCGCCCTGGGCATGGGGCTGGCCGCGCTGGTCCTGTTCGCCTTCACTTTGCTGCCCTACCCCGCCCCCGTCTGGCAGCCCGCGCTGATCATGCTGCTGCTCGGCGCCGCGCTCGGGCTGTTCCAGCTGCCGCTGGTGATGGGCGTGCAGTCCACGGTCGACTGGGCCGAACGCGGCACGACCACCGCCTCCGTGCTGTTCTGCCGCACCGTCGGCCAGGCCGTGGGGGCCGCGCTGATGGGGGCGGTGGCCAACGCCACCGTCGCCTCCCGGCTGGCGCGGGAGTCCCTGCCAGGGCTGCCGCACCGGCTGGACGACGTATCCCGCGCCCTGGCCGAGCCGGGCAGCCTCTCGCGGGCCGCGTCCGAGCACCTGCGGGGGGCGGTGGCGGCCGCGGTGCACCACATCTTCCTCGGCGCGGCGTTCGCCGGGGTGGCGGCGCTGCTGGTGCTGCTGCTCGTAGCGCCCAGGCGGTTCCCCGTCCTGCCGGAACACCGATGACCACCGATTGACAACTTGTCATGCCCCGCCTTTCCGGGTGAGGCTCTCCCCACGACCGCATCCCGGGGGGAACCACATGACATCCGCACTCTGCGCACTGGCCTTACTCGCCGCCCTGGCCGGCCCCCTCGCACTGCGCCTGTACCGCAATCCGGGCTTCGTCACCGGACGCGACGGCCGGCTCTCCACCTCCACGACCCTGGCACTGGCCTGGACCGTCATCCTGGTCTGGCTGCTGCTCGCCTGCCTCGGCTACGGGCTGACGGCGGGCGGCGGCATCGGCTGGTTCCGCGGCGCACACGGCCCGCTCTCCGCCCTCACCTCCGTCTACCTCCCGCTGCTCGGCGGCCCGTACCTCGCCCTGATCGGGGCGAAGACGGTCGTCGGGATCCGGGTGGAGAACGGCACCCTGGCCAAACCCGCCCCGAAACCCAGCGACACCGGGCGCCGGCCCCTGCGGGAGCTCATCGCCAACGACAGCGGCCGCACCGACCTCATGGACCTCCAGTACGTGGCCCTGAGCGCGGTGACGATGCTCTACGTCGTCCTCTTCTTCCTCTCCGACGTGAGCGCGGGCCTGCCCGACCTGCCGTCCGAGATCTGGGCGCTGACCGGCGCTCCGGCGGGGGCCTACCTGGTCAACAAGTTGGCCACCCGCGGCAACCCGGTGATCACCCACGCCACCGTCACCGACGGCCTGCTCACCGTCGAGGGCGGCGGCTTCACCGCCCCCCGCCTGACGGTGAACGACACCGAGCTCCCCACCACCCAGAACCCCACGACGGGCGCCCTCGCGGCCCCCCTCCCCCCGGCCGCACAGCCGCCGCTCACGCTGGTGGTCACCTCCCGCGGCCTGCGCAGCGACCCGTACCACTACCCGCCGCCGGCCGGGGGCGGGGCCGGCGTCGGCGTCGGTGGCGGCAGCGGCAGCGGCAGCGGCAGCGCCTGAGGGTTCCGCGGCCGGGGGGAGGCCCGGCCGCCGCCAAGGCCCGCCCGGGCGAGGGCGGGCCCTACCCCTCCGCCGGTGCCCGCCCCGTCAGGGCGGCCAGGCTGGAGCGGACGTGGCTCATGTGCGCCCGCATCTCCTCCTGCGCCTCCGCGTGTTCGCGCAGGATCCGCTCCGTCTCCCGCCCCACCCGCTCCTGCCGCACCCGCGCCTGCGCCACCAGCTCAGCCGCCCGCGCCTCCGCGTCCTCCTGCCCGTGCCGCGCCGCCTCCTCCGCCTCGGCGAACCCCCGCCGCGCCTGAGCCAGCCGCGCCTGCACCTCCCGCTCCCGCTCGGCGTACCACGCCTCCTGCTCGGCCTCCCGCGCCGCCGCCTCCCGCACGGCCGCGTCCCACCGCTCCGCCTGGTCCTGCTCCAGCTCCGCCAGCAGCGCCTGCGCACGCCGCCGCGCCTCCGCCAGCCCCGCCTGGGCCTCGGCCCGCCACCCCTCCGCGTCCTCGCGGGCCTTCGCCCGTACCTCGTCCGCCTCCCGCTGGGCCCGCAACAGCCCCTGACGCGCCCGCACCTCGGTCTGCTCCCGCACCGCCTCGGCGTCATGCCGGGCCAGCTCCGCCACCCGCTCGGCGTACGCCTCGGCCGCCCCCGCCGCCTCCACCGCGTCCGCCCGCGCCTCGGCCCGCAGGACCTCCGCCTCCTCCTGGGCCAGCGCCAGGATCCGCCGGGCCCGCTCGCTCAGCTCGTCGTACGTCTGCGGGGCCAGCGCCGCCACCACCGCGCGCAGCCGCTCCGCCTCCTGCTCCATCTGCCGCGTCAGGACGGTCAGCCGCGCCACCCGCTCCCACGCCTCGTCCCGGCTGCCGGCCAGCCGGGCGACGTACCGGTCGACGTCCTGCGGCCGGTAACCGCGGCCGCCGCGCACGGTCGAGAAACCCTGAGGTCCGTGAGGTGACATGGGTGCACTCATCCTGGAAGCGCCTCTCTCGCGGGGATTCCCGTCAAGGATGCGTCATTTGCGGCCAGAAGCCTGAATGGCCGGGCCGCGCCCCCCTTCGGGGGAGCCCGGCCCGGCCATTCATACGATCAACACACCTGCCCGGTTCAGAGCAGTCCGTCCCACATCTGCTCCAGCAGCACCGACCACCAGCTCTCCGGCGACGCCAGCGCCGCACTGTCGAGCCCCGCCAGATTCGCCTGGAAATCGACGGTCCAGCGCCCGGCCTGTTCCGGCGTCAGGTGCTGTCGCAGCCGCCACATCTGACCCAGCATCGCCAGCGACCGCGCGAACTGCGGAAGGCTCGAATTGACGAACTGCGGCGGCACGGGCGCCCCGCCGGGACCGGCCTCCACCGGCACCGCCACGATGTGCGCCGTCCCGTACTGCACGCACAGCGCCTTGCCGAAGTCGCTGCCGATCACCAGGTACGAGCCCGCGTCCGACGCCGGCTGCACCTGCCGCTGCGCCGCCAGCTCGGCCAGGGTCGGCACCGGCTGCCCGGGCACGGCCTGCGCCCAGAAGAACGGCCCGAAATCGACCGGCAGACCCGCCCACATCAGGGTCTGCGCCACGATCTCCGGCACGCCCTGGCGCGACACCGCCCGCTGGTCGAAACGGAACACCCCCTGCGGCCCGAACGCCCCGGCCAGCTCCTGCGCGATCGCGTCCATCGGGATCGCCGGCTGGAGCGGGACCTGCGGCAGCGGCGCCCGGACCGGCGCCGGACGCGCCGGCCCGTCCGCCACCTGGTGCAGCTCACCCTGATGGGTGAGCAGGTGCCGCATCCCCTGCTGGCGACCGGCGTGGTCGGTCCCGTACGGGGCCACGCTCGTGATCCGCACCTGCGGCCACGTCTCCCGGATCATCCGGGCGCAGTAACCGCCGGGCAGCTCGCAGGAGGCCAGCTCGGTGTGCAGCTCCAGCACCTGCTGGGGCGGCACGTTCATCGCGCGGAGCTCGTACAGGATCTGCCACTCGGGGTGCGGGGTACCGGGCGCCGAGCGGCGGATGAGCTGCTGCTCGGAGCCGTCGGGCGCACGGTAGCGGAGCACGGCCTGGTAGCCGGGGCCGACCGTGGGCAGCCCGGACGGGGCCTGCGGCTGCCCCGCCGGACCCCCGGGCGGCGCGGACGGCGGCCCGGGCGGCGGAACGGTCCCGGGCCCGGCCAGCATCGTCGCGGCATGCTGCACCCCACCGCCGAGCGAACCCCCGGGCGCACCGGGCGCACCGGGCGGCCCCGGCGGCGCGGGCGGCTGCACGACGGCGGGACCGGCCAGCATCGTCGCGGCATGGTCCAGCCCGCCGCCGGGAACACCGGGAGGCGCGGGCGGGGCCGACGGCGCACCGGGAGCCCCGGGCGGCGCGGGCGGCTGCGCGACGGCGGGACCGGCCAGCATCGTCGCGGCGTGCTGCAGCCCACCCCCGAGCGAACCCCCAGGGGCTCCGGGAGGCGCGGGCGGCGGCGGAGGCCCGGGCTGCCCGGGCGCACCGGGCGGCCCCGGCGGACCCGGCGGCTGGGGCGGTCCCACGACGGCCGGACCGGCCAGCATCGTCGCGGCATGGTCCAGCCCGCCCCCGAGCGAACCCGAACCAGGAGCAGCCGGAGCCCCGGGAGGCCCCGGGGGCGCGGGCGGCGCCCCGGGCGGCGGCACGGCTCCGGGCCCGGCCAGCATCGTCGCGGCATACGCCCCACCTCCGGGCGCCCCAGGAGCCCCCACAGGCGCACCCGGTGCCCCTGGCGGCGCAGGCGGCACCGGAGCCCCGGGCGCACCGGGAGCACCGGGAGCACCGGGAGCACCGGGAGCACCAGAACCCGCACCCGCACCCGGCGCCCCAGAGGAACCAGACCCCCAAGGCCCACCAGACACACCAGCGCCCGAAGCCCCAGGCGCGCCAGGCGCACCGGGCGCGCCAGGCGCACCAGATCCGGGACCCCCGGTCGGCACCCCCGGAACCGGCGGCACCGGCGGCTGCGGGCCGGCGCCCTGCGGCACCCCGCCCACCGGCGTGCCGCCGTCCCGCCCGGCCTCGGCCGGGAAGTCCAGCGCCGGGGCGATGGCGGTCCTGGGCAGCTGGCTGCCCCCCGCCATCAGCGTGGTCTTGGCCTCCGGACCCACCCCGGAGGAGACCGGGGCGTCATCCAGGTCGGAACCCGACAGCGCCGGCGCGAACACCGTCGCGGGCAGCGGTACGGAAGCGTCGTCGGCCCCGGGGTTCACATCCGTCCCGGCCCACGGCGTGGACCCGGCCGGCACCCCGTCGCCGCTCCCACGCCCCGACGGAACGGCATCCGACACCCCAGCACCGGCACCGGCGCCCACACCGGCACCGGCACCCGAAGGACCGGCCCCGGCACCCGCACCCGCACCCGAAGAACCGGAAGAACCCGCACCGGAAGAACCCGCACCGGAAGACCCGGCACCGACCCCAGCCCCAGAACCCGCACCCACCGGCGGAATCCCCGCCCGGTCGGCCGCCTCCTGCAGCCACTCCGGCGGACTCAGGATGAACGACGTCTGCTCCGAGTCGATCCGCGGCGGCGGAACCGACGCCTCCGAAGCCGCCGCGGCAGCGGCCCCGTACTCCTCCTCGTACCGCCGGATCACCTCACCCACCGGCAGCCCCGGCCACAGCGTCACCTCACCGCTGTCCCGCGCGATGACCAGCCGCTGCCGCCCACCGCCCGACACCGGACCCCCGGCCCGGTCCTCCGCCCACACGACGAAGCCCAGCCCGAACTCCCGTACCCGCACCTCACGCTGCTGGTACCCGGGCACGTCCCCGTTGATCCACTCCTCGGCGCGCTCCTGCGCCTGCGCGAACGTCACCACGGCGCGCTCACCCCTCACCCATGCCGGTGTCAGCCACCGGAACCGACTCCGACACTGCAACCGAGCGTGCGAATCCGCCGTCCACCATCAGACCGGCCACCGTCTCCAGCTCCGGCGGGTTCCCCGCCAACCGCTCCAGGAAGGCATCGAAATCGGCACCGCACGGCAGCAACAGCCGCTCCACGCGCTCCTGCACCGACCAGCCGTCCCGGTCGCGCGCGTCGTCGTACGGGGAGAACCAGACGGAACCGGCCTGCTCACCGCGGACCTTCACCGCGAGCAGCCCGCCCTGCACGAAGGCCACGCACAGGTAGTCCTTCGTCAGGTGGTCCCGCAGACACTTGTTGATGTAGACGAGGTCGTTGACCGCCGCCTCCTCACGCACCGTGAAGAACGGCTGGTCCACCAGCATCCCCAGCTCCACGAACAGCCCCGCGCCCACCGGCGCGCACCCGCCCGCCGCCTTCAGGAACGAGCGGTACGCCTCCGGCAGCCGGTACCCGAGGTCCTCCTCGACCCCCTGGACCTGCGCCTCCGACACCGACACCAGGGACTTCGGCAGCCCCAGGTGCACCGGCCGCACCTCCTGGAGCGGACGCCCGCCGCGCTTGTCGTGGTCCACCGGAGCCGTCGCCAGACCCGCGTGGTGCCGCAGCAGCGCCTTCACCTCGACGGGAACCAGCTCCATCCGCCGCGAACCCGCCACGTGGTGCCAGGTCCAGCCGTGCGGAGTCGCCACCGGTCCGACCGTGTCCCACAGGGGATGGCCCGCCGCGCGCATCGCCGCGTTGGCGGACACGCAGTCCGTCAGCCGCAACTCGTCCGCGCCGAAACCCTCCGGGGGCTCGGCGATCTCCACGGCCGCACGCGCGTACCGCGAGAAGTCGGGATGACCGTCCCCGTCCATCCGCACCCCGTGGGGATGCCGAGCGGCCCGGACCGGGTCCGGGAAATGCACGACCTGCCCCGCGTACGCGGCGTTGGGTGGCACGGCCTGCTGCCCGAGCCGACCTGTCGTCATGGTGGTGGCCCCCTGCTGGATCTGGCTGGTTCACCACAGCCTATGCGCTCCGGCAAGACCCCCACCCGCCCCCGATCCCCACGGGGGCGTGCGCGACGGGAACATCCGAATTGATACGAATATTCGACCCCGCTTCCACACGACAGCGGACATTTGACAGGCTGTCCCCGCGACACGGGGGCGTGCGCGACCGCGGCCACCACCGCCGCCACGGGAGGGAAGAGGCACCATGCAGACAGCGACCACGCACCACCTGACACCCCGCCCGGACGGCGGACAGCACACCGAAGCCGGTCCCGCCGGCGACCCGCGCCTGCGCTGGAGCACCGCGGCCGGCCCGCACACCGCGCCCCTGCTGCGCTTCCGCCGCGACGGGATCCTGCCCACCGTCGCCGCCGCCCTCTCCGTACGCGGCGAAACCCTCACCGGCACCGCCGGCAAGGGCGAGCAGCCGCCCGTCCTGCACCCCCTCGTCCAGGACTTCCTCGACACCCTCACCAGCGGCCAGCGGGAACGCTTCACCGGCCGCTGCCCCGAGGCGATACTCCTCTCCCGCCACCTCACCACCGTCGAAGGCGCCCGCAGCAGACGCGCCTCCCGCAAACCCCTCACCGCCGGCGAAGCCCGCCGCGCACTGAAGCACGCCAAGATCACCGCCCGCCGCATCCGCGAGGACGGCGACCCGCTGCACGGCAGCTACGCACCCCCCTGCCGCTCCTGCAACGCGCTCCTCACCCACTTCGGCGTACGCCCCGTCGACCTCACCCAGCCCGAGTAGCCACGATGACCACCCCTTCAGCCTCCGCAGCCCCCGGCGCCGCCTCCTACGGCCGCTCCTCCGCCACCCGTTTCCCCGTCGGCGTCGACGCCGCCCTGCGCACCGCCGGCTGGGAACCCGGCCGCTGGGACATCAAGCAGGCCGAGTACTGGGCCGACGCCCTGCGCGACCACACCACCCCGGCCGGCCACCGCCACACCGTCTTCCCCGCCGCCGTCGAAGCCTGGGCCGAATTCGGCGGCCTGACCGTCACCGCCCCCGGGCCGGGCCGCCAGATAGCCCCGACCCCCGTCCGCCTCGACCCCCTCACCGGGCTCCACCTCGCCCGCACCTTCGCCGACCTCGGACGAGCCCTCTCCACCGAACTCTGCCCCCTCGGCTCCGACACCGCCGGCGGCGCGCACCTGGCCATCGACCGCGAAGGCCGCACCTACCTCGTCGACCACACCGGCGACTGGTACCTCGGCGCCACCCTCGACGAGGCCCTCACCCTGCTCCTCACCGGCCTCCAGCCCACCCGCCTCACCACCGGCCCCTGACCACGGCCCCCGGGGGCGGGGCTACCGGCACGGCAACACCGCCGACACCCTGAACCCGCCCCCGTCCGTCGGCCCCGACACGAACACCCCGCCCAGCGCCAGCACCCGCTCCCGCATCCCCACCAGCCCGTTGCCCCCGCTCGGCAGATCCGCGCCCCGCGCCTCCCCCTCGCACGGCCCGTTCTCCACCTGCATGGCCACCTCCCCCTCCCGGTGCGCCAGCCGTACGACCACCCGGGCGCCCGGAGCGTGCTTGTGGCAGTTGGTCAGCGCCTCCTGCACCACCCGGTACGCCGTCTGCTCCACCTCCGCGGGATACGCGCCCCGCTCCCCCTGCACCACCACCTCCACGCTCATCCCCGCGGCCCGCGACTGCCCCACCAGCACCTCCAGCTCCGCCAGCGAAGGCCCGTCGTCCCCCAGGGGAGCCACCGGAGCCTCGGGCACCACCGCGGCCGCGGAAGTCACCGCCGTCACCGACGGCTTCTCCGGCGCCCGCAGCACCCCCAGCATCTCCCGCAGCTCCGTCAACGCCTGACGCCCCATGTCACCCACCAGCGCCGCGTTCCGCACCGCCTTCTCGGGGTCCTTGCGCGCCACCGCCTGCAACGCCGCCGCATGGACCACCATCAGCGACACCCGGTGCGCCACCACGTCGTGCATCTCCCGCGCGATCCGCGTCCGCTCCTCCTGACGCGCCCACTCGGCCCGCTCCTCCGCCCGGTCCGCCAGCAGCGACAACTCCCGCTCCAGCGAGTCCGCCCGCTCCTGCAGGCTCTCCATCAGCCGCCGCCGCGCCCCCACGTACAGCCCGAGCAGCACCGGCGGCACGGTCAGCGCCACCGCCATGAACGCGGACAGCACGAAGACCAGCGCGCCCTCCCCGTCCACGTCCCCCCGGGTCCTCAGGTACGTGACGACGAACGTCCCCGCCAGCGACATCGAGGCCAGCGTGGCGGTGATCCGCCGCGGCACCTCGCACGCGGCCAGCGTGTACAGCCCCACCACCCCGAGCAGGAACCCCATCGCCGCCGGTGTCACCGCGATCCCCACCAGCACCACGGCGACCGGCCACCGCCGCCGCAGCACCAGCACGGCCCCCACCACGACCCCGAACACCACGCCGAGCGCCACCGGCAGCCCGGCCTCACGCGCGAACGGCACCCCCTCCACCGCGCACTCGACGGCCGACACCAAGGCCAGCCCCCCGTCGAGCACGGCCCCCCGCCGCCGCCCCCACCACCAGGGCCCGCCCCGCTCTTCCCCCGTACCGGTCATACGGCCCAGCGTACGCAGCACCCCCACCACGGACACGAACGGAATTCCGGCGAACGCGGGGCAATCGCACGTAGGACTGAACCGCCCGCGACCGAGACCTGAATCCGACATCGCGGCCGCCGAGGAGTACTGGACCCGCCTCGTCGGCGCGGAACCGAGTCAGCTCGCCAAAACCACGCTGAAGAAACACGCCCCCAAGACCACCCGCAAGAACGTGGGTGGGAACTACCGCGGCTGCCTGGTTCTTTACGTGAGCCAAAGCGCCGACATCTACCGTCGCATCGAGGGTGCCTGGTACGGCATAGTAGGGGCGGCCAGCGCGAATCTGGACACCTAAATGTCCGGTTCGGGTTGATTTACCCTCCCCTGTGGTGTAATGGCAGCACTGAGGTTTTTGGTACCTTATGTCCGGGTTCGAATCCTGGCAGGGGAGCATGCCCAAGTTCGGGTCCTGACCCAGCGGTCGGGACCCGGCTTCGTTTCCGGCCCGTGACCCCCCGCTATCCTTCACGGGTCCACCCCCGAAGCCGAAGGGCACACCCGTGAGCGCAACCCGCCCGGCAGCCGTCGTCGTACTCGCAGCGGGTGAGGGCACCCGCATGAAGTCGGCCACTCCCAAGGTCCTGCACGAGATCTGCGGGCGCTCGCTCGTCGGTCACGTGGTCGCCGCCTCCCGCGAGCTCGACCCGACCCACCTCGTGGTCGTCGTGGGCCACGCCCGCGAGCAGGTGACCGCGCACCTCGCCGGCATCGACGCCGGCGTCCGCACCGCCACCCAGTACGAGCAGAACGGCACCGGCCACGCCGTCCGGATGGCCCTCGAAGAGCTCGGCGGCCCGCTCACCGGCACCGTCATCGTCGTCTGCGGCGACACCCCGCTGCTCACCGGCGCGACCCTGCGCGCCCTCGCGGACACCCACGAGGCCGACGGCAACGCCGTCACCGTCCTGACCGCCGAGGTCCCCGACTCCACCGGCTACGGCCGGATCGTCCGCGACGAGGCCACCGGCGCCGTCACGGCCATCGTCGAGCACAAGGACGCCACCGACGCCCAGCGCGCCATCCGCGAGATCAACTCCGGGGTCTTCGCCTTCGACGGCACCCTCCTCGCCGACGCCCTCGGCAAGGTCCGCACCGACAACAGCCAGGGCGAGGAGTACCTCACCGACGTCCTCGGGATCCTGCGCGAGGCCGGCCACCGCGTCGGCGCCGCGGTCGGCGGCGACCACCGGGAGATCCTCGGGATCAACAACCGGGTCCAGCTGGCCGAGGCGCGCGCGCTGCTGAACGCGCGTCTGCTGGAGCGGGCGATGCTCGCCGGTGTGACGGTCGTGGACCCGGCGGGGACCTTCGTCGACGTGGGCGTCACCTTCGGGCAGGACGCGCTGATCCACCCCGGCACCCAGCTGCTGGGCGCGACGCACATCGGCGAGGGCGCCGAGGTCGGCCCGAACACCCGTCTGAAGGACACCCGGGTGGGCGCGGGCGCCCGCGTGGACAACACGGTGGCGGACGGCGCGGTGATCGGCGACCAGGCGTCGGTCGGCCCGTTCGCGTACCTGCGTCCGGGGACGAACCTGGGGCTGAAGGCGAAGGCCGGCACGTACGTCGAGATGAAGAACGCGACGATCGGCGAGGGGACGAAGGTCCCGCACCTGTCCTACGTCGGGGACGCGACCATCGGCGAGTACACGAACATCGGCGCGGCGAGCGTCTTCGTGAACTACGACGGCGAGCACAAGCACCACACCACCGTCGGCTCACATTGCAAGACGGGTTCGGACAACATGTTTGTGGCGCCGGTCACGATCGGGGACGGTGCCTACACGGCTGCCGGCTCGGTGATCACGAAGGACGTTCCGGCGGGTGCGCTGGCCGTGGCACGCGGTCAGCAGCGGAATATCGAGGGTTGGGTGGCCCGCAAGCGGCCCGGGAGCGCGGCGGCCACGGCGGCGCAGTCCTCGTCCGAGAAGGACTGAGTCCACCGCTGAGGTGAACTGACCGGAAACGAGTGCGCCCGCGACGGCGTACCGTGATAGGTGCACGCAATTCGGCTGGCTCACCGTGTGCGGGACGGACGCGCACGGGGGCGAGCAGCTTTTCACACGTCTGAGGAGACAGTGCTGTGACCGGGATCAAGACGACCGGCGAGAAGAAGCTGATGCTCTTCTCCGGCCGCGCCCACCCCGAGCTGGCCGAGGAGGTGGCGCACCAGCTGGGGGTCAGTCTGGTGCCGACCAAGGCTTTCGACTTCGCGAACGGTGAGATCTACGTCCGCTTCCAGGAGTCGGCTCGTGGCGCGGACTGCTTCCTGATCCAGAGCCACACGGCTCCGATCAACAAGTGGATCATGGAGCAGCTGATCATGATCGACGCGCTGAAGCGTGCGTCGGCTCGCTCCATCACGGTGATCATCCCGTCGTACGGGTATGCCCGCCAGGACAAGAAGCACAAGGGCCGTGAGCCGATCTCGGCGCGTCTGGTGGCGGATCTGCTGAAGACGGCCGGTGCGGACCGGATCCTGACGGTGGACCTGCACACGGACCAGATCCAGGGCTTCTTCGACGGCCCGGTGGACCACCTGTCGGCGCTGAACGTCCTCGCGGACTACGTGGGCGCCAAGGTGGACCGCAGCAAGCTGACGGTGGTCTCGCCGGACGCGGGCCGGGTGCGCGTGGCCGACCGCTGGTGCGACCGTCTGGACGCTCCGCTGGCGATCGTGCACAAGCGGCGTGACAAGGACGTGGCCAACCAGGTGACGGTCCACGAGGTCGTCGGTGAGGTCAAGGGCCGCGTCTGCGTGCTGGTCGACGACATGATCGACACGGGCGGCACGATCTGCGCCGCGGCCGACGCGCTGTTCGCGCACGGCGCGGAGGACGTGATCGTGACGGCGACGCACGGCATCCTCTCGGGTCCGGCGGCCGACCGCCTGAAGAACTCGAAGGTGAGCGAGTTCATCTTCACGAACACGCTGCCCGACCCCTCGGACCTGGAGCTCGACAAGATCACGGTGCTGTCGATCGCGCCGATGATCGCGCGTGCGGTGCGTGAGGTCTTCGAGGACGGTTCGGTGACGAGCCTGTTCGAGGAGCAGCAGTAGGCCGTAGGGCCTGCGCGGTAGATCCTTTTGGGCGCGGCCTCCCCCGCCGGGTACACTCGACGAGTTGCTCGGCGAGGGAGGCCGTACCTGTTTTCCGGTACGGACGCTCCGTTATCGACGCGCTCTTCGTAGCAGGCCGTTTCGGCCGGGTGACTTCTGTCCGTTTTCTGTCACCCCACGAGGAGTGAACATGTCCGAGATCAAGCTTTCCGCGAAGCTCCGCGACAACTTCGGCAAGGGCTCTGCCCGCCAGTCCCGTCGTGACGCCCTGACCCCGGGTGTCATCTACGGTCACGGCACCGCCCCGAAGCACGTCGGTGTCGAGTCGCACGCGCTGATGATGGCGCTGAAGACCCCGAACGTCCTGCTCTCCCTGGACATCGCCGACGGCGGCACCGAGCTGGTCATCCCGAAGGCCGTCCAGCGTCACCCGCTGAAGCGCAACATCCTGCACGTCGACTTCCTGATCGTCCAGAAGGGCGAGAAGGTCACGGTCGAGGTTCCGGTCGTCACCGAGGGCGAGCTGGCCCCGGGCGGCAACCTGCTGGAGACCCTGCTGACGACGATCACCGTCGAGGCCGAGGCCACCCACATCCCGACCGAGGTCACCGTCTCGATCGCGGGCCTGGAGGCCGGCGCCACCATTCACGCCTCGGACCTGGTCCTGCCGAAGGGCACCACCCTGGCCGTCGACGGTGAGACCGCCGTTCTGCAGGTCGTCGCCCCGCAGGCCGAGGAGCCGGCCGCCGAGGCGGCCGAGGGCACCGAGGGCTGATCCTCGCCCTTCCCCCCTCAGCAGTTGCTGACCGACCGCCGTCCGGCTCCACTGGAGCGGGACGGCGGTCGTCTTCTGTGAAGCCGTCAAGCGGTGGAGCCGTTAAGGAGCTTTTGATGTCGGACGACGCGGCACCCTGGCTGATCGTCGGTCTCGGGAACCCGGGAGCGGAGTACGCGGGCAACCGCCACAACATCGGCTTCATGGTGGCCGACCTGCTGGCCGAGCGGATCGGCGGCAGGTTCAAGGCGCACAAGGCGCGGGCGCAGGTGCTGGAGGGCCGCATCGGCGCTCCGGGGCCGGCGAACCGGCGGGTGGTGATCGCGAAGCCGATGTCGTTCATGAACCTGTCGGGTGGTCCGGTGGCGGCGCTGCGTGATTTCTACAAGGTGCCGCTGGAGCGGATCGTGGCGGTCCACGACGAGCTGGACATCGAGTACGCGACGCTGCGGCTGAAGCTGGGCGGCGGGGACAACGGCCACAACGGGCTGAAGTCGATGACGAAGGCGATGGGCGCCGACTACCACCGGGTGCGGTGCGGGATCGGCCGGCCGCCGGGGCGGATGCAGGTGGCGGACTTCGTGCTGAAGGACTTCTCGTCGGCGGAGCGCAAGGAGCTGGCCTGGTTCGTGGACCGGTCGGCGGACGCGGTGGAGTGCCTGGTCCAGGAGGGTCTGGAGCGGGCGCAGTCCGCCTACAACGCCTGAGGCCGTCCCCGTGGACGGCGGAGCCCCCCGCGCCGGGAAGGTGCGGGGGGCTCCGTCGTGCGGGCGTGGCCGGGTACGGGGTACGGGGCGGGGTCAGCCGGTGTTGCGCAGGCCGGCGGCGACGCCGTTGACGGTGAGCAGCAGCGCCCGCGCCAGCAGCGGGTCGGGGGCTTCGCCGCGGGCGGCGGCGGCGCGCTGGCGGGCGAGCAGGGAGACCTGGAGGTAGGAGATCGGGTCCAGGTAGGCGTCGCGGACGGCGAAGGTCTGCTGGAGGACGGGCTGGGAGTCGAGGAGCTTCTCGCCGCCGGTGATGCGCAGGACCTCGCGGACGGTGAGTTCGTGCTCGGCCTCGATGCGGGCGAAGACGTGCTTCAGGTCGTCCGGGACGAGGGTGTCCACGTAGTGGCGGGCGATGCGCAGGTCGGTCTTGGCGAGGGTCATCTCGACGTTGGACAGGAAGTTGCGGAAGAAGTGCCACTTCTCGCCCATTTCGGCGAGGGCGGCGTCCTGGCCGGCTTCGCGCAGGGCCTTGAGGCCGGAGCCGACGCCGTACCAGCCGGGGACGATCTGGCGGGACTGGGTCCAGCCGAAGACCCAGGGGATGGCGCGCAGTCCGTCGAGGCCGGCGCCGGAGTCGGGGCGGCGGGAGGGCCGGGAGCCGAGGTGGAGGTCGGCGAGCTGGTCGACGGGGGTGGCGGCGAAGAAGTAGGCGGGCAGGTCGGGGTCCTCGACGAGCGCGCGGTAGGCGGCGTGGGCGGCGTCGGAGACGATGTCCATGGCCGCGTCCCAGCGGGCGAGGTCGTCGTCGGACTGGCGGGGCGCGGTGTGCAGGGCGGATGCCTGGAGGGTGGCCGCGACGGTCAGTTCGAGGTTCTCGCGGGCGAGGGACGGGACGAGGTACTTGTCGGAGATGACCTCGCCCTGTTCGGTGACCTTGATCTCGCCTTCGAGGGTGCCCCAGGGCTGGGCGAGGATCGCGTCGTGGGAGGGGCCGCCGCCGCGGCCGACGGTGCCGCCGCGGCCGTGGAAGAGGCGCAGGCGGACGCCGTGGCGGTGGGCGACGTCGCGCAGCCGGCGCTGGGCGCGGTGGATCTCCCACTGGCTGGTGGTGATGCCGCCGAACTTGCTGGAGTCGGAGTAGCCGAGCATGACCTCCTGGACGTCGCCGCGCAGGGAGACCAGGCGGCGGTAGGAGGGGTCGGCGAGCATCTCGTCGAGGATGACGTCGGCGGCGCGGAGCTCGTCGGTGGTCTCCAGCAGCGGCACGATGCCGATCTTGGCCCAGCCGTTGTGGAGGTCGATCAGGCCGGCTTCGCGGGCGAGGACGGCGGCGGCGAAGACGTCGTCGGCGCCCTGGCACATCGAGATGATGTAGGACTCGATGACCTCGGGGCCGAACTTCTCGAAGGCGTCCTTGATGGCGAAGAAGACGCCGAGGGTCTTGGTGCCGGCCGGGTCGAGGGGGGCCGGGGTGGGGGCGAGGGGGCGGCGGGAGCGGAGTTCCTTGGCGAGGAGCTTCTGCCGGTAGTCGCGGGGCATGTCGGCGTAGCGCCAGGACTCCTCGCCGAGGCGGTCGAACAGCTGGCCGAGGGCGTGGTGGTGGGCGTCGGCGTGTTCCCGTACGTCCATGGTGGCGAGCTGGAGGCCGAAGGCGGCGATGGTGCGGATGGTGCGGTCCATGCGGCCGTCGGCGAAGAGGGCGCCGCGGTGCTCGCGCAGGGAGGTCTGGATGAGGGTGAGGTCGGCGAGGAGCTCGGCGGTGCCGAGGTAGTCGCGGCCTTCCTCGTGCGGGGTGCCCTTGGCGAGGCGCTCGCGGGTGTTGAGGAGCTTCTGGCGGATGCAGGTGGCCTTGAGGCGGTAGGGCTCTTCCGCGTTGAGGCGCTTGTAGCGGGGGCTGATCTCCGGGAGGCGTTCGAGGTCGGCCTGGAGGGAGGTGAGGAGCTCCTCGGTGGCGCCGGTGTAGCGGATGGAGTTGGAGAGCAGTCCGCGCAGGAAGTCGACGAGTTCGAGGGCGTCGGTGATGCCGTGTTCGTGCTGGAGGATCAGGACGTCGCGGGTGACGTCGGGGGTGACGTTGGGGTTGCCGTCGCGGTCGCCGCCGATCCAGGTGCCGAAGGTGAGCGGGCGGGTGCCGGCGGGCAGCTCGACGCCGACGCGCTGGAGTTCGGCGGAGAGGTCCTCCAGGACGTCGCCGACGGCGTCGGCGTGGAGCTCGTCGAGGTAGTAGATGGCGTTGCGGGCCTCGTCGGTGGGCTCGGGGCGGACGACGCGCAGTTCGTCGGTCTGCCAGACGAGGTCGATGTTCTCGGCGAGGCGCAGGTCGTGGCGGCGGCGGTCGCCGGCTCCGGAGACGGGCTCTTCGAGGAGGGCGGCGATGCGGCGGAGCTTGTTGAGGACGCTGCGGCGGGCCGCTTCGGTGGGGTGGGCCGTGAAGACCGGGCGGACGTTGAGGTTCTTGACCGTCGCGCGCAGGTGTTCGGGGTCGGCGTCCTTGAGCATGTCCGCGGTGCGGGCCAGCAGCCCGCCTTCGGCGGCGCGGTGGGCGCGCAGCTCCTTGCCGCGGTGGACCTGCTCGGTGATGTTGGCGAGGTGGAAGTAGGTGGAGAAGGCGCGCACCAGCTTGGCGGCGGTCTCCAGGTCGGTGTCGCCGAGCAGCGCGGCGGCGGCCTCGCCGTCGGTGCGGGTCAGTGCGCGGACGCGTTCGACGAGGTCGAGGAGGTCCTGGCCCTCCTGGCGTACGAGGGTCTCGCCGAGGAGGTCGCCGAGGCGGCGGATGTCGGCGCGCAGTTCCGCGTTGGCCGTCTGCGCGGCGCGCTTGCGGTCGGACGGGTCGGCGGGCTGGGTGACGGGGGCCAGGGGGGCCTGGTCAGCACTGCTCACAGGTGCGGCTCCTTGCAGTGTTCGAGCGCTACTGGGCTGTGGGCTCCCGGGGGTGCGCGTGCCGGCGGTGCCGCTGGTGGTGCGCAGCCCGGGCTGCCCGTGCGGACCGCGCTGTCCGACGACACCAGGATAGGCGGCGTGTCCCTGTGCCCTGGCAGAGCGTGCCGGTGTGCTGGCGGATCGGCGTGGTGCGAGGGGGGCGCCGGGGTCGTCCGGGGGCGCTGCGGGCGTGCTGCTCTTGCCGTGCGGGAGGGAATTGCCATACTTACGTTGTCGTAGGTTACGGTCCCGTAGGTATGCGGGGGCTGTGACCAGGGCTTCTGCCCGTTTCTCACCCCCCAGGGGATTTCTGATGACCCTCAGTCCCGATCTGATGGAGGACGCCCCGGCGTCGTCCGACACCTCCGCGCCGTCCGCGACGCGCGGCGGTGAGCACAAGCGCTCGGTGGAGCAGGTGGCGCTGCTTCTGTTCATCACCGTCCCCTTCGTGGCGCTGCTGGGGGCGGTGCCGCTGGCCTGGGGCTGGGGGGTGAGCTGGCTGGACCTCGGTCTGATGGTGTTCATGTACTTCCTGGCGTGCCACGGGATCACCATCGGCTTCCACCGCTACTTCACGCACGGTTCCTTCAAGGCGAAGCGGCCGCTGCGGATCGCGCTGGCGGTGATGGGCTCGCTCGCCGTGGAGGGGCCGCTGGTGCGCTGGGTGGCGGACCACCGCAAGCACCACAAGTACTCCGACCACGAGGGTGACCCGCACTCGCCGTGGCGGTTCGGCGAGACGGTGCCGGCGCTGATGAAGGGCCTGTGGTGGGCGCACATCGCCTGGCTCTTCGACGAGGAGCAGACCGACCAGCAGAAGTACGCGCCGGACCTGATCAAGGACCCGGCGATCCGGCGGATCAGCCGTGACTTCGTCTGGTGGACGCTGCTGTCGCTGGCGATCCCGCCGCTGGTGGGCGGTCTGGTGACGATGTCGTGGTGGGGCGCGTTCACGGCCTTCTTCTGGGGTTCGATGGTGCGTGTGGCGCTGCTGCACCATGTGACGTGGTCGATCAACTCGATCTGTCACGCGGTGGGCAAGCGGCCGTTCAAGTCGCGCGACCGCTCGGGCAACGTGTGGTGGCTGGCGGTGCTGTCGTGCGGGGAGTCCTGGCACAACCTGCACCACGCCGACCCGACCTCGGCGCGCCACGGGGTGCTGCGCGGGCAGGTGGATTCCAGTGCGCGGCTGATCCGCTGGTTCGAGCTGGCGGGCTGGGCCTCGGACGTCCGGTGGCCGTCGGGGGCGCGGATCGACGCCCGGCGCAAGGCCGCGAGCTCGAACGCGGCATGATGGGGGACGTGGCGATCGACGGCAGCACTACCAGCAGCGACAAGCCCCGGCGGGGACGCCGGGTCCGGATGACGGGCGCCGAGCGGCGCCAGCAGCTGCTGGACATCGGCCGCACGCTGTTCGCCGCGAAGGGGTTCGAGGGCACCTCGGTGGAGGAGATCGCGGCGAAGGCCGGGGTGTCGAAGCCGGTGGTGTACGAGCACTTCGGCGGCAAGGAGGGCCTCTACGCGGTCGTCGTGGACCGCGAGATGCGCCAGCTGCTGGACGGGGTGACGGGCGCGCTGACGGCCGGGCACCCGCGCGAGCTGCTGGAGCAGGCGGCGTTCGCGCTGCTGGACTACATCGAGAACTACACCGACGGCTTCCGGATCCTGGTGCGGGATTCTCCCGTCGCGCAGTCCACGGGCACGTTCGCGTCGCTGATCAGCGATATCGCCACGCAGGTGGAGGACATCCTGGGCCTGGAGTTCAAGGCCCGGGGTTTCGATCCGAAGCTGGCCCCGCTGTACGCGCAGGCGCTGGTGGGGATGGTGGCGCTGACGGGGCAGTGGTGGCTGGAGACGCGGCGGCCGAAGAAGGCGGAGGTCGCGGCTCATCTGGTGAACCTGGCCTGGCACGGGCTGGAGAACCTGGAGGCGCGCCCGCGGCTGGTGGGCCACCGCAGGAGCTGAGCCTTTCCCGTACGCGCGGGGGCGGCGCCCCGTCACCGGGTTCTCCGGTGGCGGGGCGCCGCCGTTCGCGGGGCGACGGCCGGGTGCTCAGTGGCCGGTGAGCGGTTCCAGGAACTCCAGCCGGTTGCCGACGGGGTCGTGGGAGTAGAAACGCCGGTGTCCCGGCAGGCCCTCGTCCCAGACGACGTCCGCTCCGCGCGCGCGGAGTCTGCCGGCGTACTCCTCGATGCCGGTGACCCGCAGCCCGGGGTGGGCCTTGCGGGCGGGCCGGAACTCCTCCTCCACTCCCAGGTGCAGCTGTACGCCGCCCGCGGCGAACCAGCAGCCCCCGCGGGCGGCGAGGAGCGGGGGTTTGGAGATCTCGGTCATGCCGAGGACCCCCTCGTAGTAGGCGCGGAGCCGGTCCTCCGACCCCGGGGGCGCGGCGAGCTGCACGTGGTCGACGGCGGTGAGCACGGTCATCCCTCCTTGCGCGCGATGGCGAAGATGCGGCGGAAGGGGAAGACGGTGCCCCTGGGGCCGTGCGGGTAGGCCAGGCGCAGGGCTTCGCGGTATTCGGCGAGGAACCGCTCGGCCGCGTCGCGGTCGTCGCCGAGGGCGGTGAGGACGGGGCGCAGGGCGGTGCCCTTGACCCAGTCGAGGACGGGGTCGGGGCCCTGGAGCATCTGGTAGTAGGTGGTCTCCCATACGTCGACGGCGCAGCCGAGCTCGGTGAAGCGGGCGAGGTACTCGGCGGGTTCGAGGACGTGGATGTAGCGGGCGCCGTGTCCGCCGAGCCGCTCGCGCCAGCGCGGGGTGTCGCACAGCTCGGCGAGGAGGCGGTGGCTGGGGGCGGTGAAGTTGCCGGGGATCTGGAAGGCGAAGGTTCCGCCGGGGCGCAGGCCGTTGATCCAGGCGGCGAAGGAGCCGGGGTGGCTGGGCACCCACTGGAGGGCGGCGTTGGAGACGATCAGGTCATAGGTCTCCTCGGGCATCCAGGTCGCGATGTCGCCGGGGCGGAAGTCGAGGTGGCCACCGCCGGCGGTGGGCCCGGCGTACTCGGCTTCGGCGAGGCGGAGCATGTCCGGGGAGAGGTCGAAGCCGGTGATACGGGCCTGGGGCCAGCGCTCGGCGAGGAGGGCGGTGACGTTGCCGGGGCCGCAGCCCAGGTCGGCGATGCGTGCGGACGGGGTGGGCAGGTCTGATATGCGCGTCAGCAGATCGAGGAACGGGCGGGTTCGGTGGCCGGCGTGCCGCAGGTACTGGTGGGGGTCCCACACGGGTGCGGACGAGCTGGCGCCGTCCAGGGCGTGGGGGCGCACGGCCGGCGCGATATCGGAATGCATGTTCGAGCCTCCCTACTGGTGGGGCGGTCGGAAGCGGAAGCAGCTCCGGCCCCCTCCATGCCCCATGCTCCGCCAGAATATATCTCGATGTCAAGATTCTTGATCTGAAGAGACTTCATGTCGACAGACCCCGTACACTGATCGGCATGGAGGACGAGGTCGACCGACTGGTCGCGGCATGGCGGAGAGAGCGCCCTGACCTCGACGTGGAACCGCTCGAAGTGCTCAGCCGCGTCAGCCGGCTCGCACGCCACCTCGACCGCGCCCGCAGGCTGGCCTTCTCCGAGCACGGCCTCGAACCCTGGGAGTTCGACGTCCTGACCTCGCTGCGGCGCGCCGGAGCCCCGTACCAGCTCTCCCCCGGCCAACTGCTCACCCAGACCCTCGTCACCTCCGGCACCATGACCAACCGCATCGACCGGCTGGCCAAGAAGGGCCTGGTCGAAAGACTGCCGGACCCCAGCGACCGGCGCGGGGTCCTGGTACGGCTCACCCCCGAGGGACGCGACCGCGCCGACCAGTCCCTGGCCGGGCTGCTCGCCCAGGAGCGGGCGATCCTGGCACAGCTCTCCGCGGCCGAGCGCGTCGACCTCGCGGGCCTGCTACGCCAGTTGACCGCTCCGTTCGACAACATCCCCGGCTAGCTCCGCCGGCCGCACCCCGGCCCGCCGGGCCAGGGCCACCGCCGCCAGGGTGGAGTGCACGCCCAGCTTGCCCAGCACGTTCTGCATATGGGTGCGGACCGTGTGCGGGGACAGGAACAGCCGCGCCGCGACGTCCTTGCGGCCCAGCCCCGCCACCATGCAGCGCAGCACCTCGTGCTCGCGCGGGGTGAGGGACTCCACCAGCCGTTCGCTGTCGGTGCGGTGCTTGCGGGCCGCCGTCAGCTCCCGCAGCACCCCCGTGAGCAGCGCGGGCGGCAGGTGCGTCTCCTCGCGCAGCACCCCCCGGATCACGGCCAGCAGCCGCGACAGCGAGCAGTCCTTCGCCACCCACCCCGAGGCCCCCGCCTGGAGCGCCTGGGCGGCCCGGCGGGGGTCGTCCCGCTCGGCGAGGACCACCGTACGGACGCCGGGGTGGGCGGTGCGCACCCCGGCGACCAGCGCGATCCCGTCCGCCGGCGGCGGGCCCGGGGCGCCGGGCGCCCGCTGGCCGGGGACGGGAAGGGCCGCGCCCGCCCCCGTACCGGCGGGCGGGCCGGGCGCGGCGGGCGGGGCCGGTGCTCCCGGCGGGCCGGCCGCGCCGAGGTCGGCGTCGACGAGCAGGACGTCGTAGCGGCGGCCTTCCGCCGCGGCGCGTTCGAGGCAGCGCTGGGCCGCGGGACCGCTGCCGGCCGCGGACACGTCCACGTCCGGCTCGGCCGCGAGCGCGGCGGCGAGCGATTCGGCGAAGATGCGGTGGTCGTCGACCACCAGGACCCGGATACGCACCACAAAACCCCCAAGGGTCGGGGAACGGACTGCTACGGGTACGGCACCCGGACCGGGGTCCACAGGCCGCCGCGGCCGCCGCCGCGACACCCGTACACCTACCCGGGAGCGGACGCCGTACCCGGCGCGCCTCGACCCCTGAATCAACACCGGCCCCCACCGGTGTCACGCATCAGCGTAGAGCGGGCGGCGCTGCGCGGTTGGCCGAATAGCAGAAGTTTTCCGAGGGGTTTGCGAGGCGCGGGCTCCGCAACGGCCGTGCGGGTGGCCTGATTTCACCTGTCCGGAAGGACGGAAGCGTGATGTTCGCACCGGTGCGTGCCCGCGGCAGTTGCACGGGGCCCGGTTCACCCGGCGTACGCACGCCGGGCGCCCGCGCGCAGCGCCCGTCCACCGCGCCCGCCCCCCATGCGTGCGCCCCCCGCACCGGTAGGGGCGGGGGGCGCTGCGCGTCACGGGGAACCCGGCGCACAGGGGGCGCAGGGGCGCGTGGCGTACGGGCCCCGCGGCGGGGGCCGCCGGGGGCCTGCGGCGTCAGGAACGCTGGGCGCGGGCGAAGTTCCAGGCGTCCGTCACGATGCCGGTCAGGTCCGGGCGGCTGGGGGTCCAGCCGAGGCGCTCGTGCGCGGTGCGCGCGGAGGCGACCAGGACCGCCGGGTCGCCGGCCCGGCGCGGGGCGACGACCTCGGGGATCTCCCGGCCGGTGACCTTGCGGACCGTCTCGATGACCTCGCGGACCGAGAAGCCGCTGCCGTTGCCGAGGTTGCAGATCAGGTGCTCGCCCTCGGCCGCGACGCGCAGCGCCGCGAGGTGGGCCTCGGCGAGGTCGGCGACGTGGATGTAGTCGCGTACGCAGGTGCCGTCGGGGGTCGGGTAGTCCTCGCCGAACACCGAGATGGCCTCGCGCTCGCCCAGGGCGACCTGGAGGACCAGGGGGATCAGGTGGGTCTCGGGGTCGTGGCGCTCGCCGAACTCCTTGTACGCGCCGGCCACGTTGAAGTAGCGCAGCGAGACCGCCGCGAGGCCGTGCGCCGCGCACTCCCCCGCGATCATGTGGTCGACGGCCAGCTTGGAGGCGCCGTACGGGTTGGTGGGGGAGGTGACCGAGGTCTCGGTCAGCGCGCCCTCGGTGGGCTCCCCGTAGGTGGCGGCGGTGGAGGAGAACACGAGGGTGCGCACCCCGGCCTCGCGCATGGCGGTGAGCAGGGCGAGGGTGCCGCCGACGTTGTTGTCCCAGTACTTGCCGGGGTTCACCACCGACTCGCCGACCTGCGAGGAGGCCGCGAAGTGCAGGACGGCGTCGTAGGAGGAGTCCAGGTGGCGGGCGGCGTCCTGGATGCGGCCGTTGACCAGGGTGGCGCCGGCGGGGACGCCCTCGCCGAAGCCGGTGGAGAGGTCGTCCAGGACGGTGACCTCGTGTCCGGCCTCCAGCAGATGGGCGGCGACGACGCTGCCCACGTATCCCGCACCACCGGTGACCAGGTACTTGCTCACTCGTACTCCAACCTCTCGCGGACAGCACGCGGCTGTGCGTGCTGGTGTCTGGCTTACCGGATTCCGCGCTTCCGGGGAAATCGCCGCCGCCTGGCCGGCCTGAGGCCGGTCTCAGCAGCGAGACCGGTCCTCGGGCTGCTGCGGCTGCCGCGGTACGGGCGGGGCGGCCCGGTCGAGCAGTCCGGTACGGGCGGCCAGCGCGGCCGCCTCCAGCCGTGAGCCTACGCCCAGCTTCATCAGCACCCGCTGGACGTGGGTCCGCGCGGTGCTCGGGGCGATGGCCATACCGGCGGCGATCAGCCGGGTGTCCTCCCCCTCGGCCACCCGCACCAGCACCTCCACCTCGCGCGGGGTCAGCAGCCGCAGCAGCCGGGTGCCCTCGTCGTCGGGCTGGGCGGCGGGGTTGAGGAGCTCGGCGAAGGCGCTCTGGAGCAGCTGCGGGGAGATGGCGACCTCCCCGGCCCGCGCCTTGGCCAGGGCCCGCTCGACGCCTTCGATGCGCTCGTCCTGGCGTACGTAGCCGCAGGCGCCCGCCGCGAAGGCGCCCGCGATCCCGCGCGGGCTGGGCACCGGCCCGAGAACCACGACGGCGATCTGCGGCCGCTCGCGCCTGATGCGCACGACCGGCTCGAAGACCCCGGGTTCCGCCGGGGCGGCGGTGCCGAACAGGCACACCTCCGGAGCGCGGCTGATGACCAGTTCGGCGGCGCCGGCCGCCGGCGCGGCCGCCGCGAGCACCCGGTGCCCGCGCAGTTTCAGGGCCGAGGCGAGCGCCTCGGCCAGCAGACGGTGCTCGTCGACCACCACGACCCGTACGCCCATCAAGGCTCCCACCCCAGATCCTTCTGACCCGGCAAGCTACACGCTTGTTCGACGGGGTGCGGCGGTTACCGCGCGAAAGCCCCCGATCGGTGGCACCGGCCGGGGGCTTTCGCGCGGCTGTCCGCGAGCGCTGCGTACGGGCGTCGGCGTACGGGCGTCAGCTCGCGGTGAAGGAGACGAACAGGTAGTCCTTGTCCTTGTCGGAGTACGGCTTGCTCGCCAGGCTCTCGGCCAGGAACAGGCGCCCGTTGTGGTAGCGGATCTCGGAGCGGTCCGGCGAGAAGCCCTGCTCCAGGCTCCGGCTGCCCGTCGGGTTCTGCATCAGGAGGGTCTCCTTCATCGTCTTGCCGTCGAGGCTGACGACCTGCCCGCCGTTGTCGTACGGGGGCACCTTGTAGGCGATGATGTTCGACCCGTCCATGCGCAGCGGGTACATGACGAACTTCTCGCCCGCGTCGGCGCGGTCGCTCGTCGGCTTTCCGGTCTCCAGGTCGAAGGAGACGATCTCGTTGGTGCGGCCCACGGCGGTGGACGACGGGTTCTGGTGCTCGTACGTCGGCAGGTACACCTTGCCGTTGCCGACGACCATGTTGGTGCACTGCTCGACCTCGGTCGCCGGGCACCGGGGCGCGTAGCTGCCCGAGGACAGGCCGATACGGGTCTTGAGCTGGCCGGCGTCGTCGAGGACGAAGAGGTCGCTGACGTTGGTGGCGTTCTTCGCGGTGTTGCCGACGTTGGCGGCGACGATGAGCGGCTTGGTGGAGATGATGCCGGCCCACTCGATGCCCGCGGACAGCTTGTACGAGTACTTCGGCGCGCCGCTGGCGGGGTCGAGGGCCTGGGCGTAGAGGGTCTCGTCGGAGCCGCCGCCGCACTTGCGGAGCACGGCGAGGGCCTCGCCGCCCGCGTAACCGAGGTCGTAGCAGCCCTGGGCATCGGTCTTGGGCGTCCACAGGGACTTGCCGTCGGCGAGGCTCCAGGCGGCGCCGCCGTAGAGGCCGCCGGCGGCGACGGTCTGGCCGCTGAGGGTGACCTCGGTGAAGGCCACCGGCTTGTCGCCGCCGGTGGCGGACTTGGCGGTGGCGGACCACAGCAGCTTGCCGGTGTTCAGGTCGATGACGCCGACCTGGGTGCACTGGGGGTACTTCTTGTCGGCGGTGGGCGGGGCCTCTTGGAAGAGGATGGCGGTCTTGTTGTCGCTGATGTGCTTGGTGGCCCCGCAGACGTTGGCGTTCAGCGGGAGTTCCCACTTCTTGCCGCCGTCGACGAGGTTGTAGCCGACGACCTTGCCCAGGTCGGACTTGACGTAGGTGGTGTCGGTCAGCCAGGAGCCGTCGACGCCGACCACGTCGGAGCCGGGGACCTGGGTGGTGACGCTGACCAGCGGCTTGGACTTGGGGTTGGCCGGGGGCTTCTCGCTGCCGGCCAGGGCCGGCGCCTTGGGGTCGGCCGAGCCGCTCGCGGCGGTGGCCGGCGGGGTGTCGCCGCCGTCGCTGCCGGAGGTGTAGAAGAAGCCGCCGCCGATGATGAGCGCCATGGCCAGCAGGGCCGCGCCGACGATCATCAGCTGGTTGCGCACGTCGTTGCCGCCGCCCGACGCGGGGCCAGCGGGCGGCTGGGACGGGGCCTGGAGCGTGGCCGGCTGCTGCGGGTAGCCGTAACCGGGCTGCGGCTGCTGCGGGTAGCCGTATCCGGGCTGGGCGCCGGCCGCCGGCGCGGCCGGCTGGGCGGGCTGGGTCGCGGGCTGCTGCGGGGCCTGCGGCGGGGCGGCGGGCGGCTGCGGCGGGGCGCCGGGGGCCGGGGGCGGGCCCGGCGGGGGGCCGGGCGGCGGCGGGGGGCCGCCGAAACCGCCGGCGGGCGGCTGGCTCGGGGGCGGCGGGGTGCTCATCTGCTGCTACTGCCTCTCGGTGGGCGGCTCGGTGGACTCGTTCACTTGCCGAATGCCATCAGGAACTTCTCGTCCGTGCTGTTGCCGGCCAGCGAGGTCACGGACAGGAAGAAGCGGCCGTCGACGTAGGCCCTGCTGGAGAACAGGAAGGAGCCCTCGATCTTCGCGGCCGGCCCGGAGGGCAGGCGCAGCAGCGTCGTGGGTGCGCCGCCGGCCGCCGGGAAGGAGACGATCTCGCCGGGCTCGTCCAGGGCGCCGCTGTGGTAGGCGATCAGCTGTCCGTTCGCGGCCTTCAGCGGGGCCAGGCCCCGCTTGTCGCCGGCGGCCTGGCGCCACTTGGGCTTTCCGGTGGCGAGGTCGAAGGCGACGATCTCGTTGTTGGCGTTCTTGCCGCCGTCGGTCATCAGGTAGAGGGTGTCGCCGTCGACCGCGGCCTCTCCGCAGCCCTGGAGGTCGTCCAGGATGCTGGCGCCGCAGTTGACGGCGAACTTCCCCTCGGCGGCCATGGTGGAGCGCTTCTTGCCGTCCGCGGTCAGGGCGATGACGGCGCGTTCCTTGGTCTCGCGGTTGCCGATGTCGAGGACGGCCGGGGAGACGGAGTAGACGCCGTTGACCTGCCAGCCCTTGGCGAGGCGGTAGGCCCAGCTCTTCTTGCCGGTGACGGGGTCGGCGTCCTGGACCTCGATGGTGTGGTCGGCGTCCATGCACAGGGCGGTGCCGAGCATCTTGCCGCCGCCGGCGGTGTACTGGGTGGGCTGGCAGCCTTCGGGTACGGAGCCGGAGAAGAGCTTGTCGCCGGTGCTGACGCGGTAGGCGCTGGTGCCGCCGAGCCGGTTGACGGCGACGGTGTCGCCGGTGAGGCTCAGGGCGGCGCTGCCGCCGCCGTCGAAGAGGCCCTCCTTGACGACCTCCTTGGTCCAGCCCTCCTTGCCGGCCTTGAGGTCGATCTGCTTGAGCTGGTTGCAGTTGGCGTTGGAGCCGGCGCCGTCCTTGACGATGACGACCGTCTTGCCGTCGGCGGTGGTCTGGGGGGCGAGCCCGCAGACCTCCGTCGGCAGGCCGATCTTCCACTTCTCCTTGCCGTCGGCCACGCCGTAGCCGACGACCGCGTTGCCGAGGGTCTTGGCGATGGTGTCGCCGACCACCCACTGGCCCTTCGTGGGGATGCCGATGTCGCCGGTGGCCTGGAGCTTGACGGTCTTGAGCCAGAGCACCTTGTCCTCGCCGGGCTTGCGGCCCGCGTTGAGGTCGGTCTGCTCGGGGGCGCCGTTGCCGCTGCCGTCGCCCTTGTCCACGGACGGGGAGCCGGAGGGCTTGGGGTCGGCGGGGGCGGAGCCCTGCGCGACGGGCCGCTTGGGGTCGTCGCCGCTGCCGAAGGCGAACCAGGCGCCGCCGCCGAGGACGAGGACACCCGCGACGGCCGCCGCGATGATCACCGGGCCCTTGCCGCGGCGGGACGGCGGGCCGCCGGGCGCACCGGGAGCACCGGGCGCGCCGGGCGGCGGGAAGCCGTAGCCGCCGGGCTGCACCGGCGGCTGCGGGACGGTCGGCGGCTGCTGCGCGTACGGGTTGCCGCCCTGCGGCGGGTAGCCGTACGCCTGCTGCGGCGGGCCGGGGAGGTGTCCGTAACCGGAAGGGGACGGCGGCTGGTTCGGCGGCGGCTGGGGCGGCTCGGTCATCAGCGCATACCTTCGGCTTCAGGCGGTCGGTGGCCGGGAGGGACCCGGAGATCGAAAAGAACCGACCCTTTCTATCACCCGTGGCCGGTACACGACGGGCCGGTCGCACCCCTGTTCCCAAGGGCGGACCGGCCCGTGACGCGCCTGTTATCGGGCCGCACGGGGCCCTCGGCTCAGGCGTCCTCGGCCAGTTCCAGCCAGCGCATCTCCAAGTCGTCGCGCTCGGAGATGAGTTCGCGCAGCTCCGCGTCGAGCTTGGCGACCTTGTCGTAGTCGGTGGAGTGCTCGGCGATCTGCGCGTGCAGGTGCGACTCGCGGTCGGACATCTTGTTGAGCTGGCGCTCGATCTTCTGGAGCTCCTTCTTCGCCGCGCGCGAGTCCCCCGAGGAGGCCGGCTTGGCCGCGGCGGCCGGGGCCGGCGCCGGGGAGGCCGTCTCGATCATCCGCCGGCGGCGCTCCAGGTACTCGTCCAGACCGCGCGGCAGCATCCGCAGGGACGCGTCGCCGAGCAGGGCCATCACCGTGTCGGTGGTGCGCTCGATGAAGAACCGGTCGTGGGAGATCACGATCATCGAGCCGGGCCAGCCGTCGAGGAGGTCCTCCAGCTGGGTGAGGGTCTCGATGTCGAGGTCGTTGGTGGGCTCGTCGAGGAACAGGACGTTGGGCTCGTCCATCAGCAGGCGCAGGATCTGCAGCCGGCGCC
Organism: Streptomyces sp. NPDC006687; assembly: GCF_040636215.1. Taxonomy (NCBI): domain Bacteria; kingdom Bacillati; phylum Actinomycetota; class Actinomycetes; order Kitasatosporales; family Streptomycetaceae; genus Streptomyces; species Streptomyces sp. NPDC006687. The sequence goes on along the minus strand of NZ_JBEYJJ010000011.1, from coordinate 87,704 downwards.
GCTCACCGCCGGACAGGTCGCCGACGGGCGTCCACTGCTTCTCCTTGGTGAAGCCGAACTGCTCGCACAGCTGGCCGGCCGTCATCTCCCGGCCCTTGCCGAGGTCCACGCGGTCACGGACGCGCTGGACGGCCTCCAGGACGCGCAGCGAGGGGTCGAGCTCGCCGACCTCCTGGGAGAGGTAGGCCAGGCGGACGGTCTTGCCGACGGTGATCTCACCGGCCGCCGGCTGCACCTCGCCCTGGGTGCGGGCGGCCTCGGCGAGGGCCCGCAGCAGGGAGGTCTTGCCCGCGCCGTTGACGCCGACGAGGCCGACGCGGTCGCCGGGGCCCAGGTGCCAGGTGAGGTGCTTGAGGAGGGTCTTGGGGCCGGCCTGGACGGTGACGTCCTCCAGGTCGAAGACCGTCTTGCCGAGGCGGGCGTTGGCGAAGCGCATCAGCTCCGACTTGTCGCGCGGCTCCGGCACGTCGGCGATCAGCTCGTTGGCGGCCTCGATGCGGTAGCGGGGCTTGGAGGTCCGCGCGGGGGCGCCGCGGCGCAGCCAGGCCAGCTCCTTGCGCATCAGGTTCTGCCGCTTGACCTCCTCGGTGGCGGCGATCCGCTCGCGCTCGGCGCGGGCGAAGACGTAGTCGCTGTAGCCGCCCTCGTACTCGTAGACCGAGCCGCGCTGGACGTCCCACATGCGGGTGCAGACCTGGTCGAGGAACCAGCGGTCGTGGGTGACGCAGACGAGGGCGCTGCGGCGGCTCTGGAGGTGGCCGGCCAGCCAGGAGATGCCCTCGACGTCGAGGTGGTTGGTGGGCTCGTCGAGGACGAGGAGGTCCTGCTCGGCGATGAGCAGCTTGGCGAGCGCGATACGGCGCCGCTCGCCGCCGGAGAGCGGTCCGATGACGGTGTCCAGGCCCTGGTCGAAGCCGGGCAGGTCCAGGCCGCCGAAGAGGCCCGTCAGCACGTCGCGGATCTCGGACTTGCCGGCCCACTCGTGGTCGGCCATGTCGCCGATGATCTCGTGGCGGATGGTGGCCGCCGGGTCGAGGGAGTCGTGCTGGGTCAGGACGCCCATCCGCGTGCCGCCGCTCTGGGTGACCCGGCCGCTGTCGGGTTCCTCCAGCTTGGCGAGCATCCGGATGAGGGTGGTCTTCCCGTCGCCGTTGCGGCCGACCACACCGATCCGGTCGCCCTCGGATACGCCGAGGGAGATGCCGTCGAGCAGGGTACGGGTGCCGTACACCTTGCTGACTGCCTCGACATTGACCAGATTGACGGCCATCAGACGCGCTCCAGGTGGGGGTACCCCCGGACCGGGTCCGGGAGAGGCTGTGGATCAGCCCCTCAGCCTAACGCGCAGCGGCAATATCCAGCCCCGCAGGCGTGGGGGGCGCGGGGCCCGGGGGCGGCGCCTGCGGGAAGGGCGGGCCCGCCGCCGCTAGGCCAGTACGGTGGCCCCCGCCGCGGGCGAGGAGGTCACCCGGGTGGCCCGGCACGTGCCGGAGGCGTCGAGCTCCGCCGCCACCTTGAGCCCGGCCTCCTCGTCCCGCACCAGGAACGCCGTCGTGGGCCCGGACCCGGACACCAGCCCGGCCAGGGCCCCGGCCGCCACGCCCGCCTCCAGCGTCCGCGCCAGCTCCGGCCGCAGCGACAGCGCCGCCGGCTGGAGCCCGTTGGACCGCGGCAGGACGGCGGCCAGCGCGTCGGGGTCGCCCGAGGCGAGGGCCGCCAGCAGTTCCGCCGAGGCCCGCGGCGCCGGTACGGCCGTACCCTCCGTCAGCCGGTCGAACTCGCGGAACACCGCCGGCGTCGACAGCCCGCCGTGCGCCACCGCGAACACCCAGTGGAAGCGGCCCGCCGGGACGGGCGTCAGCAGCTCCCCCCGTCCGGTGCCCAGCGCCGCGCCGCCCAGCAGGCTGAAGGGGACGTCGCTGCCCAGCTCGGCGCAGAGCTCCAGCAGTTCCTCGCGCGGGGTGGCGAGCCCCCACAGCGCGTCGCATGCCAGCAGCGCCGCCGCGCCGTCCGCGCTGCCGCCGGCCATCCCGCCGGCGACGGGGATGTTCTTGGCGATGTGCAGGTGGACGGCGGGGGTGAGCCCGGCGCGGGCGGCGAGCAGCTCGGCCGCCCGCGCCGCCAGGTTCGTGCGGTCCAGCGGCACCTGGTCGCTGCCGGGGCCCTCGCAGCCGACCGTCGGCCCGTCGCCGCAGGTCGCGGTCGCGGTCACCTCGTCGTACAGGGAGACGGCGAGGAAGACGGTGGCCAGGTCGTGGAAGCCGTCGGCGCGGGCCGCGCCCACGGCGAGCTGCACGTTGACCTTCGCGGGGACCCGTACGGTCACCGGCCCGGCGGCGGCGTGCGGAGCGGCGGCGTGCGGCGCGGCGCTCACAGCGCGGGCTTCCGCGCGTCGGAGGGCTTGTGCTCGGCGATCGCCGCGAACTCCTCGACCGTCAGGGACTCGCCGCGGGCCAGCGGGCTGATCCCGGCGGCGGTCAGCGCGGCCTCGGCGGCGGCCGCCGACCCGGCCCAGCCGGACAGCGCCGAGCGCAGGCCCTTGCGGCGCTGCGCGAACGCCGCGTCGACGACCGCGAAGACCTCGGTCTTGGAGGCGGTGGTGGCGACCGGTTCGCTGCGGCGGACGAGGGAGACGAGCCCGGAGTCGACGTTCGGGGCGGGCCAGAAGACGTTGCGGCCGATGGATCCGGCGCGCTTGACGTCCGCGTACCAGTTGGCCTTGACGGAGGGGACCCCGTACACCTTGTTGCCGGGGCGGGCGGCGAGCCGGTCGGCGACCTCGGCCTGGACCATGACGAGGGTCCGCTCGATGCTGGGGAAACGGTCCAGCATGGTCAGCAGCACGGGCACGGCCACGTTGTAGGGCAGGTTCGCGACGAGCGCGGTGGGCGCGGGGCCGGGCAGCTCGGTGACCAGCATCGCGTCGGAGTGGACCAGCGCGAAGCGGTCCTTCTTGTGCGGCATCCGCGCCTCGATGGTGGCGGGCAGCGCGGCGGCCAGGATGTCGTCGATCTCGACGGCGACGACCCGGTCGGCCGCCTCCAGCAGGGCGAGCGTCAGCGAGCCGAGGCCCGGGCCGACCTCGACGACCACGTCGTCGGGGCGCACCCCGGCGGTGCGCACGATCCGGCGGACCGTGTTGGCGTCGATGACGAAGTTCTGGCCCTTCTGCTTCGTCGGGCGCACGCCGAGGACGGCGGCCAGCTCTCGGATGTCGGCCGGGCCGAGGAGGGCGTCGGAAGGGGCCTCGGGGGCCTGGGGGGTGCCGGGCGTGCCGTGGGTCCCGGGGGCGCCGGGGGTGCCGGGGGGCTGCTGCTGCTCTGCGGTGCTCACCGGTAAAGCCTACGGCCGCAGTGCGGCCACGGACTCGCCCCCCGCTGCACGTAGAGCTTCTTCGCCCGGAACGTCTGCTCCCCGGCCGGGGCGTCCTGCGGGCGGCCGCTGCCCCCGAGGGCCTGCCAGGTGGTGACGTCGAACTGGTAGAGGCCGCCGTAGGTGCCCGAGGCGTCGGTGGCGGAGGGCCGGCCGCCGGACTCGCACTGGGCGAGGGCGTTCCAGTCGAGGCCCTCGGCTCCGGCGACGGAGGCGGGCAGGGGTTTGGTGCCGACCTTGACCAGCTGGCTGACGGGCTCGCGGACCACCTCCTCGGCGATCTTGCGTGCGGGCTGGCGGACCCCGTTGACGGTGCGCAGCCCGTACGTGACCCGGCGCGCGCCGGGGCGTCCGGCGCGTTCGACGACCTCGGTGCCGGCGAAGAGGGAGTCGTCCTCGACGCGTTCGGAGGTGAAGGGGATGCGTTCCTCGCGGACCTCGCGGGTGCCGGTGATGCGCAGGACGGTGACGGTCTGGCCGTCGCGGGGGAAGGAGTCCGGGGGGACGGAGGTGGTGTCCTCGCCGCGGAGGGTGATGCCGGCCTGGTCGAGGGCTTCCCGGACGGTGGCGGCGTTGGTGCGGATGGTGCGTTCGCGGCCGTCGGCCATGAAGGTGATCCCGCGTTCGGTGCGCACGCTCAGGGCCATTCCGGCGCGGGGGACGGGGGTGGTGGGGGCGGCGGAGAGGAAGGCGCCTTCGACGCGGACACCGAGCTGGCGCAGGGCGGCGTCGACGGTGCGGGCGGTGGTCCACACCTGGCGGCTGGTGCCGTCGAGGGTCAGGCGCAGGGGGCGGCCGTAGTGGACGACGACCTCCTCGCCGTCCTCCAGGGCGGAGCCGCGGGCGGGGGCGACGAGGTCGTGGGGGCCGACGCCGAGGCCCTGGGAGTCGAGGAGGTCCTCGACGCTTCCGGCGAAGGTGTGGAGGGTGCGGGGCCGGCCGTCGACGGTGAGGTGGACGGACTTGTCGGCGGCGACGAAGGCGGTGGTGCCGCCGGCGAGGAAGGCCACGACGAGCGCCTGCGGAACGATTCGCCGCCACCCGTCCCGGCCGGCGGCCTCCGGGCCCGCGCCACGGGCGCGGCGGCGGGGGGCCCGGAGGGGTCTGTCCGCGGCGGCGCCGGGGGCGGGCGCGGGAGCCGACGCGGAGGCAGGGGCGGGGACGAGTACGGGGATGGGGGCGGGGGCGGCCCGGCGGCGGCCCGTGGCCGGGGGGCGGCCGGGGGCGGGGTCCGGGGCGGGGGCGGTGTCGGTGCGGGCGCGGCGGCGGCCGGTGGGGCGGTGGCCTTCGGCGGGGCCGGCGGCCGGGGCACCGCCGGGCGGCGGCGCGGCGGGGGCGGGCGGGGCGGCGGGCGGGGGCGCTGCCGGGGCGGCGGCGCGGCGGCGGCCGCCTCCACCGGGGCGGCGGGCGGGGTCGGGGTCCGGGGCGGAGCCGGCGCGGCGGCGGCCGGTACCGGGCCCGGCGGGCTGCACGGCCGTGCCCGGGCCCGCACCGCCAGGGCCCGCGTCGGCCCGCTCGGCGCCGGCCGCCGCCCGGCGTCGCGCGGCGCGCCGGCCCTCGGCCCGGGGGGCGGGGACACCGGGCTCGGGGCCCTCGTCCCGCGCGCCGGGGTCCAGGCCGGTGTCCGGATCGGCCTGCGGCCAGGAGGCACGGCGGTGACTGCCCTGCGTATCGCTCACGTCGCTCGCTCCACTGGTCCGGCCCCGGCTGGTTCGGGCACGGCACCCTAACGGGAGCGGCCGTCACGCACCAAAGTCGTTCGACTACGCAATGTGTCGAACGAACGGGTGTACCGAAGGTGTCGCGGCGACGTACCGAAATGTCGCCACATCGCTATGGCGGCATGTCCTTGTATCCCTATGTCGGCCATGCCACTGCGCACGGCAGGCAGCAGGCAGCAGGCAGCAGGCAGCAGGCAGCAGGCAGCAGCACCGTCGCGCGCGCCGCGCCCGCGGCGGCCCGTCGGTCAGTAGTCGAAGGCGCGTGCCGTGTTCGCCGCGAGGGCCGTGGCCATGGCGTCCTCGTCGATGCCGCGCACCGCCGCCATCGCCCGCACCGTCAGCGGGATGAGGTACGGCGCGTTGGGCCGCCCCCGGTAGGGCGCCGGGGTCAGGTAGGGCGCGTCCGTCTCGACGAGCACCAGTTCCAGCGGGGCCACCGCCAGGGCCTCGCGCAGCGGCGCCGCGTTCTTGAAGGTGACGGTGCCGGCGAAGGACATGTAGTACCCGGCGGCCGCGCACTCCCGGGCCATCTGGGCGTCGCCGGAATAGCAGTGGAAGACCGTCCGCTCGGGCGCGCCCTCCTCGCGGAGCACGCGCAGCACATCGGCGTGGGCGTCGCGGTCGTGGATGACCAGCGCCTTGCCCTGCCGCTTGGCGATCTCGATGTGGGCCCGGAAGGAACGCTCCTGCGCGGCCATCCCCTCGGGCCCGGTGCGGAAGTAGTCGAGTCCGGTCTCGCCCACCGCCTTGACGTGGTCGAGAGCGGCCAGCGCCTCGATCTCCGCGAGGGCGTCGTCCAGCGCCCCCTCGCCGCCGCCGGCCCGGGCGCCCTGGCGCGACCAGCCGTCCGGGTCTCCGAGGACGATGCGGGGTGCCTCGTTCGGGTGCAGCGCCACCGCCGCGTGGACGTTGGCGTGGGCCGCCGCGGTCTCGGCGGCCCAGCGCGAGCCCTTCACGTCGCAGCCCACCTGCACGACGGTGGTCACGCCCACCGACGCCGCCTTCGCCAGCCCCTCCTCGACGGTGCCGGACTGCATGTCGAGGTGGGTGTGGGAGTCGGCCACCGCCACCCGCAGCGGTTCGGGCAGCGGGGGCGGAGCGTCCTTGGCGGCGGCGGAGGAGGACGAAGGGCTAGGGCTCATGGGCCGATCTTATGACCGGCGCAGCTTCCCCAGCAGGCGGGCGAGGAGGCCGCGGCGGCGCCCCGGCTCGTTGACGGCGACGGGTCCCGGGGAGTCGTGCGACGGCTTGCGCGGCCTCGGGGGACGCGGCGGGTTCTCGCCGGCGGGCACCGGCCCGGCGATCCCGGGGGCGATGCGGTGGTGGTAGATCCGGTCGATGGTCGCGTTCACCTGGGAGACCTGGCCGGCCCGCATGATCCGTACGACGTGCCCGCCGCAGTTCAGGCAGGTCGGGTTGGACAGCGGGGAGGGAACCCGCTCGCCGTTCACCATGTACATGATGAACGGCTGTCCGCTGCCGTCGGTGTGGTGCTCAATCGCGTAGGACTGCTCCCAGCCGTACCCGCACTTCATGCACGCGAAGGAGTAGGACTCGTGCACGGTCGGCACGTCGGGTGTGGACACGGCGGCAGGACCTGCGGCGGGGACGGGTACCGGGGTGTCTGCGATCTCACTCATGCGAGCTCCTCTTGTTCCACTGGTGCCATTGCCAGTGGACGCCTCTTCGGGCGGGAGCGCATCAGGCCCTGTCCAGTGTTGGACTGTCTTTGGGCCAGTCATGTCTCAAAGCGGCCGGTGCGCGGTCTGAGCTTTGCTTTTCAGGTTAGCTCTTTACCGATCTACGGCATCTTCTGTGCCGCATTCTTTGCCGCCACCACCGCGTCGAAGACATCCCGCTTGGGTACGCCGACCTCGGCCGCGACCGCCGCGATGGCCTCCTTGCGCCGCTCGCCCGCCTCCTCGCGCACCCGCACCCTGCGCACCAGTTCCTCGTCGTCCAGGTCGGCCGGACCTGGAGCGGGAGCACCCTCGACCACGATGGTGATCTCACCGCGCACCCCCTCGGCGGCCCACTCGGCGAGCGCGCCGAGCCCGCCGCGCTTGACCTCCTCGTAGGTCTTGGTGAGCTCCCGGCACACGGCGGCCCGCCGGCCGGCGCCGAACACCTCGGCCATGGCCGCCAGGGTGTCATCGAGCCGGTGCGGGGCCTCGAAGTAGACGAGCGTTCGCCGCTCGCCCTCCACCTCGCGGAGCCGCCCGAGGCGCTCGCCCGCCTTGCGCGGCAGGAAGCCCTCGAAGCAGAAGCGGTCCACCGGCAGCCCGGAGAGCGCGAGCGCGGTGAGGACGGCGGAGGGCCCGGGCACGGCCGTGACCTTGATGTCCTTCTCCACCGCGGCCGCGACCAGCCGGTAACCGGGGTCGGACACCGAGGGCATCCCGGCGTCGGTGACCAGAAGCACCCGCCGGCCCGCCTCCAGGGCCTCGACCAGCTCGGGGGTGCGGGCGGACTCGTTGCCCTCGAAGTACGACAGGACGCGCCCGGTGGTGTGCACGCCCAGCCCCTGGGTCAGCCGGCGCAGCCGCCGGGTGTCCTCGGCGGCGATCACCTCGGCCCGTTCCAGCTCGGCGGCGAGCCGCGGCGGGGCGTCGGCGAGGTCGCCGATCGGGGTCCCGGCGAGGACGAGTACGCCGTGGGAGGAGGGGGATCGGTCGGCGCGGGGCTGGTCTGCAGTCACCGCCTCATCCTCTCATTGGGGCTCGTGGGGACTGGGGTTCGCACAGGGGCGTTCCCTACGATGATCCGGTGACCAGTACCGCGACGCCGTCGCCCAGCCCCGCGGGGGCCCCGCCCGTGCCGCCGGGCGCAGGCGGCTCCGAGCACGAGCGCCCCGTGTGGCTGCGCCGCCTGCGGGGGTTCGGCTACGCGCCGGCCGCGCCGGCGGCCGATGTCCGCACCCGCCTCGTGCCCCCGTACGCCCGGCCCTCCGCCCAGCTCTGGGCGGCTCTCGGGATCCCGGAGGCGAGCCGGCGGACCTGGCAGCGGGTCATGGCGTGGGCGGGGCCGCTGCTGGTGGCGGCCGTCGCGGGGGTGCTGCGGTTCGTGCACCTGGGCAGCCCGAAGGCGGTGATATTCGACGAGACGTACTACGCCAAGGACGCCTGGGCCACCATCCGGCAGGGCTACGAGGCCAGCTGGCCCAAGGATGTCGACAAGTCGATCCTCGCGAATCCCGACGCGGTCCCGCTGCCGGCCGACCCCGGCTACGTCGTGCACCCGCCGGTCGGCAAATGGGTGATCGGCCTCGGCGAGTGGATGTTCGGGTTCGACCCGTTCGGCTGGCGGTTCATGACGGCGGTGCTCGGCACCCTGTCCGTCCTGATGCTGTGCCGCATCGGCCGGCGCCTGTTCCGCTCCACCTTCCTCGGCTGCCTGGCGGGCGCCCTGCTCGCGGTCGACGGCCTGCACCTGGTGATGAGCCGCACCGCCCTGCTCGACCTGGTGCTGATGTTCTTCGTCCTGGCCGCCTTCGGGGCGCTGGTCGTCGACCGTGACCGGACACGCGCCCGGCTGGCCGCGGCGCTCCCGGTCGACGAGGAGGGCCGCGCCCGCCCCGACGCCCAGGTCGCGGAGACGCTGCGGCTGGGCTGGCGCCCGTACCGGCTGCTGGCCGGCGTCTGCCTGGGGCTGGCGTTCGGCACCAAGTGGAACGGCCTGGTGGTGCTGGCCTTCTTCGGGATCCTGAGCGTGCTGTGGGACGCGGCCGCACGCCGCACCGCCGGCGCGGGCGCCCCGTACGCGGCGATGCTGCGCCGCGACGCGCTGCCCGGCTTCCTCTCGACGGTGCCGGTGGCCGTCGCCGTGTACCTGGCCTCCTGGCTCGGCTGGATCCTCAGCCCGGACAACGGCAAGGGCGGCTACTTCCGCGACTGGGCCGCGAAGTACGACCAGAACAGCACGCTGTCCTTCCTGCCCGAGTGGTTGCGCAGCCTGTGGCACTACGAGACGGAGGTCTACAAGTTCCACGTCGGCCTGACCTCGGGCCACACCTACCAGTCCAACCCCTGGAGCTGGCTGGTCCTGGGCCGTCCCGTCTCCTACTTCTACGAGTCCCCCTCGCCCGGCACCGACGGCTGCCCCGCGACCGAGGCGGGCAAGTGCGCCCGCGAGGTGCTGGCCGTGGGCACGCCGCTGCTGTGGTGGGCGGGCTGCTTCGCGGTGCTGTACGTGCTGTGGCGGTGGTTCTTCCGGCGCGACTGGCGGGCGGGCGCGATCGTGTGCGCGCTGGCCGCGGGCCTGCTGCCCTGGTTCAACTACCAGGAGCGGACGATCTTCTACTTCTACGCGGTGGTCTTCGTCCCGTACCTGTGCCTGGCGGTGGCGATGATGATCGGCGCCCTGCTGGGGCCGTCGGGTTCCTCCGAACGGCGGCGGGCCCTGGGGGCCATCGGCGCGGGGGTGCTGGTGCTGCTGATCGTCTGGAACTTCATCTATTTCTGGCCGATCTACACGGGCCAGTCCGTGCCCCTGGACTCGTGGCGTGGCCGGATGTGGCTGGACACCTGGATCTGACTGCGTACCGGCGCGTAGGGTGAGCCGCACAAGTTCTTTGAACACGTTCAGAGAACGGGCTCCTGGGGAGGGGACGCGAGTGAACGGGGCGGCGAAGGGTGCCATCGTCGGCGGGGTGTTCCTGGCGATGGCCGGCGGTACGGCGTACGGGGTACTCACCCTGGTGGGTGACAGCGGCGACGGGAGCACCGGCGCGGGCAAAAACGGGGCGGGGGACGCCGGCGCGGTCACCGCGCAGCGGGCGACCGGACCTGTCACCGGCCAGGAGACGGCCGAGGTCGCCAGGGCGTTCCTCGCCGCATGGGCGTCCGGCGACGCCCGCACGGCGGCCGACCTGACGAACAACGCCCAGGCCGCGCAGCCGGCGGTGGCCGATTTCCGCTCCAAGGGGGTGGTCACCAAGGCGGTCATCACACCCGGCGCCCCGAACGGCACGACCGTGCCCTTCAAGGTCGAGGCGGAGATCAGCCACGACGGCACGGCCACGCCCTTCGTCTACGACTCACAGCTGACCGTCGTGCGCGGCACCAGCAGCGGCAAGCCGCTGGTCGACTGGCAGCCCTCGGTGATCCACCCGCAGCTCCAGAAGGACGAACGGCTGCACGCGGGCACCCCGGCCAGCCCGCCCGTCCAGGCCGTCGACCGCCACGGCAAGGAGCTGACGCCCGAGCGGTACCCGTCCCTGCGGCCGGTGCTGGACGCGCTGCGCAAGACGTACGGGCAGAAGGCGGGCGGGACCCCCGGCGTCGAGGTGTGGATCGAACCGGCCACCGCCGACGCCCCCCGCAGGACCCTGGCGACGCTGGTCGAGGGCAAGCCGGGGCGGCTCCAGACCGTGCTCGACGCCGACGTGCAGGCGGCGGCGGAGAAGGCGGTGGGGCAGTACGCCGAGGCTTCGGTGGTCGCGGTCCAGCCGAGCTCCGGTGACATCCTGGCGGTGGCCAACCACCGCCAGGATGGCTTCAACGCGGCGATGCAGGGACGCCGGGCACCCGGCTCCACGATGAAGATCGTGACGGCCGCGATGCTGCTGGAGAAGGGCCTGGTGGCGGCCGACCGGCCGGCGGCGTGCCCGGAGAGCGCCACGTGGGACGGCAAGGTCTTCCGCAACCAGGGCGGCTTCTCGCTCCAGGGCCAGCCCTTCTCGACCAGCTTCGCCCGGTCCTGCAACACCGCCTTCATCAGCCTGATCGACGACGTGAAGGACAACGGCGCGCTACCGCGGACGGCCAAGGACGCCTTCGGCATCGGGCTGGACTGGAAGACGGGCATCCCCTCGCAGGACGGCACCGTTCCGGTGACCTCGGGCCCGGCGGCCGCCGCGGAGTACATCGGTCAGGGCGCCATCCAGATGAACCCGCTGAACATCGCCTCGGTGACGGCGACCGCCCGCACGGGGGTGTTCCGCCAGCCGGTGCTGGTCAAGGCGTCCCTGGACGGCCGCACCCTGGCGACGGCCTCCCGTCCGCTGGCGCCGGGGGTGTCGGCGCAGCTGGTGCGGATGATGCGGCAGACGGCGGCCAGCGGCACCGCGGCGAAGGCGATGGCCGCGGTCGGCGGCTCCGACAAGGGGGCGAAGACCGGCTCGGCGGAGGTCGACGGCGCGGCGGCACCGGACAGCTGGTTCACGGGCTACAGCGGCGACGTGGCGGCGGCGGCGATGGTGGAAGGCGGCGGCCACGGGGCGGACGCGGCGGGCCCCATCGTCGCCACGGTCCTCAACGCCCGCTGAGCGTGCCCCGCGCAGCCGCCGAACCGGCCGACGTCCGCGAGCGCTACTGAAAACCGCTAAAGCGACAAAGCGCTACAGGCAGCCGCGCAGCGCCCGCACCAGCGCCTGCGCGCGCGGATCGGCGGTGACCGACTTGGCGTGCGCGTTGGTGACGTACCCGAACCCGATGCCCGCCTCCGGGTCCGCGAAGGCCAGCGAGCCGCCGCGGCCCGGGTGGCCGAAGGAGGCCGGGGACAGCAGCGGGGACGCCGGCCCGTGCAGCATGTAGCCGGGGCCGAAGCGGGTGCCGACGACCAGCACCCGGTCGGGGCCCGACGCCAGCTCGGTGCCGGCCAGCGCGGTGGTCGCCGGGGTGAAGATCCGGGCCCCGTCCTCCACCACCCCGACGGTCGCCGCGTAGAAGCGGGCCAGGGCGCGGGCCGTGCCGATGCCGGCCGACCCCGGCAGCTCGGCCGCCTGGTAGACGGGGTCGTTCTCGTCCGGCTGGGGGTCGATGGCGGCGAAGGCGCGGCGGGTCAGGGACTCCGGGTCGGCATACGCCTCCGAAACGTTCCTCCTCGGCCGCGTCCTGAGCACCCCCGCGCTCGCCGGCGGCTCGACCGGCGCCACCCGGCCCACCCGGTGCGCCTCGCTCTCCGGCAGCCCGATCCAGAAGTCCAGCCCCAGCGGCTCGGCCATCTCCTCGGCCAGGATCCCGCCCACGGTGCGCCCCGTGGCCCGCAGCACCAGCTCGGACACCAGCCAGCTGAAGGTCTGCGCGTGGTAGCCGTGCGCGGTGCCCGGCTCCCAGAACGCCCGCTGCGCGGCGACCGCCCGCGCCCCCGTCACCCCGTCCGCCGCCTGCGCCGTCGTCAGGCCGCGGTCCAGGGCGGGAACGCCGGCCTGGTGCGCCAGCAGGTGGCGCACCAGCGTCCGCTCCTTGCCGCCCGCCTTGAACTCCGGCCAGTACGAGGCCACCGGCGCGTCCAGGTCCAGCAGCCCGCGCTGGTGCAGCAGCAGCGGTACCGCCGCGGCCACGCCCTTGGTCGCCGACCGCACGATCGTCACGGTGTCCTCGGCCCAGGGCTCGGTCCCGTCCGCGTCCTTCGTGCCGCCCCACAGGTCGACGACCTTGCGGCCGTCCCGGTACACGGCCACGGCCGCGCCCCGGTCTCCGAGCACCTCGAAGTTGCGCGCGAACGCCTCTCGTACGGGCTCGAAGCCCTCGGTCACCACACCCTCGATGTTCACGAGCACCCCAACAACCGCGGACCTGCGCTTATGCCGCCGCCACCGAACGCGGGTCGAAGCCGAACGGCAGCTCCAGCCGGTGCGCGCCCATCAGCTCCTCGTCGCACAGCAGGTCCCGGGTGCGCCCGTCCGCGGCGATGACTCCCTCGCTGAGGATCACCGAGCGGGGACACAGCTCCAAGGCGTACGGCAGGTCGTGCGTCACCATCAGCACGGTGACGTCCAGCCCGCGCAGGATGTCGGCCAGCTCGCGCCGCGAGGCGGGGTCGAGGTTGGAGGAGGGCTCGTCCAGGACGAGGATCTCCGGCCGCATCGCCAGCACCGTCGCCACCGCCACCCGGCGCCGCTGCCCGAAGGACAGGTGGTGCGGCGGCCGGTCGGCGAAGGCGGACATGCCGACCTGTTCGAGGGCCTCGGCGACCCGGGTCTGCAGTTCGGCGCCGCGCAGACCGGCGGCCGCCGGGCCGAAGGCCACGTCCTCGCGGACGGTCGGCATGAACAGCTGGTCGTCGGGATCCTGGAAGACGATGCCGACGCGGCGGCGGATCTCGGCGAGATTGCGCTTCTCCACGGGCAGTCCGGCCACCGTCACCGAGCCGACACCGCCGCCCAGGATGCCGTTGAGGTGCAGCACGAGAGTGGTCTTCCCGGCGCCGTTGGGCCCGAGCAGGGCGACCCGCTCGCCGCGCCCGACGGTGAGGTCGACGCCGAAGAGGGCCTGATGCCCGTCCGGGTAGGCGTACGCGACGCCGGACACCTCCAGCGAAGGCACGGGGCGGCTGACGGCAGCGGATGCCGCGGAGGCGTCGGAGGCGGAGAGAGCGGTCACAGCGTCCATCCCATCATGCAGACGGCCAGCGCCGTCACCGGCAGCACGGCCGCGTACGCCCACTGGGCGCGGGTGGCCGTGACATCGTCGATCACCGGCATCGAACCGGCGTAGCCGCGGCTGACCATCGCGAGGTAGACCCGCTCGCCGCGCTCGTAGGAGCGGATGAACAGGGCGCCGGCGGTCTTGGCGAGCACCCCCCAGTGCTGGATCCCCCGCGCCTCGAAACCGCGCGAGCGGCGGGCGATGGACATCCGGCGCAGCTCGTCGGTGATGACGTCGCCGTAGCGGATCATGAACGAGGCGATCTGCACGAGCAGCGGCGGCAGCTTCAGCCGCTGGAGGCCGAGCAGCAGCGCCCGCAGTTCGGTGGTGGAGGCGAGGAGGACGGAGGCGGCCACGCCGAGAGTGCCCTTGGCGAGGACGTTCCAGGCGCCCCACAGCCCCGAGACGCTCAGCGACATGCCGAGGACGTCCACCCGCTCGCCCTGCGACACGAACGGCATGAGCACCGCGAACAGCACGAACGGCACCTCGATCAGCAGCCGCCGCAGCAGGAACCCGGCGGGGATCCGGGCGGCCACGGCGACGGCGGCGAGGAGGACGGCGTACAGCCCGAACGCCCACATCGCCTCCCGCGGTGTCGATACGACGACAATCACGAAGGCGACGGTCGCGGCGATCTTGCAGTGCGGCGGCAGCCCGTGCACGGGCGAGTGCCCGTGCCGGTAGAGCTTGTGCGCGTGGCCCGCTCCCATGTCAGCCGGCCGAAGGGGCGGTCGTGGCGGACGCGGTCAGGTCCTGGGCTCGGCGGCGGCGCACGGCCCAGAAGATCCCGCTGCCGACGGCGACCGTCGCGCCCACGCCGATGACCCCGGCGAGTCCGCCGGACAGGCGGGCGTCGTCCACGTCCTTGACGCTGTAGTCGGCGAGCGGCGAGTCGGCGGCGGCGTGCTGCCGCGCCTTGGCGTCGATGCCCTTGTCGGCGGCGACCTTCTCCAGGCCGTCCGGGCTGCTGGAGGCGTAGAAGGAGACGAACCCGGCGAGGACGAGGGCGGTGACCAGGCCGGTCAGCCACAGCCTGCGGGGGGAACGGGCGGACCGGGCGGCGGGGACGGTGACGGGGGCCGCGGCCGGGGCGTCGACCAGCACCCCGCCGACCCGCAGCTTGAGCGGCGCGGCCAACCCGCGAGCGCCGTGCACCAGGTCGGGGCGTACGGCGATCACGGCGCCCACCGTCGCGGCGGTGATCAGCGCCTCGCCGATGCCGATGAGCACATGGACGCCGGCCATCGCGGTGAACACCTTGCCGATCGGGACGTCGGTGGTGCCGCCGAGGGCGTAGAGGAGGGTGAACATGACGGCCGCGCCGGGCACGGAGAGCAGGGCTCCGGCGAAGGCGGCGACGGTGACCGACCGCCGGCCGGCCGGCAGCACCCTGAGCAGCAGGCGGAAGACGGCGTAGGAGACCAGGACGGTCACCACGGCCATGTTCAGGATGTTGACGCCGAGCGCCGTCAGACCGCCGTCGGCGAACAGGATGCCCTGCATCAGCAGGACGACGGAGACGCAGAGCACACCGGTGTACGGGCCGACGAGTATCGCGGCGAGCGCGCCGCCGAGGAGGTGCCCGCTGGTGCCGGCGGCGACGGGGAAGTTCAGCATCTGCACGGCGAAGATGAAGGCGGCGACGAGACCGGCCAGCGGGGCGGTGCGTTCGTCGAGCTCGCGGCGGGCACCGCGCAGGCTGACCGCGACAGCGGCGGCGGCCGCGACTCCTGCGGCCACCGAGACGGGTGCGTCGATGAATCCGTCGGGCACGTGCATGGAGCGGCTCCGCTTCCTCTTCCTCACCGGAATGTTGAACCGTTCAAGAGTAGTGCCCACTTGCAAATGATTGGCAAGAGCTGCCACCGCACAAATAGATCCGTGCGGTTTCGTGGGAATGTGCGAGGCTGGACGGGTAAACGGACGCAAAAGTTCCGATTCGAGGAGTCCGGTCGATGTCAGCCACCGCCGAGAATCCACCCGCCAGCGCCGGCGCCACCGGCTCCGCCACCGCCACCGCCGTCGCCGCGCCCGTCGAGGAGCGCGTCACCGCCCGCGTCATCAGCGACGACCCCCTCTACCGCGCGATCCCGGCCGCCCTGCGGTTCACCCCGGCCGAGCCGCTGGCCGTACGGATCGTCTTCCCGGCCGAGCTGTCCCCCGAGGGCACCGACAACGAGTGGGTCTTCCCCCGCGCCCTGCTGGAGGCGGGCCTGCTCGCGCCGACCGGGACCGGCGACGTACGCATCTGGCCCTGCGGCCGGGTGCAGGTGGTGGTGGAGTTCCACTCCCCCGAGGGCGTCGCCGTCATCCAGTTCGACAGCGCGGTACTGCGCCGCTTCCTGCGGCTCACCTACGCCGCCACCACCGCCGGCTCCGGCGCCCGCCCCGCAGCCACCCGTACGGCGTAGCGGAACGCGGCCGGCCCCGCACCTGGGGTTCCAGATGCGGGGCCGGGGTTCCCGTGCTGCGTAACCCGACGCGGCACACACCGTGCGACACGTGACGGATCACACGCGACAGATCAGACGTGACGGATCACGCGTTGACCAGCTCCCGCCGCTTGTCGGGGTCCTCCGGAGCGCCGCTCTCCGGCGCGGAGTCCCCGAGGTGCTTGCGCAGGCTCTCGCCCTCCACGTCCACGTTGGGCAGCAGCCGGTCCAGCCAGCCCGGCAGCCACCAGGCCCGGTGGCCGAGCAGCGCCAGCACCGCCGGCACGATCGCCATGCGCACCACGAAGGCGTCGAACAGCACGGCCACGGCCAGACCGAAGCCGATCATCTTGACCATCGCGTCGCTGGCGCCGAGGAAGCCGGAGAAGACGGCGATCATGATGACGGCCGCAGCCACGACCACACGGGCACTGAACCGGAATCCGGTCACCACCGCCTGCCCGGGGCGCTCGCCGTGGACGTACGCCTCCCTCATCCGGGTGACCAGGAAGACCTCGTAGTCCATCGCCAGGCCGAACACGACGCCCACCATGAAGATCGGCATCATCGACATGATCGGACCGGTCTGCTCCACCCCGAAGACGGAACCGAGCCAGCCCCACTGGAAGACCGCGACGACCGCGCCGAGCGCGGCGACCACCGACAGCAGGAAGCCGAGCGCCGCCTTGAGCGGGACCAGCACCGAGCGGAACACCAGCATCAGCAGCAGGAACGCGAGGCCCACCACGAGCGCCAGGTAGGGCAGCAGCGCGTCGTTCATCTTCTGCGAGAAGTCGATGTTCATCGCCGTCGCGCCGGTGACGAACACGTCGCCGTCGCTGCCCTCGCGGATCTTGTGGACCAGGTCCTCGGTCTGCGTCGAGGACGGACGCTCCTTCGGGATCACGCTGATGACAGCGGCGTCCTTGGCCTCGTTCTGGTGCGGCGGGGTCACCGCGACCACGCCCTCCAGCCCCTTGATCCGGTCGGCGGTCTTGTCGGCGAGCGCCTTGTCACCGTCCACGACCACCATCAGCGGACCGTTGAAGCCCGGGCCGAAGCCCTCGGACAGCATGTCGTACGCCTTGCGCTGGCTGGTGGAGACCGGCTTGGAGCCGTCGTCCGGCAGGCCCATCTCCAGCTTGCTCGCCGGCACCGCGATGGCGCCGAGGCCGATCACACCGGCCAGCAGCACCGTGACCGGGCGGCGCAGCACGAAGCTGGCCCAGCGGGTGCCACCGTTCGGCTTCTCCTTCTCGCCGGCCGGGCGGCCCTTGCCGAAGAGCCTGCTCTTCTGGCCGGCGGGCAGCACCTTGCGGCCCGCGAAGCCGAGGATGGCCGGGACCAGCGTCAGGGCGACGAGCACCGCGATGACCACCGTGCCGGCCGCCGCGAAGCCCATCTTCGTCAGCATCGGGATGTTGACGACGGCCAGCCCCACCAGGGCGATGACCACGGTCAGACCGGCGAAGACGACGGCGGAGCCGGCCGTCCCGGCGGCGCGCCCGGCGGCCTCGTCACGGTCGCGGCCCTCGGCGAGCTCCACGCGGTAGCGGGAGACGATGAACAGCGCGTAGTCGATGCCGACCGCCAGGCCGATCATCATCGCGAGGGTGGAGGTGGTGGAGCCGAGGTCCAGCACGTTGGCGAGTGCGGTGATCGAGGAGACGCCGATGCCGACGCCGATCAGCGCGGTCAGCAGCGGCAGCCCGGCCGCGATCAGCGAGCCGAAGGTGATGACCAGGACGATGCCGGCGATCAGGATGCCGATGGCCTCGCCGGAACCGGTCTCGGGTGCCTCCATCAGCGCGTCGCCGCCGATCTCCACCTGGAGGCCGGCCTTCTGCGCGTCGTGGCCGGAGTCCTTGAGGGCGTCACGGGTGACGTCCTTCAGCTCCATGCCGCTGACCTTGTACTTCACCGTGATGTAGGTGGTGGAGCCGTCCTTGCTCACCGCCTGCGTCCGGTACGGGTCGTCGACGGAGGCGACCTGCGCGGCCCCCTCGCCCTGCTTCAGGCCGGAGATCAGCTTCTCGACCTCGGCCTTGGGCCCCTGGTCGGTGACCTTGGCCCCGGCCGGGGCCTTGACGACGATGCGGGCGGTCGCGCCGTCGGCGGACATGCCCGGGAACTTCTTGTCCAGCAGGTCGAAGGCCCGCTGGGCCTCGGTGCCGGGGATCGAGAACGAGCCGGAGGTGGGCGCGGCGGCCGTCGCCGCGCCGAAGCCGGCGGCGACCAGCAGCGCCACCCATATGAGGGCGACGAGGCCGCGGCGCCTGAAAGCGCCGCGCCCGAGCCGGTAGAGGAAGGTGGCCACGTCGTGGTTCTCCCGTTTCAGGTCGTGGGATGGATCCTGCGCCCAGGGGCCGGCGGGCGGTCCGTGGGCGGATCAGGGCGTGGAAAGCCGGCCCGACGACGAGAGCGGCGTGTCAGGAGCAGCAGGCAGTATGAGCAGTACGTGCGGTACGTCGGGGAAGGGGTCAGACGCCGAGGGCGGGGAAGACCACGGCGTCGATGAACTGGTTGAGGAACGCCCGGTCGACGGACCGGTCCTCGATCAGCGGCAGTGCGATGAACGCACCGATGAGCATGTGCGGTACGAAGTCCAGCGCCGGACAGTCCGGCCGGACCTCGCCCCGCTCCACCGCGCGCCGGAGCATGGCCTGGAGGCCGTTGATCTCCGGGTCGACCAGCAGGTCGCGCAGGGCCCGGTGCAGCTCCGGACTCGCGTGGACGGCATGGGACAGACCCCGCATCAGGGCCGTGTCCTTGGCCATCTGCGCCTCGTCGGAGTGCTCGACCATGAGGGCGAAGTCACCGCGCAGGGTGCCCGTGTCGATCTCCCGCAGCGAAACCGGCTGGGCACATCGAAGGGCCTTCGCGACCAGCTCCGGCTTGCTCCCCCACTGGCGGTAGAGGGTGGCCTTGCTGGACTTCGTACGGGCGGCGACCGCGTCCATGGTCAGCGCCTCGTAGCCGACCTCGCGCAGGAGGTCGAGGACCGCCCCGTGGAGTTCGGCCTCCCGCTCGGGCGTGATCCGGCTGCGCCGCGCCGACATCGCGTCGGTGACCCGGCAGCTTCCCTTCATCACGACCACCCATCCGGACGAAACGGCTTCGTACACCGGTACACCGGTATACCCCGGAGCCTACCCGCGACCTTAACGAAACGAAACCGTTCCGTTTCGTTAGAGGCGGTGGCGTCCGTCACACGGCGATCACCTGTACGAGTTGCCGCACCCCCCTGGCCCGGAAAGCATTGGGGGGTGAGCCACGACGTCGCGTACCTCCGCTACCCGCACCTGCACGACGAACTCCTGTGCTTCGCCACCGAGGACGACCTGTGGGTCGCCCCCCTGGTCCCCGAGGGCGCCACCCCGGGCCGGGCCTGGCGGCTCACCGTCGACCGCACCCGGGTGGGCCACCCCCGCTTCTCCCCCGACGGACGGCACATCGCCTTCACCACCTGGCGCAGCCTCGACCCCGAGATCCACCTCGCCCCCGTGGACGGCGGCCCGGCCCGCCGGCTCAGCTACTGGGGCTCCAGCGACACCCGCGTCTGCGGCTGGGACCCCGACGGCAACATCCTGGCCGTCTCCTCGCACGGGCAGCCGTTCTCGTACTACTCCTGGGCCTACAAGCTGCCCACCGACGGCAGCCCCGGCGGTCGCCTGCCCTGGGGCCCGGTCTCCGACATCCAGGTCGCCGACACCGACGGCGAGCACCGCACCCTGCTGCTGACCGGCAAACCCCCGCACGAACCCGCCGCCTGGAAGCGCTACCGCGGCGGCGCCACCGGCCGGCTCTGGCTGCACGGCACCCGCCTGCTCCAGGACATCGAAGGCCACCTCGACGCACCGATGTTCGTCGGCGGACGCATCGCCTTCCTCTCCGACCACGAGGGCGTCGGCAACCTCTACTCCTGCCTCCCCGACGGCACCGGCCTGCGCCGCCACACCGACCACGACGAGTTCTACGCCCGCCACGCCTCCAGCGACGGCTCCCGCGTCGTCTACCAGTGCGCGGGCGACCTGTGGCTCGTGGACTCCCTCGCCGAGGACTCCACCCCGCGCAAGCTCGACGTCCGCCTCGGCGGCCCGCGCGCGGGACGGCGTACGTACCAGGTGCCGGCCGCCAGCAACGTGGACTCCCTCTCCGTGGACACCACCGGGCGGGCCAGCGCCGTCGTCGTCCGCGGCAGCCTGTACTGGCTCACCCACCGCGACGGCCCGGCCCGCACCATCGCCGACACCCCGGGCGTGCGCGTCCGGCTCCCGGAGATGCTCGGCAGCAGCGGCCAGGTCGCGTACGTCACCGACGCCGAGGGCGAGGACGCCGTCGAGATCGCCTACCTCCCGCGCGCCACCGGGGAGCGCGCGCCGCGCCGGCTGGCCTCGGGCGAGCTGGGCCGCGTCACCGAGCTGCTGTCCGACCCGGCCGGCGAGCGGCTCGCCATCGCCTCCAACGACGGACGGCTGCTGCTGCTCGACGCGACGGAGGAGGCCGGCGGGGAGATCACCGAGCTGATCCGGTCCATCAACGGGCCCGTCACCGACCTCGCGTTCTCCCCCGACGGCTGCTGGCTGACCTGGTCGCACCCGGGCATCGGCCACTCGCTGCGGCAGATCAAGATGGCGAAGATCTCCGGGCCGGGCGCACACGCCGTCGTCGACGTCACCACCGGCCGCTTCGCCGACGAGAACCCGGTCTTCACGCGGGACGGCCGCTACCTCGCGTTCCTGTCCTGGCGCGGATTCGACCCGGTGTACGACGTCCACACCGGCGACCTGTCCTTCCCGCTGGGCTGCCGCCCGTACCTGGTACCGCTGTCCTCCGCCACGCCCTCCCCCTTCGCCTTCTCCCCCGACGGCCGCCCGGCGGCGGGCGGGCTCGACCCCGTCGAGGGGGAGCCCGACGAGGGCGACGGGACGGTGACCGTGGAGGTGGAGGGCCTGGAGAGCCGGGTCACCCCGTTCCCCGTGGCCGCGTCGAAGTACTCGGCCCTGCACCCGGTGCACGGCGGCGGACTGGTGTGGCTGCGCTGGCCGATCTCGGGCGCGCTCGGCGAGACCTTCGCCAACCCGGCCGACACCAGCGGCAAGCCGACGCTGGAGCACTTCGACATGACCAAGGCCCGCAAGAGCGAACTGGCCTCCGGGCTGGACTGGTTCTCGGTCAGCGGCGACGGCACCCGGCTCGTCGTCAACGACGACGGTGAACTGCGCGCCGTACCGGCCACCGAATCGGGTGACGGCGACTCCACCGTCTACCTCGACCTGCGCCGCATCCTGCACGAGGTCGACCCGGCGGCCGAATGGCGCCAGGCGTACGCGGAGGCCGGACGGCTGATCCGCGCGTACTTCTGGGAACCGAACATGTGCGGCATCGACTGGGACGCCGTCCTGGACCAGTACCGGCCGCTGGTCGAACGGGTCGCCTCCCCCGACGAGTTCGCCGACCTGCTGCGGGAGGTGCTCGGCGAACTCGGCACCTCGCACGCCTACGTCTCCCCGGCCCGCCGCAACGAGGGGCCGCCCCACTACCAGCGGGCGATCGGCCTGCTCGGCGCCAACCTGGTGCGCCGGGAGGAGGGGTGGGTGGTCGCACGCATCCTGCCCGGCGAGTCCTCCGACTCCAAGGCCCGCTCCCCCCTCGCCGGCACCGGCATCCGCGAGGGCGCGGTGCTCACCCACGTCGACGGCCGTCCCGTCGACCCGGTCACGGGCCCCTACCCGCTACTCACGGCGGCCGGCGGCACCACCGTCGAGCTGACGTTCACCCCGGCCGGGGGCGATGGCCGCTCCCGGCGCGTGGCGGTCATGCCGCTCGTCGACGAACGGCCGCTGCGCTACCAGGACTGGGTGTCCAAGCGCCGTGCCGTGGTCCGCGAGGTCAGCGGCGGCCGCTGCGGCTACCTGCACATCCCCGACATGGGCGGCTCGGGCTGGGCGCAGTTCAACCGCGACCTGCGGATGGAGATGTCCCGGCCCGCCCTGATCGTGGACGTACGCGGCAACGCCGGCGGGCACATCAGTGAACTGGTCGTCGAAAAACTCACCCGATCGATTCTCGGCTGGGACCTGACGCGCGACGCCCAGCCGGTGAGTTACGCCTCCAACGCGCCGCGCGGACCGATCGTCGCCCTGGCCGACGAGGCCACTTCCTCCGACGGGGACATGATCACCGCCGCGTTCAAACTGCTGGGCCTGGGACCGGTGGTGGGCCAGCGCACCTGGGGCGGGGTGGTCGGCATGACCGGACGGCACACCCTCGGCGACGGCACCGTCATCACCGTGCCGATGAACGCCGCCTGGTTCCCCGAGTACGGGTGGTCGGTGGAGAACCACGGCGTGGAGCCGGACCTGGAGATCATGCGCACCCCGCTGGACTGGGCGGAGGGCCGCCACGCGCAGCTCGACGACGCGGTGTACCTCGCGCTGGAGCTGCTGGAACAGGACCCGGCCGCGATCCCGCCCGGCTACACGGACGTCCCGGACCGCCGCCGCCCGAAGCTGCCCCCGCGGCCGTAGCGCACGGCGAAAGGAACGCGATGCGAGCGGCGCGGCCCGTGACGAGTACGGGCCGCGCCGCTCGGCGCTCCACGCGGACGGCTGGCGTCCGGACGGTCAGTCCCCGTCGGCACGGTGGGACATGCCCCGCCTTCTGATCAACGGCCGCTGCGGGTGCGCTCCTGTTCGTCGGCGGCGCCGCCCGCGCCGACCAGCCCCTTGGGCACTCCGGACAGCCGGGGTTCGAACCGCTTCATCTCGCGCCGCCCGCCCGCGGCGATGACCGCCGGCAGGTAGCCCCGTACGCCCTGCGTGCCGCGCAGCCACCACTGCGCGTACACATGTGCCGAACGCCGTTCGATCCCGGCGACGATCCGGTCCACGGCCGGTCCGAGCGGGTACGTCCGGTTCGCCGGCCAGGGCAGGCGCCCGCGCAGTTCGCGCATCACGTCGTGCTGGTCGGCGCCGCGGACCATGTCGGTGTCGGTCCAGGAGAGGTAACCGACACCGACCTTGACCCCCTTGTAGCCGACTTCGGCGCGCAGGCAGTGCGCGAACGCCTCGACCCCGGACTTGGACGCGCAGTACGCCGACATCATCGGCGCGGGGGTGATCGCGGCGAGCGAGGCGATCTGGAGGAAGTAGCCGCGGCTCTCCATGAGGACGGGCAGGAACGCGCGGGCGGTGACCGCCCCGCCGATCAGGTTGACCTCGATCACCCGCCGCCACGCCTCCGGATCGGAGTCCACGAACGGGCCGCCCGAGGCGACACCCGCGTTGGCGACGACGATGTCCACCCTGCCGAAGCGCTGCTTGACCTCCTGCGCCACCCGGGCCATCGCCTCGTGGTCGGTGACGTCGGCGTACCAGTGGTCGCTGTCGGTGTGCAGCCGCTCGGAGACCTCCTTGAGCGCCTCCGGCTCCAGGCCGACGAGCGCGACCTTCGCACCGCGCGCGGACAGCTTGCGGGCGAGCAGCTCACCGACTCCGCGGGCGGCGCCGGTGACGACGGCGACCTGTCCTTCCAGACTGCTGCGAGCGCTCACGGCGTCTTCTCCTTCTCGGTCGAGGTCGGGGCCGGGGTCGGGGTCGGAGGCGCGATGGTGTCGTCGACGGGCGGCGGTGTCACCGACGCGGTGACGTACCGGGCCGTCAACTCACGCAGGGCGGAACTCACCGCTTCGGGTGCCTCGATCGGGGTCATGTGCCCCATTCCGGTCAGCTCGGTCAGCCCCAGGCAGTCCGGCAGCGCGGCCGCGAGCCGCCGGGCGTGCACGACGGGGGTCAGCCGGTCGTCACGGCCCACGATGACAGCCGTGGGTACGGTCAGCCGCGCCACCCCGCCGTCCAGGTCGAGGCCGGCCAGGACCCGCGACCAGGCCCGGCGCACCCCGGCGGGGCAGGCGTGGACGATTCGCGCGCAGGCTTCCACCCGTTCGGGCGACGACCCCGGGCCCATGGTCGCGTACTTGAGCACCGCCCGGGTGACGGGGGTGACCGGCCCGAGCGGAGCGGGCGAGCCCAGCAGCCCCTGGGTCATACGGGTCCGCGCGCGGCCGGCGGGCAGCGGCAGCACGGTCGCCTCCGCGACCAGCCCCGAGCTGCCGGTGCTGCACAACAGGACGGCCGCGGCGTGCTCGGCGAACCGGGGGCGGCCTGCGGCGGCCATGACGGTCATGCCGCCCATGGAGTGACCTGCGACGACGGCCCGCTCGCCGGGGGCGAGGGTGGCTTCGAGTACGGCGACCAGGTCGTCGGCGAGGGCGGTGGTGCTGTACGCGGCGGCCGCCGGACTGCGGCCGTGGCCGCGTTGGTCGTAGGCGATGACCCGGTGGTCGCGGGCCAGTTCCCGGATCTGGGCGGCCCAGAAGGCGGTGGAGCAGGTCCAGCCGTGGGACAGGACGACGGCCGGGGCGCCCTCGGGCCCGTGCACCTCGACGTGCAGCCGGGACCCGTCGGCGGATACGGCCACCAGTTCGCGGCCGGCGACGGGAGGCGCGTACCGCCCGGCGGTGATGTACGGCAGCCGGCTCACGCGGCACCCTCCCCGGCGGAGGCCGACTCGACGCCGGCACCGGCGCCGGCGGCGGCGGCCGAAGCGGGGAGGCGCTGGGCCTCGCTGTCGCGCCCCCGTACCCGTACGACCTCGTACTCGGCCAGGTCGACCGTCAACGTCTCGCGCCGGAACTCACCCGTCGTACCCGGCCACACGGTGGTGTTGCGGCCCTGTGCGTCCAAGTACCAGCTGGTGCAGCCGCCCGTGTTCCACACCGTCCGCTCCATGCGCGCCTGCACCCGCCGGTTCCACTGGTTGACGGCGGAGGGGCGCGCGGCGAGCGCCGTGCGGCCGCCGCGGCTGCCGTCGCCGAGGAGGGACAGCTGCCGCAGGTAGTCCGCCATGTAGTTCAGCTGGGACTCGATCATCAGGATCATCGAGCTGTTGCCGAGCCCGGTGTTCGGTCCGATGATCGTCATCCAGTTCGGGAAGCCGGCGGCCGTGGCCCCGCGCAGTGCCTGCATCCCGTCCTTCCAGCTGTCCGCGAGCGTCTGCCCGTCCGCGCCGACCACCCGGTCGGCGATCGGCATGTCGGTGACGTGGAACCCGGTGCCGAAGATGATCGCGTCGACTTCGGCCTCGGTCCCGTCGGCGGCCACCAGGACGGAGCCCCTGACCTCCTTCAGCCCGGAGGCGACGAGGTCCACATCGGGCCGGGCGAGCGCCGGGTAGTACTCGCTGGACAGCAGGATCCGCTTGCAGCCGATCCGGTACGAGGGCGTCAGCTTGGCCCGCAGCGCCGGGTCCTTGATGGACCGCGCCATGTTCGCCTTGGCCAGCGATTCGACGAGCCCGAGCTGGTTCGGCCGCTTGGTGAACGCGCTGACCTGGAGTTCCCGGATCCCCCACAGCAGCCCCCGCCGCGCGGCCTGCGTGAAGGGCAGCCGCCGGTGCAGCGTGCGTTCCAGTGAGCTGATGGCCCGGTCGGTACGCGGCATGACCCACGGCGGGGTGCGCTGGAAGAGCGTCAGACGGGCCGTCTTCGGGGCGATGGCCGGCACGATCTGGATCGCCGAGGCGCCCGTACCGATCACCGCGACCCGCTTGCCGCGCAGGTCGTAGTCGTGGTCCCAGCGCGCGGAGTGGAACACCTTGCCGGGGAAGCCGGCCAGCCCCGGGATCTCCGGCAGCTTCGGGTCGGACAGCGGGCCGGTCGCCGACACCACGACGTCGGCGGTGAAGGCGCCCGCCGAGGTGTCGATCTCCCAGCGCAGCTCCTCGGCGTCCCAGCGCATCATCAGCACCTCGTGGCCGAAGCGGATGTGCGGCCGCAGCCCGAAGGTGTCGGTGACGTGTTCCAGGTAGGCGCGGATGGCCGGCTGCCCGGAGAAGGTGCGGGGCCAGTCGGGGTTGGGCGCGAAGGAGAAGGAGTACAGGTGCGAGGGGACGTCGCAAGCGCATCCCGGGTAGCTGTTGTCGCGCCAGGTGCCGCCGACGGAGTCGGCCCGTTCCAGGACGACGAAGTCCGTGATCCCCTCGCGCCGGAGCCGGACGGCCGCGCCGAGCCCGCCGAAGCCGGACCCGATCACCGCCACCCGTACGTGTTCGCGCCCGTCTCCGCGCCGCCCGTCCATGCCACTGCCGCTCATGCCCGCCGCCTCCCGCTTCCGCAGTCCGTCCCAGCCACGTCAAGCCACGCCGTCACACTCATCCGAACATTGCCAGCAATTACTGGCACAATCGGGAGGGTAGAGCAGCTCCGTACCCATGGGTAGGGGTCGCGCCCGGAAAGTTACTGCCGGTACGCCCTAGGCTGCGCATGTGGAGACGCGGGGGACACGGGAGGCGGAGGCGGCTGTGACGCGCGAGTACCGGACTCAGGAGCTGGCCGAGGCCGCCGGCATCCCGGTGCGCACCCTGCGCTTCTACCGCGAGCGCAGGCTGCTGCCGCCACCGCGCCGCGAGGGCCGCATCGCCTGGTACGACGACCAGCACCTGGCCCGGCTGCGCACCATCGCCGCCCTGCTGGAACGCGGCCACACCCTCGGCGGCATCGCGGAACTCACCGCCGCCTTCGAGAAGGGCCGCGACGTCGGCCAGCTCGGCGAGCTGCTCGGCATGGGCTGGTCGGACGAGACCCCCGTGCGGCTGTCGCCGGAGGCCCTGGCCGACCACTTCGAGGGCGAGGTCACCGCCGAGAACCTGGCGGCCGCCCTCGACCTCGGCTACCTCGCAGCCGACGGCGAGGAGATCGTGCACGTCAGCCGGCGCCTGCTGGACGTCTCCTCCGCCCTGGTCCGCGAGGGCGTACCGCTCGCCGCGGTCCTGGAGACGGGCCGCCGCGTGCGCGAGCACGCGGACGCGCTGGCGGCACTGTTCACCGAGCTGATCTCCGACCACCTGGGGGAGGAGGCCGTCAGCCGGCTGCGTCCGCTGGCCAAGAGCGTGGTCGAGGCGGAACTCACGATGGCGATGGACCGCCTCCACCAGCGACGCGCCCCCGGCACCGACTCGCCCCAGGCCACCCAGCCGTCTCAGACGCCCCGGGAGCCCCAGCCCCCTCAGACGCCGAGCTCGTAGACGACGGTCACCGGCGCGTGGTCCGACCACCGCTCCGGGTGCGTCTGCGCCCGCTCGACGAACGCCTTGACGGCCTTCGCCGCCAGCCCCGGCGTCGCGACCTGGAGGTCGATGCGCCAGCCGGCGTCGTTGTCGAAGGCACGCCCCCGGTAGGACCACCAGGAGTACGGGCCCTCGGTGTCGGGGTGCAGCACGCGCACCACATCCACGTACCCGGCCTCCGCATACACCTTCCCGAGCCACTCCCGCTCCTCGGGCAGGAAGCCGGCGTTCTTCCGGTTGGTCTTCCAGTTCTTGAGGTCGGCCTCCTGGTGGCAGATGTTCCAGTCACCGCACACCACGACCTCCCGCCCGTCGGCGGCGGCCCGCACCTTCAGCGCCTGGAGGTAGGTGTGGAACTCCGCCATGAAGCGGTACTTCTCCTCCTGCTTCTCCGTCCCGGCCTCGCCGGAGGGCAGGTAGAGGCTCGCCACGGTCACCCCGGGAAGGTCGACCTCGATGTACCGCCCGCTCGCGTCGAACTCGTCACTGCCGAAGCCCACCTGCACCCGTTCAGGTGACCTGCGCGTATACACGGCGACGCCCGCCCGCCCCTTGGCGGCGGCCGCCGCGAACACGGTGTGCCAGCCCTCGGGCTCCCGCGCCTCGACCGGAATCTGCCCCTCCTCGGCCCGTACCTCCTGGAGGCACACGACGTCGGCGTCGGATCCGGCGAGCCACTCCACGAAGCCCTTCTTCGCGGCGGCGCGGATCCCATTCACATTCACGGAGGTCACGGTGAGCATCCCAGCACGATAACCGCAGCCTTCCGTACGATGTTCTGATGTCTCACGGGATACACCTGCGCGCCGTACCGTACGACCACCCGGACGCGCTGAAACTCGACGCCCAGGTCCAGCTCGAATACCAGGAGCGCTACGACGGCGAGGGCGACGCCACCTTCCTCGACCCGGCGATGTTCGTCCCGCCGGCCGGCCTCTACCTCCTCGCCTACGACGCCTCCGACACCCCCCTCGCGAGCGGCGCCTGGCGTGCGCAGGACCACAACGACGAGGGCTACTCGGACGGCGACGCGGAGATCAAGCGCATGTACGTCGTCCCCGAGGCCCGCGGCAAGGGCCTGGCCCGCCGCATCCTGGCCGAACTGGAAGCCGACGCGACCGCGGCCGGCCGCCGCAGGATGGTCCTGGAAACCGGCGACCGCCAGCCGGAGGCGATCGCCCTGTACCTGTCGGCGGGGTACACGCTGTCGGAGAAGTTCGGCTACTACCGCGCGTACGAATCAAGCCGCTGCATGGCCAAACCGCTACGGACGCCCACCACCCTGTCCTGACCCCCACCGCCCTGAGGGACGGACCCGGGAACGCGAGGGCAACGCGCGGGGCGGCCTGAAGCCCCGCGCACACGCGAGCCTCTGCGTCCGATCCTGGGCGCGGAGGACCGCACGGACCATCCGGCACCTCTCGAACGCACCCACAAACGCCGAGATCCCGCCCCGCCTTTCGGCGGAACGGGATCTCGTGACGATTCCTGAGAGCTACTCAAGAACTGTCGTCTGTGGACCTGTGGGGATTTGAACCCCAGACCCCCTCGATGCGAACGAGGTGCGCTACCAGACTGCGCCACAGGCCCTTGCGACGTGTGAAACATTAGCATCCCCGCGCCGCTGCTCCAAAACGCGTTCCCGGGCGGCGGGACACCGGCCCCCGTCGACTGATTCCGGCGGAGTCACCGCAGGTCAGCCACCGGGTGCCGGGGCCGTCACTCGTTCGCGGCGCGCGGGCGGTCGTCGCTCTCGTACTGGTCGAAGAGCGGGGTCCGGCCCGCCTCGCGGCCGCGCGGGCGCGGGGTGGCGGGGTGGGGCTCGGGCTTCGCCGGGGGCGGCCCGGGCTGGGCGCGCAGGCGGGGGTTGGTCGGCTCGGCGGTGCTCGAACGGGTGGCGCTCCAGCCGTCCGGGTTGACGGGGCCGGTGGCGCGCGGGGCCACCGGGGCCGTCACGTACGTCGGCAGCGGGACCGGTACGGGCTCCCAGCTGTCACCCCGCGCCGGGCCACGCTCGCGCTCCCTCTGCTGGTCGACCCACTCGGCGTGGTCGGTCTGCTCGACGAGCGCGCGGCGGCCGGCTTCCTGGGGGGAGACCGGCGGTGCGGGGTCGGGTTCGGCGGCACCGGCGGGCTCGGGGTCCCGGTGGCGGGAACGGCTCTCGCGCAGGGCGCGGGCGGCCGCCTCGGCGCGGCGGCGGTCCATCGTGAACTCGTAGCGCCGCCGCTCCTGCACCCGCAGGTGCACGATGTAGGCGCTCAGCAGCAGCGCGGGCACGGCCGGCGCCCACAGGTAACGCAGCCCGCCGACGGCCGCGGCGACCGCGCCGCCGCTGAAGGCGAGGAAGAGCAGGGCCGTGGTGCGCCGGCGGCGCGCCAGGACCTGGAGGCGCTGCTGGCGCCGGACCCGCTCGACCCTTTCGACCTCGACCGATCTTGGCTGGGCCCTGGTCGGGGACACGCCGAGGGCCCGGGCGTCGGCGTCCACGGAATTCACCGTTTCCGTCGCCGCTTCCGGGTCCGCATAGGGCTGGGGCTCCGCCTGGACTTCACCGCGCTCACGCAGCCCCTTGGCGTAACGGCGCTCCATTCCCGCCCGGCCGGAAAGCAGCCGGATGGCGGTGGAGAAGCGTTCCGTCGGACGCGCTTCGTTCAGCTCGTCCTGCCTCCGGAGCCACATGGGCACCAAGTAGGCGGCCCAGGCCCCGACGATGACTGCGTAGATGAGGCCGCTGCTGCTCACACCCCACACCGTAGAGGGGTGCGGCCGACCGGATCAGCCAATTGGGCCGGTGTGTCGCACGATCCGGCTGATATCACCGACTTTTTTTGTGATTCTTCGGATCAGGTTATGGGCGAATCGAGCTCAAATTCGAACGCATTTACGATTACCCGGTTTACGGTGCGGTCGCCGACGGCGGGCTTTCCTTCCTGCGCGCCAGGTGCCAGCGGCGCAGCAGCCCCTGCGGGACCTCCTCGGCGGTGAGCGCGAAGACCAGGTGGTCGCGCCACGCTCCGTCGATATGCAGATAACGCGGCCGCAGCCCCTCCTCACGGAAGCCCAGCTTCTCCACCACCCGCCGGCTGGGCCCGTTCTCGGGCCGGATGCACACCTCGATGCGGTGCAGCCCGACCTTCAGGAAGCAATGGTCCACGGCGAGCGCGACGGCCGTCGGCATCACCCCGCGGCCCGCCACGTCACGGTCCACCCAGTACCCCACATGGGCGGCGCACATCGATCCCCAGGTGATCCCGGCGACCGTCAGCTGGCCGACCAGCCGCCCCCGGTACTCGATGACGAAGGGCAGCATCCGGCCCGCGTGCGCCTCCGCCCTCAGGTGGCGGACCATCTGCCGGTACGTCGGCCGGTGTATCACCGGCCCCCACGGCGCCGGCGGCGGGATGGTGGCCTCCCAGGGCCGCAGCCAGTCGCGGTTGCGGCGGTTGACCTCACGCCAGGCCCGCTGGTCGCGTAGTTTTATCGGCCGCAGCGTGACGTCGCCGTCCGCCAGCACCACCGGCCAGGTCGGGCCGTTCAGCTCGGGCTCCCGGAGGCCGCGTCCGGTCTGGGGTGGTCGCCGCCCCGGATCTGGTCGACGGCGTGCGGCAGGATCCGCGCCAGCACCGCGAGGCCGTCCTTGACTCCGCCCGTGGAGCCGGGCAGGTTCACGATCAGCGTGCGGCCCGCCACGCCGGCCAGACCCCGCGACAGGGCGGCGGTCGGCACCTTGGCGAGGCCCTCGGCGCGGATGGCCTGCGGGATGCCCGGAACCTCGTAGTCCAGCACGCGGGCGGTCGCCTCCGGGGTGCGGTCGGTCGGCGAGATGCCGGTGCCGCCGGTGGTCAGGATGACCTCGTACCCCGCGGCCACACCCTCGCGCAGCGCCTGCTCGACGGGGTCGCCGTCCGGGACCACGCGCGGGCCGTCGACCGCGAAGCCCAGCTTCTCCAGGGCCTCGGCCAGCAGCGGGCCGCCCTTGTCCTCGTACACACCCCGCGAGGCACGGTTGGAGGCGGTGACCACCAGGCCGCGCGGTGCGGGCGCCGCAGCGGCGGCGTCGGCCGCCCCACCTCGCGCCTCTTCGGCCACCGGCGGCACGTGGCTGTGGACCTCGCCGCCGCGCGGGGGCGTCACGACCGGGTCCAGTCGCCGGACTTGCCGCCCGTCTTCTCCTCCACCCGGACGTCGGTGATGACCGCGCCCTTGTCGACGGCCTTCACCATGTCGATCACGGTGAGGCCGGCGACGGCGACCGCGGTCAGCGCCTCCATCTCCACGCCCGTGCGGTCGGTGGTCTTGACGGTGGCGAGGATCTCGACGGCGTCGTCGGCAACCTTGAGGTCCACCTTCACCCCGGAGACCGCCAGCGGGTGGCAGAGCGGGATCAGGTCGGGGGTCTTCTTGGCCCCCATGATCCCGGCGATGCGCGCGGTGGCGAGGGCGTCGCCCTTGGGCATGCCCTCGCCACGCAGCAGTTCGATCACCCGCGGAGAGACCAGGACGCGGCCGCTGGCGCGCGCCGTGCGGGTGGTGACGTCTTTTGTCGATACGTCGACCATCCGGGCCGCGCCGGCCTCGTCGATGTGCGTCAGCCTGCTGTGCGTACTCATGTCTACGTGCCGCTCCCGCTCCGGGCCCCGAAACGACGGAGCCTGTGTGGTGCAACACGCTACCCGCACCGGGCGGTCCGCAGCCGGGCAGGACCACTGGGCGAACAGCACGGCCGGCCGCGCGCCGCGGCCGGCCGGACAGGTGCCCCGTGCGGGCGGGGCGGCTAGCCGAGCGGGATGACTTCCAGCTCGGTGCCCGGCTCCACCGAGGTGACGTCCTCCGGTACGACCATCAGCGAGTCGGCGTGCGCCAGCGCGGCGATCAGGTGCGAGCCCGAACCGCCGACCGGGCTGACGGTGCCCGCCTGGGGGTCGTACTTCCCGCGCAGGAACTGCCGCCGGGCGGCCGGGGAGCGCAGCGGCGCGTCCGCCTTCAGCACCGCCCGCACGCCCGGCCTGCTGACCTGCGACGCCGGCAGCCCCATGAGCGCGCGGATCGCAGGGCGCACGAACAGCTCGAAGGAGACATACGAGGACACCGGGTTGCCGGGCAGGGCCAGCAGCGGGGTGTGGTCGGGGCCGACCGTGCCGAAGCCCTGCGGCTTGCCGGGCTGCATCGCGAGCTTGCGGAAGTCCACCCCGCCGGCCTGCGGCTCCTCGCCGTCGCCGGCGGCGGCCATGGTCAGGGCCTCCTTGACCACGTCGTACGCGCCGACGCTGACCCCGCCCGTGGTGACCAGCAGGTCGGCGCGGATCAGCTGGTCCTCGATGGCCGCGCGCAGCGTGTCGGCGTCGTCGGCGACCGCGCCGACCCGGTAGGCGATGGCGCCCGCGTCGCGGGCGGCGGCGGCCAGCGCGAAGCTGTTGGAGTCGTAGATCGTCCCGGCGGCCAGCGCCTCACCCGGCTGGACCAGCTCGCTGCCGGTGGACAGCACGACCACGCGCGGACGCGGCCGGACCCGCACCGTGCCCCGGCCGATGGCCGCCAGCAGGGCGATCTGCGGCGGGCCGAGGACCGTGCCGGCGGCCAGCGCCAGGTCACCGGCCTGCACGTCGCTGCCGCGCGCGCGGACGTGCGCCCGCGCCTCGGCCGCGCGGTGGACCCGCACCTCGCCGCCCGAGCCCTCGGGGGCGGCGCTGGCCGGGGTCATCCCGGAGGCGGCGCCGCCACCCGTACCGCCGTCGGTCCATTCGACCGGTACGACGGCTTCCGCTCCGGGCGGCAGGGGGGCGCCGGTCATGATGCGGGCGGCCTGGCCGGGGCCGACGGTGGGCAGCTCACCGCTGCCCGCCGCCACGTCCCCGATGACCGTGAGCACCGCGGGGAACTCCTCGCTCGCGCCCTGGACGTCGGCCGTGCGGACGGCGTACCCGTCCATGGAGCTGTTGTCGAAGGGCGGGAGGGCGACGGGCACGGTGACGTCCTCGACCAGGACACAGCCCTGGGCGTCGAGCAGCTGGAGCTCGATGGGCTCCAGCGGCCGGACGGTCGCGAGTACGTCCGCGAGGTGCTCGTCCACCGACCACAGGCGGTGGTGGCCGGTGTCCTGCGGTGCTCTGCTCACGTTGCTACATCTCCTCCGTGACGTAACGGTGAAGCCAGGTGCGGAACTCCGGGCCCAGGTCCTCACGCTCGCACGCGAGTCGGACGATGGCCCGCAGGTAGTCCCCCCGGTCCCCGGTGTCGTAGCGGCGGCCGCGGAAGACGACGCCGTGCACCGGGCCGCCCACGCTCTCGTCGGCGGCCAGCTTCTGCAGGGCGTCGGTGAGCTGGATCTCCCCACCGCGGCCCGGCTCGGTCTCCCGCAGTATGCCGAAGACCGCGGGGTGCAGGACGTAGCGTCCGATGACCGCGTAGTTGCTGGGCGCCTCGGCGGGCTCGGGCTTCTCGACGAGACCGGTGATGCGGACGACGTCGTCCTCGCCGGTCGCCTCGACGGCCGCGCAGCCGTAGAGGTGCACGTGCGCGGGGTCGACCTCCATCAGGGCGATGACCGTGCCGCCGGTCTTCGCGTGGACCTCGACCATCCGCCGCAGCAGCGGGTCGCGCGGGTCGATGAGGTCGTCGCCGAGCAGGACCGCGAAGGGCTCTTCGCCCACGTGCGGTTCGGCGCACAGGACGGCGTGGCCGAGGCCGCGCGGGTCGCCCTGGCGGACGTAGTGCATGGTGGCGAGGTCGCTGGACTCCTGGACCTTCTTCAGCCGGTCGTCGTCGCCCTTGGCGATCAGGGCCGACTCCAGCTCGTAGTTGCGGTCGAAGTGGTCTTCGAGAGCCCGCTTGTTACGTCCTGTGATCATGAGGACGTCGTCCAGGCCGGCCGAGACGGCCTCTTCGACCACGTACTGGATGGCCGGCTTGTCCACGACCGGGAGCATTTCCTTCGGGGTTGCCTTGGTCGCGGGGAGGAACCGGGTACCGAGGCCCGCAGCCGGAATGACGGCCTTCTTGATCACGGGGTGCGACTGATTCATGGGCAGAACCCTAGTGGGTCGTACCGAACACCCGACCAGATTCCGGCAAATAGATCCAACTCTGTCCTGATAGAAAAGGAAATGTGACCTAACTGTGGTAACGAACCCGTCCGGACCGCTCCCCCTCCCTGCCGGGAAGGGCGCCCTGCGCCGGGAACTGCTCGCCGCCCGCCGGGCCTTGTCGCCCGAGTCCCGCCGCACGGCGGCCCGCGCGCTCGCGCGCTCGGCGCTGGCGCTGCCCGAACTGGCCGACGCGCGCACGGTGGCCGCGTACGTCTCCGTCGGCGCGGAGCCGGGTACCCGCGATCTGCTCGACGCGCTGCGTGACGCCGGGAAGCGGGTGCTGCTGCCCCTGCTGCTGCCCGACAACGACCTCGACTGGGCGGCGTACGAGGGTCCGGGCAGCCTGGCCGAGGCCGCGCACCCGGGGAAGATGCGGCTGCTGGAGCCCTCCGGTCCGCCGCTGGGCCCGCAGGCGGTCACCGGGGCGGACGCGGTGCTGCTGCCCGGGCTGGCGGTGGACCGGCGCGGCATGCGGCTCGGGCGCGGCGGCGGTTCGTACGACCGGGTGCTGGCCCGGCTGGAGCGGGCCGGCGCGCATCCGGCGCTGGTGGTGCTGCTCTATGACGAAGAGGTGGTCGCGCGGGTCCCGGAGGAACCGCACGACCACCCCGTCCAGGCGGTCGCCACCCCGTCGGGGGTGCTGCGCTTCACAGCCTGATCACGTCACCGGATCACCGCCGGGCGGGCGCACCGCTCACGGCTTGAGCGTGAGGGTGTCCACTGTCGACTTGTCGACAGCGCCCTTTCCGAACGGCCAGTCCAGCAGTTCACCCTTGGCCCACAGGGTCGTCTGGTCGGTGTAGGTGCCGTCGTACGCGTGGCCCGAGGCGCCGGTCAGGTTGATCCAGCGGGACTTGTCCAGGTCGTTGAGGTTGACGACCATCCGCATCGACGGCACCCAGGTGACGTCGTACCCGCTGGAGGCGTTCCAGCCGGTGGCGTTGACGGTGGCCTCGCCGCCGCCCAGGTTCCACGGGCCGCGGTTGAGGAGCCACTGCATGAAGCCCGGGCCCTCCTTGCCGATGGTCTGGTTCTTCAGCGTCAGCTGGTGCAGCCGGCCCCAGCTCCAGGTCGACTGGTCCTTGCCGAGCTTGGCGGTCAGCTCCCAGCGGGCGTCTTCCATGGCCCGGGCGAAGAGCTCGTCGCGGGTCTTGACGGGCTTGTCGTGGACGGTCTTCGGGGCGGCCGTCCACCACGGCGACTTCTCGTCCTTGACCAGTCGGCGCACGACCTCGAACCAGCGGTCGCCGCCGTCGGGCTGCGCGGAGTCGGGGCCGCGGGTGCCGCACTCGCGGACGGTCTTGGCGAGGTCGTCGTTCGGACCGGTGCCCTCCTCCATCACGTTCATGCAGCTGCCCTCGACGCGCAGGTCCTTCGGCATCTTGTCGCCGAACGCCAGCTTGAGGATGTTGCGCCAGACCGCGTTGAAGTAGGCGGCCGCCGCGGAGTCGTTCTCCTGGGTGTAGTTCCAGCCCTCCAGCAGCTTCTGCGCCGATCGCACGTCCGGGTCGGAGACCGGGATCTTGGCCAGCATCGGGGTGAGCAGCGCGGCGATCTCGCTGCTGTTGTCCATCTGCATGGTGCGCATGTCGTCGGTGGAGATCTTGCCGCTGTCCTTGATCTTCGCCTCGATGAGGTCGTTGATCCGCTGGCTGCGGGCGCCGTAGCCCCAGTCGGTGGTCAGGACGTACGGGTACTTGCCCGCGCCGGTGCCCGACTCGGTGACCGCCTGGTTGGCGGTGACGATGTAGCCGCGCTGCGGGTTGAGCTCCCAGGGCAGCTCGTTCTGCGGGATGTAGCCGGCGTTGCCGTCGCGGCCGCCCTTCCAGGCGTACTTGGGGTCCCAGCCGGGCGCCGGCATACGGCCGTCACCCTGGCCGCGGACCGGGATGCGGCCCGGGGCCTGGTAGCCGATGTTGCCGGTGGGGCCCTGGTTGTCGGCGTAGATGAGGTTCTGCGACGGGACCTCGAAGTCCGCGGCCGCGGCCCGGAAGCTCGGGAAGTCCTTGGCCCGGTCGAGCTTGAAGACGGCGTCCATCGACTTGCCCGGGTCCAGGGCGGTCCAGCGCAGGGCGACGGCGTAGCCGGTGCCGCGGTCGGGGGCCGAGCTGGGGACGGGGGCGCGGGAGCCGACGGTCTCCAGTTCCTCGCTGCGGTCGGAGATCAGCGGTCCGTTGTTGGTGGAGCGGACGGTGATCTTCTTGGTCGAGCCGCCCGCGATCTTGATCTCCTCCTCACGCGTGGTGAAGGGGACGACCTTGTTGTCGTAGACGTAGCCCTCGGGACGGACCTGCTCCAGGTAGAGGTCGGTGACGTCGGCGCCGAGGTTGGTCATGCCCCAGGCGATCTGGGCGTTGTGGCCGATGACCACGCCGGGCATGCCGGAGAAGGTGAAGCCGGCGACGTCGTACTGGCACTTGGCCGAGACGGCGCGGCAGTGCAGGCCCATCTGGTACCAGACCGACGGCAGCTGCGGGGACAGGTGCGGGTCGTTGGCCAGCAGCGGCTTGCCGGTGGTCGTGTACTTGCCGGAGACGACCCAGGAGTTGGAGCCGATGCCGCTGCCGTTGGGGCCGAGGATGGCCGGGATGTCGTCCAGGGTCTTGGCCAGGGCGGTCAGCTGGGTGCGCAGGCCGACGGTCGCGCCCTGGGCGCTCGCGTTGTCGGCGAGACCGGTGGCGGGGTTGGCGGCGCCGTTGGGGGTGGCCTGCGAGCCCGTGCCGGTGGCCGCGCTGGAGCCCGTACCCGTGCTCGTACCCGTCCCCGTGCCGGTGGTGCCGGTGGTGGCGCCCGTCGAGGAAGAGCCCGTGGTGCCCTGGGGGGCGTACTTGCCGCCCGCGACGCTGCCGCCCTCGACGATCGGCTTGTTCCGGTCGAAGGGGTACGCCGGGTAGAGCTCGTCGATCTGCGCCTGCGTGAGCTTGTTCGACATCAGCGAGCGGTCGATCTCGTCCTGCATGTTGCCGCGCAGGTCCCAGGCCATCGCCTTGAGCCAGGCCACCGAGTCGACCGGCGTCCACTGCTCGGGCTTGTAGTCGTCGGTGATCTTGAGGGCGGCGTGCTCGACGGAGAGGTCCTTGCCGGACTTGCCCTTCAGGTACGCGTTGACCCCGTCGGCGTACGCCTGGAGGTTCTTCTTCGTCTCCGGCGAGAGCTTCTTGTCGTACTCCTCCTGCGCGACCTGCCGCCAGCCGAGCGTGCGCAGGAAGGCGTCCGTCTCGACCTGGCCGGCGCCGAACATCTCCGACAGGCGGCCGGAGGTCATGTGACGGCGTACGTCCATCTCCCAGAACCGGTCCTGCGCGTGCACGAAGCCCTGCGCGCGGAAGAGGTCCTCGTCGTTGTCGGCGTAGAGCTGGGGAATACCGTGCTCGTCACGCTTGACGTCGACGGTCCCGGTCAGGCCGGGGACCTTCAGGGAGCCGGTGGTCTGCGGGAACGAAGCGCGCACGGTGTCCACGCTCCAGTACGCGCCGTAGCCGAGGCCCGCCAAGAGCGCCAGGACCAAGACGAGCACGAGCAGGCGTGCGCGTCGTCCCTTCTTCTTGACGGAAGGTCCGGATTCGTTGGCGGGCATCGCTGTCCTTCGAGGGGCAGGGTGGTCCTGGGAGTGCTGGGAGCAACCATAGGCGCAGGACCCCCTTCGTTGATCCGCCAGGGGTCAAGGTCCATAGGACAGGGGCGAACTGCCGTTTCACAATGTGGGTATCGCGTAAAGAGTCCGTCAAAGATTAGGTAAGGTAACGAAGCACTTGCCGAATACGCCGCCGGCGGAACGTTCCGTCCGGCGCGCTTTGAGGAAAGGGCCGCCCGCTGACTGTCCACACGCTCAACGAGCTTCTGCTGGTCTGCTCGCTCGTGCTGCTCGTCGCGGTCGCGGCGGTACGCATCTCTTCACGCAGCGGCCTCCCCAGCCTGCTCATCTACCTCGGCATAGGCGTCGCGATAGGCCAGGACGGCATAGGCAACGTCGTATTCGACAACGCCGAGCTGACGCAGGTCATCGGTTACGCCGCGCTCGTCGTCATCCTCGCCGAGGGCGGTCTGGGCACCAAGTGGAAAGAGATCAGACCGGCCCTGCCGCAGGCGATCGTCCTGTCGCTGGTCGGAGTCGCGGTGAGCGTGGGGGTCACCGCGGCCGGCGCGCACTACCTGGTCGGACTCGAATGGCGGCAGGCGCTGCTGATCGGTGCGGTCGTCTCCTCGACCGACGCGGCGGCGGTCTTCTCGGTCCTGCGGAAAGTCCCTCTCCCCTCCCGTGTGACGGGCGTCCTGGAGGCGGAGTCCGGCTTCAACGACGCCCCGGTGGTCATCCTGGTGGTGGCCTTCGCGACGGTCGGGCCGGTGGACCCCTGGTACGTGCTGGTCGGCAAGATCGCGCTGGAGCTCGCGATCGGTGCCGCGATCGGTCTGGCGGTGGGCTTCCTGGGGGCGTACGGGCTGCGGCACGTGGCACTGCCCGCCTCCGGCCTGTACCCGATCGCGGTGATGGCGATCGCCGTCACCGCGTACGCGGCCGGCGCGATGGCGCACGGCTCCGGCTTCCTCGCGGTCTACCTGGCGGCGATGGTGCTGGGGAACGCGAAGCTGCCGCACTGGCCGGCCACGCGGGGGTTCGCGGACGGGCTCGGCTGGATCGCCCAGATCGGCATGTTCGTACTGCTCGGCCTGCTGGTGACCCCGCACGAGCTCGCCGGCGACTTCTGGCCCGCGGTGATCATCGGACTGGTGCTGACGATGGTGGCGCGGCCGCTGGAGGTGTTCGTCAGCCTGCTGCCGTTCCGGGTCGCCTGGCAGGAGCAGGTGCTGATGTCGTGGGCGGGGCTGCGCGGCGCCGTACCGATCATCCTGGCGACGATCCCGATGGTGACCGGGATCGAGGGCAGCGAACGGGTCTTCAACATCGTCTTCGTCCTGGTCGTCGTCTACACGCTGGTGCAGGGGCCGACGCTGCCGTGGCTGGCGCGGAAGCTGAACCTGCGCGACACCGACGAGGCCGCCGCCGACCTGGGGATCGAGTCCGCGCCGCTGGAGAAGCTGCGCGGGCACCTGCTGTCCTTCGCGATACCGGGCGCCTCGCGGATGCACGGCGTGGAGGTCGGGGAGCTGCGGCTGCCGGCCGGGGCCTCGGTGACGCTGGTGGTCCGGGACGGGACGAGCTTCGTGCCGGCGCCGTCGACGGTGCTGCGCCGGGGGGACGAGCTGCTGGTGGTGGCCACGGATCCGGTCCGGGACGCGGCCGAGGCCCGGCTGCGGGCGGTGGCGCGCGGGGGCAAGCTCGCGGGGTGGCTGGGAACCGGTGGCAGAACGTCACTCTAGGTACCGGAGTGTGGCTGCGGACCGCCGCCCGGACGGCGGTTTTCGGTTGGAACGGCATTCTAAATCAGCCAATTTCAGTGGCTTGGCCCTGACCTGACCACTAATTCCGAGGGTCGGAATGCGAAGTTCCAGTTAATCGCAGGTGAAGACATGCCTTGTCACCGTAATCACAGGGCGTGGTAGTGGATTCCCCTGTACGATGAAGGCACACCAGATCGAACCAACTCTGCCTGACGCAGAGCTGGCGCGACCGCAAAGCGGCCGTGGCACCCTCCCGCAGTGGGCGCCCAGGTATCACTCGGTTCTGCGCAAGAGGACAGCTCTCGGGGCTCCCACATGTACGGGTGCGGCCGCTCACAAGGTGGCCCGCCGTCCGCAGACGGGGACGCTCTACCAGGCAGCGGAAAGGCCAGGCCGTGACATCCGCGGTCACGACCGACACGTCCGCCCGACCCGGTTACGGGCAGCTCCTGCGCACACCCGGCGCCCTCTCCTTCGTCCTCCCCGGCTTCGCCGCCCGCCTGCCCTTCGGCATGCTGACCATCAGCATCCTGCTGCTCGTCCAGCACGCCAGCGGCTCCTACGGCGACGCCGGCATCGTCTCCGCCGTCACCGGCGTCTCCATGGCCCTGTTCGCCCCGGTCATGGGCAAGCTCACCGACCGCCGCGGCCAGAGCGCCGTGCTGGTGCCGGTCGTCCTCGTCCACGCCACCGCGGTCTCCGCTCTGACCGCGCTGGCCCTCCTCGGCGCCCCGCTGTGGGCGCTCGCGCTGGCCGCCGTCCCGGCCGGCGCCTCCGTCCCGCAGGTCGGACCCATGGTCCGGACCCGCTGGGCGGCCAAGCTGGAGGGTTCGCCGCTGCTGGCGACCGCGGCGGCGTTCGAGTCGGTCACGGACGAGTTCACCTTCGTCGTCGGCCCGGTGCTCGCCACCGCGCTGTGCACGGGCGTCCACCCGGCGGCCGGCCTGGCCACCGAGGCGGCCCTGACCCTGCTCGGCGGCCTGTTCTTCGCCGCCCAGCGCTCGACCGAACCGAAGACCGCCCCGACGACGGACGCCGGCGAGAAGCACGCCTCGGCCCTGTCGTTCCCCGGGCTGCGCGTCCTGATCGTCGCCTTCCTCGGTATCGGCGCCGTCTTCGGCGGCATGCAGGTCTCCCTCACCGCCTTCGCCAACGAGATCGGCAACCCGGGCGCCAACGGCCTGCTGTACGGCGTCTTCGCGGCCGGCAACATGATCGCGGGCATCACCATGGGCGCCGTCGCCTGGAAGATCGGCCCGCGCCGCCGCCTGATCCTGGGCTACGCCGGCCTGACCGCCGCCGCGTCGGTCCTGTGGGCCGTGAACTCGGCCGTCCTGATGGGCGCGGTCGGCATGCTGGTCGGCCTGTGCATCGCACCCGCGCTGATCACCGGCTACACGATGATCGAACAGCTGATCCCGGCCGCCTCGCGCACCGAGGCGTTCACCTGGCTGACCGGTGCGGTCGCCTTCGGGCAGGCCGTCGCCGTGACCGTGGCCGGCCGCCTGACGGACGCGCACGGGTCCTCGTACGGCTTCCTGGTGCCGCTGGCCGCCACCGCGCTGGCGCTCGTCACCCTGGTGGCGCTGCGCGCGAAGCTGGCGCCGAAGGCCCCGTCGAGCCGCATCGTGAGCTCGTCCGCTCCGGCCGAGACGGCCTCCGCGACGGCTGGGGAGGCCGGCCGCGAGCGCGCCGCGGAGCGTGGGATCGGTCACCGCACGCCTGTGACGGTGGACTGATCCGCCGGAATAGGTCACCATGGAGCGTCGTTAGCACTCATTGAGTGAGAGTGCCAGGAGGAAATTCGTGCCGACCTACCAGTACCAGTGCACCGAGTGCGGTGAGGGCCTTGAGGCCGTGCAGAAGTTCACCGATGACGCGCTGACCGTCTGCCCGAGCTGCGACGGACGCCTGAAGAAGGTGTTCTCCGCCGTCGGCATCGTCTTCAAGGGCTCCGGTTTCTACCGGAACGACAGTCGTGGCGCCTCGTCGAGCAGCACGCCCGCCTCGAAGCCGTCCTCCTCGTCGTCCACGACGACGTCGACCGCTTCGGCTCCGGCCGCCGCGTCCTCCTCGACGTCCTCGAGCACGGGCAGCAGCTCCAGCTCGGCCGCCTGACCTCGTAAGCCTTCCGCAAGGCCCCGTTCGCCCTCACCGGGCGGCGGGGCCTTTCGTGTCCCCCGTTAGGGTGGCCGCATGGTGAACGCAGAGATCGGTGTAATCGGCGGCTCGGGCTTCTACTCCTTCCTGGAGGACGTCTCCGAGGTCCAGGTCGAGACCCCCTACGGGCCCCCGAGCGACTCCCTCTACCTGGGCGAGCTGGCCGGCCGCCAGGTGGCTTTCCTGCCGCGGCACGGGCGCAGCCACACCGTTCCGCCGCACAAGATCAACTACCGGGCCAACCTGTGGGCGCTGCGCTCGGTCGGCGTCCGGCAGGTACTGGGGCCGTGCGCGGTCGGCGGCCTGCGGGCGGAGTACGGGCCGGGCACTCTGCTGGTCCCGGACCAGCTGGTCGACCGCACGAAGTCACGCGTCCAGACCTTCTTCGACGGGGAGCCGCTGCCGGACGGCAGCGTTCCCAACGTCGTCCACACCACCTTCGCCGACCCGTACTGCCCGGTGGGGCGCTCGGTCGCGCTCGCGGCGGCGCGCGGGCGGGAGTGGGAGCCGGTGGACGGGGGGACCATGGTCGTCGTCGAGGGGCCGCGGTTCTCGACGCGCGCGGAGTCGCAGTGGCACGCCGCGGCCGGCTGGTCGGTGGTCGGCATGACCGGACACCCGGAGGCGGTCCTCGCCCGTGAGCTGGGGCTCTGCTACACGTCGATGGCGCTGGTGACGGACCTGGACGCGGGCGCGGAGACCGGTGAAGGGGTCTCGCACACGGAGGTCCTGAAGGTGTTCGGCGAGAACGTCAGCCGGCTGCGCGAGGTGCTGTTCGACGCGGTGGCGGCCCTGCCCGCGACCGCGGACCGCGACTGCCTGTGCACGCACGCCCATGACGGTTGGGATCTCGGCATCGAGCTGCCGTAGGCGCACTGGAGACGGGCCGCAGCCGCCGTGGAGGCGGCGCGCGGCCCGTGCCCACGCTCCGACCGCCGCCTTCGAGGGCGCGCTGGGCGGCGGTCGGCGCCGGTGGCGAGGACCGGCGCCGCGGGTGATGTCACATTCCGCCGGGCTGCCCTGTCTCCCGGGCGAAGGGGTCGACGGGACCCCCCTCACGGAAGAGGCTCGCCATGCCGCGTATCTCGCTCGACCCGCCCCGCACCCTCCTCACGCGCGTCGTCGCCTGGTACTCCCGCCGCACCTACGGCAAGGTGCTCGACCCCGGCCAGGCGTACGGTCACAACGCGCGCGTGCTGTTCTCGTACGCCCGGTTGGAGCAGCGGGCGGCGAAGTGGAACAAGCTGGATGCCGGCCTGAAGCACCTCGCGGTGATGTCCTGCGCCGCCCGGATCAACTGCTCCTGGTGCATGGACTTCGGCTACTGGGAGGGTCACAGGCTGGGCCTGTCGCCGGAGAAGATCGAGCGGGTGCCGCGGTGGCGGGAGTTCCGGGAGGTGTTCACCGAGCTGGAACTGCTGGTCATGGAGTACGCGGAGGCGATGACCGAGACCGAGCCGGCGGTCACCGACGAGATGGCGGCCGGGCTCGTGGAGCGGCTCGGCGAGGCGGCGTTCGTCGAACTCACGGCCGTGGTCGCCCTGGAGAACTGGCGTTCGCGGGTGAACAGCGCGTTCGGCCTGACCGGCCAGGGGTTCTCGGAGGCGTGCCGGGTGCCCGGCCGGGCCTGAGCGCACGGCACGGGTGCCCCACCCCCTTGGGGGTGAACGGGTTGTCCACAACCTGGGGATCGTCCACAGGCCGGAGCGGCTCCCGGCGAAGGGGCGGATCGTGGGAGGGTCCGGGCGCTGGACCCGGACACCGGACCTCGACCCCTTCGGCGGTGATCAGCATGTCCAGGACCTCTCCCGACTCGTCCTCCCCCGCTCCCCTGGCTTCCCCGGGTTCTGCCCCGTCCTGCTCGTCCTCCCCGTCCTCGGCGTGCCGCCCGGCGCGGCCCGTCCCGCCGTTCCCGCCGCTGCGCGTGGGCCGCGCCCGGGGGCGGCTGCGCCGTGCAGTGCGCCGCAGGCGCCGGGTCGCCTCGGCGGGGCTGGCCGTGGTGGCCGCCGCCCTGGCCGTGGGCGGGACGGATGCGCGTGCCTCCCGGGGCGCGGCTCCGCCCGAGGTGAAGCCGTCGCCTGCGGCGGTGCGCATGGTGTCGGCTCCCGTGCGCATCGCGGACGCGGCCACGGTGCGGCTGCTGCGTCCCGGGAACCGGGTGGATGTGGTGGCGGCTGAGCGCGGCGGGCCGCCGAGGGTGGTGGCGTCGGGGGCCCGGGTGGCGGAGGTTCCGGCGCCGGAGAAGGGGCTGGAGGACGGTGGGGCGCTGGTGGTGCTGTCGGTGCCCCGGGACACCGCGCGGGCCCTGGTGGG
Source organism: Streptomyces sp. NPDC006687 (assembly GCF_040636215.1). NCBI lineage: Bacteria > Bacillati > Actinomycetota > Actinomycetes > Kitasatosporales > Streptomycetaceae > Streptomyces > Streptomyces sp. NPDC006687. The sequence continues at coordinate 43,782 of NZ_JBEYJJ010000011.1, read as the reverse complement.
GGCGGGCGCGGTGGCACGGCTGGCGGTGACCCTGTGCTGATTCGCACTGGCGCTCAGCCGAGTCGCTCTGGGGTGGGCGCCGATTGGACATGGCATGCCATCACTGCCGTAGCTTTCGGAACCGTTGGCTCCGTGTACAGCAGTGACGAAGAGAGGCTCGGTCATGAGCGAGAAGAAGAAGGAGAGCGTCCTGGCGGGCTTCAAAGCCTTCCTGATGCGCGGCAACGTGGTGGACCTGGCCGTGGCCGTGGTCATCGGCGCCGCGTTCACGAACATCGTGAACTCGATCGTGAAAGGCATCATCAGCCCGGTTGTGGGCGCCATCGGCACAAAAAACCTGGATGTCTACACCTCGTGCCTGAAGGCACCTTGTGGGGTGGACGCCAAGGGCGAGCCGACCGGCGTGAACATCATGTGGGGCTCGGTCCTCAACGCCACGCTCAGCTTCCTGATCACCGCCGCGGTCGTGTACTTCCTGATGGTCCTGCCCATGGCGAAGTACCTGTCGCGGATGGAGGCGCGCCGCAAGGCCAAGGAGGGCGTGAAGGAGACCATCGAGGTCACCGAGCTCGAGGTGCTCAAGGAGATCCGCGACCACCTGGTCGCGCAGCGCAGCGGGAACGGGGAGAGCGCCAGGACGCCGGGGGCGCGCGGGGGGTTCTGACCGCCGCGGCGGATCAGATGTGGTGCGGCGGCTTTTCGTCGAGGAAGCGGGCCAGGTCGGCCCCGCTTCCGCCGGCGGGCGGCCGTTCCCCCCAGCCCCGGTCGGTGTCGTCCGAGGACTGCCGGTCCAGCGGGTCGTCGAAGACCAGCTTCGGCCTGGGCTTCGGGGCGGGCTCGGGCTCGGCTTCGGGGGACTGCGGGTCGGAGGCGGCGGTGCTCATGCCCCAAGAGTACGGCCGGTCCCTGCCCGGGACAGGGCCCGGCCTCCAGCCCCGCTCCCGGTCCGGCTCGGCGGAGGGCGCCCCTGCGGGCGTAGAGCCACCAGCAGACGGTGAGGCAGGACGCGTAGAAGCCGATGAACATCCACAGGGCGCTCGTGACGGCCATGGCCGCGAACACGGCGGGGATGAAGAAGCCGTAGGCAGCGATGGCGGACGAGAAGCCGGTGACGGCGCCCGCCTCCCTCTCCGACTGCTTCAGCGCGGCGGCCCCCGCCTCGGGACCCTGCCCCACGGCCCGGCGCCTGTGCGGGTCCCGGAAGATCACGGGGATCTGCCGGAAGGTCGACCCGTGGCCCAGGCCGGAGAAGGCGAAGGCCACCAGGAAGCCCGCGAAGAACGACCAGAAGCTGCCCTGGTCGCCACCGGAGGGCAGCGCGAAGAGGTTCCGCTGGGCCGCCCGGCGGCCGGTGGACTGCCAGGAGCCCTCGTCCTCGGGTCGCCAGTCCCCGATGAGGGCCCCAGGTCCGTAGGTCTCCTTCGGGTGCGAGCGCGCCGGGGACGGGGTGAGTGTCGGGATGGCCATGGTCACCGGTCCTCCGGGTCGAGGGGCCACAGGGCGGTCACGACCGGGAAGGACAGGACCAGGAATCCCGCCCGGCCCCACGCCGCGGCCGTGTTGCCCTTCTTCCACTCGTTGACGGTCACGGTCAGCGCCCCGAGCTGTCCGATGACCAGCGTGAGGGTGACGGCGAGAGGGGCGTTGAGCTTCGCGGAGCGCTCGGGTTCCGGTTCGGCGCCGGCGCGTTCGGTGCCGACGCGTTCGGTGCCGGCGCGCAGGCCGGGGCGGGGGCCGGGACCGGTGCGCCGGGTGGCGGCAGCGAGGCTGCGGCGAGTACTTCTGCGGGCTCGGACACGGCACCACGCTAGGTGGTTTGTGTTGTTTCAGCCCGTTATACGGATCTCCTGGTTGCTCCGAACGGGTCCTGCGCGCCTTCCTCCCGGGGGTGGCGAACACCGCCTCGGCTTCGGGGGCACCGGGACGTGATCCACGGGTTGCGGGTCGCTTCCCCGGTGCCCGCGTCCGGCCGGGGTACCCGGGAGGAGGCGGCCGCGCGCCTCGGGCGTGGGGCGGCCGGGGGCTGATGTGCTGGGCGGTATGGCGTACGTACCGATGACCGCACGAAGCCGCGTCGAAGGCCACCGGACCGCGACCACCCTGGAGCTGTTCTTCGACCTGTGCTTCGTCGTCGCGATCGCCCAGGCGGGGCAGCGGCTGGTGCACGCGCTGGTGGAGGGGCATCCGGGAAGCGGCGTGGTCGGCTATTCCTTCGTCTTCTTCGGTGTGTGGTGGGCGTGGATGAACTTCACCTGGTTCGCCTCCGCCTACGACTGCGACGACGTGCCCTACCGGGTGACGACGCTCGTGCAGATCGCCGGGGTGCTCGTCTACGCGGCGGGCGTCGGCCGGGCCTTCGACGGGAACGACTGGACGGTGGCCGTCATCGGCTACCTGATCATGCGGGTGGCGCTGACGGCGCAGTGGCTGCGGGCCGCGGCCGGGGAGAGCGGGGCGGCGCGGACCTCGGCGCTGACGTACGCGGCCGGGCTGGTGCTGTGCCAGGCCGGCTGGGTGGCCCTGCTGTTCGCGCCGGCCGGCTGGAAGCGCTGGCTGTTTCTGGTGCTGGTGGTGGCGGAGCTGATGGTGCCGGTGGTGGCCGAGCGGGGGCACCAGACGCCGTGGCACGCCCACCACATCGCGGAGCGGTACGGCCTGTTCACCATCATCGTGCTGGGCGAGACGATCGCCGCGAGCACGGTGGCGGTGAAGTCGGCGATCGACGAGCACGAGGCGCTGGGTGTGCTGTTGCCGATCGCCGCGGGCGGGCTGCTGATCGTCTTCGCCGCGTGGTGGATCTACTTCGCGGTACCCATGCACGAGCGGCTGAACTCCAACCGGGAGGCCATCCCGTGGGGCTACGGCCATCTGCTGATCTTCGCCTCGGGTGCGGCGATCGGTGCGGGTATCGAGGTCGCGGTGGAGCACGCAATCGGCAAGGCGCACATCTCGCAGGTGGCGGCGAACGCGTCCGTGACCGTCCCTGCGGCGCTGTTCCTGCTGACGGTGTGGCTGCTGCACTCGCGGCACTTCAAGCGGGGCGCGGCTCAGCAGCTGGTGCTGCCGCTGTCCGCCGTCGCGATCCTCGGCTGCACCTGGGCCGGTACGTACGCCGTCCTGTACGCGGGCTTCGCGGCGGCGGGCGCCGTGGCGGCGGGGACGGTTCTCGCGATGCGCTCGGCGCCTGCGGCCGTCTGAGGCCGGGGGTGGGCGGGGCCGTCACCCTTCGCGGCGGCGGCTGAGGACGAGGACGGGGTGGGTGGGGCCGTCACCGGTGTGGTGTCGGCGGCGTTCTCCAGCGCAGGACGCCACGGTGGCGGGCGACGGCAGAGAGGCACCTCGGATGACACTCCCCTCACAGCGACTCGGAAGCGGCCCCGGCGGGGAGCTGGCCGAGCCGGGCTTCTGGCAGCGGCCGCCCGCCGAGCGGCTCGCGGCCTTCGCCCGCCTGCGGGCCCTGAACTCACCGGCGTTCGTCCCGGAGGGCGGCGGCCGGACCGGCCACTGGGCTCTGGTGCGGCACGCGGACGTGCAGGAGGCCAGCCGGCTGCCCAAGGTGTTCGCGAGCGCTCCCGGCGTCACCACGCCGGAGCCGGCCCGCTGGGTGCGGGCCCTGTTCGGGGACTCGATGGTCAACCTGGACGGCGTCGACCACGCGCAGTTGCGGAAGATCGTGCAGCGGGCGTTCACGCCCCGGCTGCTGGCGGCCGCGGAGGAGGACATCCACGCGGTGGCGGCCCGGATCGTGGACGACGTCCTGGAGCACCGGCCCGAGGAGTTCGTCTCGGCGGTGTCCTCCCGGCTGCCGCTGGAGGTCATCTGCAACATGATGGGCATCCCCGAGCGCTACCGTGCGGAGATCGCCGACCGGGTCAACCACGCCTCGGAGAACATCGGCGTGGAGCGCGGCCTGGCGTCGCGGCTGCGGATGCCCGGGCGGGGGCTGCGGGCGCTGGCCCGGATGCAGCGGATGGTGGCGGGCATCGGGCGGGAGCGGCGCCGGAACCCGTCGGACGACCTGATCTCGGCGCTGGTCTGCGCGAACGTGGACGGGCAGGCGCTGGGCGCACGCCAGTTGGGGGCCTTCTTCAGCCTGCTGATGGTGGCGGGGGTGGAGACCACCCGCAACGCCATCACCCACGGCCTGACCCTGCTGACGGATTTCCCCGCCCAGCGGGACCTTCTGCTGTCCGACTTCGAGAAGTACGCGGACGGCGCGGTGGACGAGATGATCCGCCATTCGACGCCGATCATCCAGTTCCGGCGGACGGTCATCGCTGAGCACACGCTGGGCGGCCACGCGTTCGTGCCGGGGGACAAGGTGGTGCTGTACTACGCGTCCGCCAACCGCGACGAGGCGGTCTTCCCGGACCCGGACTCCTTCGACATCACCCGCTCGCCCAACCCGCATCTGGGCTTCGGCGGTGGCGGGCCGCACTTCTGCCTGGGGGCCCATCTCGCGCGGGTGGAGATGAAGGCCCTGTTCCGGGAGCTGCTGACCCGGCCGGTGGGGCTGCGGGCGGTGGGCCTGCCCGATCTGGCGGGGTCCAACTTCGACAACCGTGTCCGCTCGCTGCGCTTCGCCTTCGACAGCCCCTGACGCAGACCTACTCAGGGCGGTGCTCCGATCAAGGGGCCGGCCGCCGGGCAGGCTGGGGGCCCGGCGGCCGGAGCGCGACGGCGGCCGCCGCCGCGGCTACTTCTGCAGGCTCTGCACCGCGAGGACGCAGTGGGCGCTGCTGGTGAGCACCGCCTCGTCGCCGGCGAACGCCTGGAGCAGCTCGGGCGTCACGGCCTGGCCCGGAACGGCCTCGGGCCAGGCGCGGGTGGCGAACAGGAAGTACGCCTGCCCGCTCTCGTTGGCGGCGGCGACCCACTCCGGCGGGGCGGTGCAGGTGGCGTTCAGGCCGGGCAGGGTCAGCGCGATCTGGTCGTCGGCCAGCAGGATCTGCACGGGGAAGGTGCGCGGGTTGCGCGTGCCGTCCATGACGACGTCGCCGATCTGCAGGCCGATCTCCGCCAGCAGCCCGCGGGCGGCCGCCTCGCCGCCCTCCCGGCCCTGCGGGCCGTCGCCGAGGGTGTAGGCGATGAGGTACGGGACATCGTGACCCTCGGAGGGGTCACCGATCCAGGCGAGGACGGAAAGAGTGCCGAGCAGGGAGCGGTCGGTTTCGGCTTGCGTTGAAGTCATGCGCCGCACCTTAGTGCTCTCCCGCCGGGGCCTTTCACGGCCTTTCACCCGCGCGGACTACACGGCCCGCATCCGCCTACGGAATTCGCCCGCGTGTTCGCGTTCTCGCGCTGTCAGTGACCCCGCATCACCCCGCCTCATGCGTCGGAATTCCTAAATTTCGAACACTTTCCGCAAAGGCGATCCCCCCGAACCGCTCACCGACCCCCGCGAGAAAACGGAGAAGGCCGGGTGACGGCCTCCGGCCGGTCGGAGGTCGCCGCCGGGTGGCAGTCACCCTCGCCCCGTACGCCCGTATGCGCCCGGACGCCCCGTACGAGGTAGCGCCGGGGTTGACGCCCTTGCACCCGTACGGAGTCACCCACACGGGCAGCCTTCGCCGCCTTTCGCCCACCCCTCACACGCCCGTGCGGGGAAATTGCCGCCACCGACACGAGCGCGGGGACGGAGCCGGCCGCCGACTGCCAGCACAATGCGTTCCGGCGGAATTCCGCCGCCCACCCCCACCCCGGAGGAAGAATGCGCACCCCCGTCCGCCGAATGGCACTGACCGCCTTCTCCGCCCTGGCCTCCACGGCCCTGTTCGCCACCCCCGCCCTGGCCACCGTTTACCAGCAGGGGATTTCCGTACGGCCCCAGGCCCACATCACCCCACACGGCGAGGTCGTCCTCGCGGGCCGCTACCACTGCGAGCTCTCCCCGTCCTCGGGGGCGGTCCAGATCAAGGCGACCGTCGTCCAGGACGGCACCCGCCTGAGCATCGGCGCCGGCGAGATCCTCTGCGACGGCCGCGAGCACGACTGGAAGGCGGTGAGCCCGCTGACGGCCGGCCTGCACGAGGGTCCCGCGTCCGCCGTCGCGGAGCTCCAGGAGATCCACATGGCCGGGCTGATGCCGCGTGCGCTGAGCACGGTCGCCCAGGACCGGCGGGACATCGAGGTGATCGTCGACCACGGCTAGCCGCAGGCGGCAGGCCAACAGGCGGATGGCAGTGCCGGTAGCGGCGGCTACCGGCACTCCGGCGCGACGCCCGTCATCGACATGAACGCGACCGTCTGGCACCCGGGGTCGCTGTGCGGCCGCCCGGTCGTCCAGTCCACGACCGCCTGCGCCCCGGCCGCCAGCAGCAGCACCAGGAGCGTTGCCACGATGCCCGTGACGGTGCCCCTGTTCAGGCGGCGCACGGCTCGTTCCGGACACCGCACGGAAGACCACGCTTCGGTTTCATGGCCGAATCATCACCCCGCTCCCCACATCCCACAACTCCGCGTGACGGGACGGTCACCCCGAGCCGCGCACTGCGCTCCCCACGTCGAACTCGCACCACACCGCCTTGCCGTCGCCCCGGGACTCCACCCCCCAGTGCGTGGCCAGCGCGTCCACCAGCAGCAGCCCGCGCCCCGTGGTCGCCGCCTCCCCCGGGGAGCGCCGGCGCGGCCACACGCTGGAGCGGTCCTTGACCCACAGCCGGATCCGCCGCACCGGCTCCGGCAGCACCTCCATGGTCAGCACCGCCCCGCCGTCCGTGTGCAGCAGGGCGTTGACCAGCAGCTCCCCCGCCGCCAGCTCGACGTCGTCGGCCAGCTCGGCCATGTTCCAGTCACGCAGGGCCTGCCGCAGGGCGTAGCGGGCGTCGGAGAGCCCCTCGGGGTCGGCCTGGTGGACGTACTGGTGGATGCGGGGGGCGCGGTGGGTTCCCGGGTCGGGGGCCCGGCGCAGGACGAGGAGGGCGACGTCGTCGCCGGAGCCCCAGCGCTCCCAGAGCTGGTCGGAGAGGTGGTCGGCGAGTTCCCCGGGGCTCTGCGGCCCGGTGCGCACGGCGTGGGCGAGGGCATCCATGCCGGCGGTGATGGTGGAGCCGGGCTCCTCGACGAGCCCGTCGGTGCACAGGACGAGGGTCTCGCCGGGGACCAGGTCCAGCCGGGTCTCGGGGAACTCCTCCTGCTCGAACGCCGAGGCCAGCCCCAGCGGCAGGCCGCCGCGCACGTTGGGCCAGCCGGTGCGCCCGTCCGTGTGCCGGATCAGCGGGCCGAGGTGGCCCGCGCGGACCGCCCGTACGCCTCCGGTCTCCAGGTCGACCTGGGCGTACATGCAGGTGGCGAAGCGTTCGGTGTCGAGTTCGGCGAGGAAGCGGGAGGCCCTGGCCAGCACGGTGGACGGCGGGTGCCCCTCGCCCGCGTAGGCGCGCAGCGCGATGCGCAGCTGGCCCATGATGGCGGCTGCGTGCGTGTCATGGCCCTGGACGTCGCCCACCACGATGCCGACGCGGTCGCGGGGCAGGGAGATGACGTCGTACCAGTCCCCGCCGACCTCCCGTCCGCTCCAGGCGGAGTGGTAGCGGACGGCGATCTCCCCGCCGGTGATCTCGGGGATGCGGCGCGGGAGCATCGACGCCTGGAGTCCGGTGGCGAACTCGCGCTCCTGGTCGAACAGGAGCGCCCGCTGGAGGGACTGGGCGACGATGCCGGCCAGGCCCAGGCACAGGTTCTGCTCCTCGGGGCTGAACTCGGTGCGCCGCCGGTAGAAGAGCACCAGCCCGCCGATGGCCCGGGCCTGGGCGATCAGCGGCAGGTAGGCGGCGGCGTCGAAGCGGATGCGGCGCAGGTAGTCGCCGAGCAGCGGGAACTCGTCGGCGAGCGCGGTGAGGGAGGTGACGAAGCGGGCCTTGCGGGTGATCACGGCCTGGGAGAGCGGCAGGGAGCCGTCCAGACGGGTGAACTTGCGTTCGTCGAGGATCTCCAGGGACTCCCCGCTCAGCGCGATGATCTTGATGGCGTCGTTCTCGACGAGGCCCAGGGCCAGCCCGTCGGCGCCGAGCCGTTCCAGGGCGCCGGCGCCGGTGAGGGCGGCCGTCACGTCGTCGACGGTCACCGCCCGCGACAGGGCCTCGGTGGTGCGCTGCACGATGGCCGCCTGCTGGATGCGGGCGTTCTCCAGCTTCCGCAGCACCGTCGCGTGGGCGAGCTCGGCGGTGGCGTCGCGGACGATGCCGACGATGCGCACGGGTCTGCCGTCGGGGGCGCGCAGCACGCGGCCCTGGGTGTGCGTCCACTGGTCGCGGCCGTCGCGGCGGCGCACGGTGAAGTAGGAGCCGTAGGTCTCGCCGCCGCCCGCGAGGACGCCGGTCACGGTGTCGTTCAGGCGGGCCGAGTCGTCGGCCGGGATCCGCAGGCCGAGGCCCTCGGGGGTGTGGTCGAACTCGTCCGGCTCCAGGTCGAAGACGGTCAGCCCGGCCTCGTCCAGGGCGAGGGTGCCGCTGTCGAGGTCCCATTCGAAGCTGCCCATGCCGTTGAGCGCGAGCCGCTCGCCGGGGCCCGTCCGGGGTACGGGCGCTCCCTGCCCCTCGCCGTCCCGCTGCGCCGCTGCCACGAGACACCCACCACCTAACGGCCGGGCCAGCACGGCTGCGAGATCAGACGCTCCCATTCCTCGTCAGGATGCCCCGGGAGGGTGCGTCCGGCCTCCCTCCAGCGCTTGACGAGGGAGAGGTAGATCGCCGCCGGGTCCGCGGACCCGGCCGCCCCCGCCGCGCGGTAGGGGCCGGAGGGGTGCGTGCCCGCTCCGTACGGGCCTGCCCCGTACTGGCCCGATCCGTACGGTTTCGGCGTGGCCGCCCCCGAGGGGGGCTGTTCCCCCCGGCTGGCGGGGATGCGCACCCAGCCACGGCCGCCCTGTGCTCGTTCCGCGTCCATCGCGGACCCCTCTCAGGTGGATCTCAGCGTAGATACGTCTCCGGTGCCCGGCGGGCACCGGACGGGCCGGACCCCGCCGGTCGAGCCCGGCAGCGGACCCCGCGCGCCGAGGCGCTCGCGGACTCCCTCCACCAGTCTCCCCGCCGTGCGGCCCGCGCCGCGCGCGAATCGCATGGAAGGTCCGAATGAGGGAGCCGCCGGCTCCGCGGATGCCTCCGGGAGGACGCCCGCCCCCGCACGGGCCCGGGACCGTGGCGGCGCCCCGTCCCCGAGCCGGCACGCACGGATTGCGCACCGCGCGGGGCGGGCCCGGCCGGCGCTGTACGGGGCAGGCGAGGGCCGCCCCCAGCACCGGCCGCCGCAGGGGGCGCGGTACGAGGTCCAGCGCCGCCGGGACCGCTTGCGGGGCGGTGCTGTACGGCGCAGGCGGGGGCCGCCGTCCGCAGCGTCGGCCGGTCCGAGGCCCGCAGCGTCGGCCGTCGCAAGGGGCGCGGGCCGTGTCCAGCGCAGCCGGGACCGCCTGGCCACCCGGCGCTGCGGGAGCGGGGCGGCCTGCCCGGCGCGGGTCCCGGCGGCGAAGGGCAGGCCGGTCCGGCGGCCGCACCCGGAACCGGTGGCCGTGAGCGCGCAGGGCGCCGGTCGGCAGCGGGGTGTCAGGCTCGGCCATGAGACGCCGGATGGCGCAGTGCCGGGCGAGGGTGTAGCGCCCGCCCGGGGGGGGTGGGGGGGCGGGTCGCCGTCACCCAGCCGTCAGCGCGACACCAGCTCGTCCGGCTCCGCCGGGGATGCCGGGGCCGCCAGGGCCCCCGACGGGGCCGGAACGCCCGGCGTGGTCAGGCGGCCGGTGGCTAGTCCGGCCGCCAACCCGGCGACGGGCCCGGCCGCCGGCCCGGCCGTGGGAGCGGACGCCGTCGGAGCGGTCGTCGCGAGGGCATCGCACGGCTCGCCTTCCCCGCCGCGCTGGCGCGGGGTCCACACCCCGAGGGCGGTGCGGCGGCCCTGTGCCGGAACGCCGCGTAGGGCGCGCGCCCCCTTGCCCAGCCCCCGGCCCAGGAAGGCGCGGAGCATCGCCAGGAACGGCCCGGGGTCGTCGGCCGCGAACCAGGCCGCCTCCACCCGCCCCCGCTCGCCGGCCGACGCCCGTACGGGCCCGGGCCGCGCGGAACCCGACGGCACACACCCCCGCCCGGTGACCCCATCCGCCGCCACGCACCCGGGCGCTCCACGCCCCGGCTCGCCGACGGCCGCACCCTCGGGCTGGGGCCGCGCGCAACCCGACGGTGCACCTCCCGGCCGGGCGGCCGCTTCCGCTGCCGCGTGCGCGGGCGCTCCCCGCCCCCGCTCGCCGGCCGACGCCCGTACGGGCCCGGGCCGCGCGGAACCCGACGGCACACACCCCGGCCCGGTGGCCTCACCCACCGCCACACACCCGGACGCTCCACACCCCGGCTCGCCAACCGCCGCCCCTACAGGCCCCGGTCGCGCGGGTCCTGACGGCGCGTCCCCCGACCGCGCCGAGACCGACTCGGCACTCCCCTGCCCCGTGGCCGCCTCCGCGCCCCCCGTGCCGGAGGGGTCGCGTCCGCGGAGGGGTGGGAGGGTGCGGGTGCGGAGGGTTGCCAGGAGGGCGTAGTTCTCCGTCACGAAGACGCGTCCCGGGCCGCCCGTGCGCTGCGGGACGTGCTGGTGGGTCAGGTCCAGGTACATCGCCCGGACCACGTCCAGGCCCGTGTCGTCCGTGAACAGGCGGAACTGGGCCCCCGGGCGGGGGTTGAAGTCGACCAGGCGGAAGGTGCCCCGCTCGTCGCGGCGGAAGTCCAGGTCCAGGATGCCCTCGTAGCCGAGCCGCTCGGCGAGCCGTAGGCCCGACTCCTCCAGCGCCGGGTCGGTCAGCCACCGGCCCACCGCCGTCAGCCCCGCGCGCACCGGCCACGCCAGTTCCTTGCGGCCCGTCCCGGTCAGCAGGGGCCGGCCGCCGCGCGCGAAGGCCCCGTGGAAGAACCAGTCCGTGTCGGGCCCCGCGGGCAGGAACCGCTGGAGCAGCAGCCGGCTCCCGGCCTCGGCGGAGCGTTCGTACAGCGTCCGCGCCCCGGCGGCGCTGTCCACCAGGGTGGTGCTGCGCAGCCCGCTCCCGGCGGGCAGCAGCCAGGGCCGGCTCCACTTCGCCACCACCGGCAGCCCCAGCTCCCACACGGCCCGCCCCGCCTCGGCCGCGCTCTGCGGGATCACGGTCTCCGGGTGCGGGATGCCCCAGCGGGCGCACAGCCGCGCCAGCTCGGCCTTGTCGGCCACCCGGGCGGGGAGGTCGTCGGGCTGATGGGGCATCCGGAAACGATCCGTCAGCACCGATGCCAGGCGCGACACGCTGATGGCGCTCAGGTCGTCCATCGCGAAGAGCACCGCCGGCCGGCCGATCCGCTCCGCCACCGCGCCGAGGCACTCCACCAGCGCCTCGGGCTCCCGCGGGTCCAGGCCGCCGGCCGGACCGGGGTGCGTGGCGCGCAGGTAGCGCGAGCGGCCCACCGGCCCCGCCCCGGCTTCGGCGACGGCGTGCACCTCCACCCCCTCGCGCCCCAGGGATCTGACGGCGCCGAGGGTTCCGTGGTGGAACGGATTGCGATCGAGTCGGAGCAGGACTGCGGGCACACGGCCGTCGAACGCGTACATACAAGCGGACTTTCACCTAGTCGGACCAAGCGGGATGGATGCGCAGCTGCGAATGGCCTAGGCAGCGGCCACCTGACAGGCCGTTCGTCACATGTGATGTCTAACGTCGGTGGCAAGCACACCGGTTCGGCCGAGCTCGCGGGAGACGACATGCCCAGACCACACCACCGCCTGGTGAGCACCTGCGTCGGTACGGTCACGGCCGGCCTGCTCGCCACCGGCGCGGCGCTCGCGGCCCCGGACGACCCGGCCAAGGACTCCGACACCGCCTTCGGCGCCTACCTCGACTACGGGCCGGCCGGAGTGGCCCGCATCCCGTCCCTGTCGCGCTGGCTGGGCGGCCGGGAGATCCGCGTCGGGCACACCTACCTGCCCGGTGACTCCTGGCCCGGCATCGAGGGCCGCGTCCCGTTCCTGGAGGACTGGGCGCGGTGGCGGCGGGCGGAGGACGACCGGATGTTCGTCCTCAACGTCCCCATGCAGGCCCACAACGAGGACCGGCTCCCCGACTGGCAGGTGGCCCAGCTGATCCGGGCCGGCGCGGAGGGCGAGTACGACCGGCACTTCCGGCGGCTGGCCGAACGGCTGGTGGAGCTGGGCGTTCCGGACACGGTGATCGTGCTCGGCTGGGAGATGAACGGCACCACCTACAGCCACCGCTGCGGCCCCGACCCGGAGCACTGGAAGGCGTACTGGAAGCGCGTCGTCAACACGATGCGCTCCGTCCCCGGTCAGCGGTTCAAGTTCGATTTCACCCCGAACCGGGGCACCGACGCGATCCCCTGGACCCGGTGCTACCCGGGTGACGGCGTCGTCGACATCATCGGCATGGATTCGTACGACCAGGGCCCCGGCCGCACCTTCGACGACCACGTCAGCCAGCCGTACGGGCTCCAGCAGCATGTCGACTTCGCGAAAGCACACGGCAAGCGGATCTCGTACCCGGAGTGGGGGCTGTTCCGCAACGGGGACAACCCGGAGTACGTGCGGCGCATGCTCCAGTGGATCGACGAGCACCACCCGCTCTACCACACGATCACCGACTACTGCCCGCACGGCGTCTGGCAGTGCAAGCAGAACCCCCGGTCGGCGAAGGCGTTCCGCGACGCGCTGTCCGACCACGGCCCGGTGGTGGTACCGACCCCGGTGGTGCCCACGCCGGTGGTTCCCACGCCCGTGATCCCGACCCCGGTGGTCCCCACGCCCGTCGTACCGACCCCCGCCGTCCCCACCCCGCCCATCCCGACGCCCCAGGTCCCCTCGCCCCAGTTCCCGACCCCGCAGGTTCCGAGCCCGCAGGTCCCCAGCCCGCAGGTTCCGACGCCGCAGGTCCCGTCCCCGAGCCCCGTCGTCCCCAAGCCCGACCCTCAGCCGTCCCAGCCCGCCCGGCCCACCCCGTCGGTGTCGCAGCCGCCGAAGCCGCTGCCCAAGCCGCAGCCCCAGAAGCCCCGGCCCGAGCCCCAGCCGCCCCTCAACAGCAAGCAGTGGTGCCTCCCGCTCGACTTCGGCGACTGGCTGTCGAAGCTGATGGGCAAGCAGCAGGTCTGCGTCACCATCGGCGGCTGGAGCGGGGACTTCCGGTTCTGGCCCTTCTAGCCGGGTCATCGCACGCGCAGTTCGTTCAGCCGCGCCCGCCAGTCCCGGGCGGCCGGCAGCGCCTCGCGCAGCGCCCCCACCGCCCGCTCGCGCCCCATGACCTGCGACTCGTGCAGCCGCATCAGGGGCGCGAGCGCGTGCGTGGCCAGCAGGAGGCGCTGGTTGACGACCGTCTCGGGCCGCCAGTGGTTCTTGTACGGCTCGTTGCCCCGCAGGAAGCTCACCACCGGCCGGCCCTCCTCCAGCGCCCGCCCGGCCTCGTAGCGCAGCAGCAGTGTCGACACATCGACTTTCCGCTCGCGCAGGTCCGGGTCCGCGCCGTACAGGTAGCCGCCGCTGAGCGCTGCGGACAGCAGGGTGACGTTGGCCGCCACCACCTTCCCGTCCAGCCGGAACTCCGTCAGCCGCCCCTCCCCCGTCCGCACCATCCGCCGGGTGGCCCGGGTCAGGTGCTCGGCGAAGCGGGGCCGCAGGTGCTCCGGGGTCACCCCGCGGCCGCGCCACTGCTTCTCGTGCAGCCGCAGCAGGGTCCGTACGGCCTGCGGCACCTCGTGCTCGGTGACCTCGTGCTCCTCGATCCCGGCGGCGTCGGTCTTGCGCAGCTTGGCCCGCACCCGCTGGGCACCGGAGGACGGCATCCGCTTGACGAGCTGGTCGAAGGGGAGCGCGGGCAGCTCCATGCAGGTGGAGTCGGTCAGCCTGCTGGACACCCCGGGCCAGGCGTCGAACACCGCTTCGGCGGCGGCCCCCGGCCGCACCTCGCGCAGGTCGACCACGGCGCGACGGGCCGCCTGGTGCAGCCCGTGGGCCAGGGCCGGCACGACCTCCGCGGCGTGCTCGCGCGAGACGAGCACGTCGAAGTAGTCGGTGATCTGCCCGCCCAGCGGCACCAGCCGGGGCAGCGGCCGGTGGACGAGCATCAGCGCGGCCGCCCCCACGAGCTCCTCGCCCCGCCGCACGAGCAGGATCCGCAGCCGGCCGTCCTTCCCGTACGACAGCCACCACGAGTGCAGCCAGGCGTGGCTCTGGAACGGGGTGGCGGTGGGGCACTCGCGGACGAGCCGGCCCCAGGACTCCTCCAGCGCCGCGAACTGCCGGGAGTCCCGGCACAGCGTCACCGTCAGGGCCCCGGTGGAGCCCCGCGTCATCGCACCGGCTCCTTCTCCTTGGCCTCGGCGGGCTCACCCTGGGCGGGCAGCGCGGCGTATTCCTCACCCGCCGGGCGCGTGACCGCCTCCGGCCGGCGGCGGGCGGGCCGGGCCAGCAGCCACAGGCCCCCGAGCAGCCCGCCGGCGCACAGGCCGACGGCGCCACTGATCGCGGCGGACGGGGAGGACGGCTCGGCCGGCGCGACGGCCTGGCTGAACTGCATCAGCTGCACACCGGTGTGCTTGGCGGCCTGGTTGCTGCTCAGCGAGAGGGCGTCGGCAACGGCGTTGGCGATGTCGGCGGCCTCGGAGGCGCTCCGGGAGGTGCCGGTGATCGCGATCATCGGGGAGTCGGGGGAGGTCTCGGCCTGGACGTGGCTGCGCAGCTGCCGGGCACCGATGCCGGCGCGGGGCTGGGCGTAGGCGAGGGTGGAACTGCTGGTGGCGATGCGCCCGTACGCCTGGGCGAAGCCCTGGGCGGTGGCGGGTTCGGTGGTCTCGTTCGGGACGGCGACGACGTAGCTGGTGGCGGCGTACTCGGGCGCCTTGAGCACCCCGTAGGCCCCGCCGGCGGCCAGCCCGAGCAGCGCACAGGCGGGCAGCGGCCACCACACCGGCGGTGGCAGGAACCTTCGCTTCCTGCCCGAACGGTGGTCGGGCTTCGTCTGGTCGGGCTTCGTCTGGTGGGGCTTCGTCTGGTCGGACTTCTCGTGGGCGCTGTCGGCCATGAGGACGGATGCTCGCTTCCTGGATGAAGGGGGAAGGGGTAAAGGGAAGTGCGTACGGGCGGCGACGGGACGGGGCTCAGCCGCCGGTGAGGTCGCGCCCCGCCGCAGGCGCGGGCACGGGTACGGGCGCGTCCAGCGCGAGCGCGTAGACGTCCAGCAGCCGGGCCGCGCTCCGGGTGATGTCGTAGTGCCGCGCCACCGGCGGCGCCGGCAGCCGGCGCGCCCCCGCCTCCATGTGCCCCCGCAGCGCGGCGACGAGTTCCTCGGTGCCGGCGCCGATCCGCCGCGCCCCCGGCGCCTGGGCGGCGGGGAGGTCGTCGATGGCGGGGCAGGTCACGTGCAGCACCGGCAGCCCGGCGGCCAGGGCCTCGACCACGGCGAGCCCGAACGCCTCCTCCCGCGAGGGGGACACGAAGACGTCCATGGCGGCCAGCAGCGCGGGGATCCCGGCCGTGCGCCCGTCGGGGCTGTCGCCCAGCGCGTCCCGCTCCCCCAGGAGGTGGATCCGCGACTGCGCGCCCAGCTCGGCGGCGAGCGTGCGCAGGGCGGCCCGCTCCGGGCCGTCCCCGGCCAGCAGCAGGTGCGCCCCCGGCAGTGCGGCGACGGCCCGTACGAGGACGTCGAACCGCTTGCCCGGCACCAGCCGCCCGACCCCGCCCACGACGAAGGCCCGTTCGGGGAGCCCGGTGCGGGCGCGGGTGGCGCGGCGTACGGCGGGGTCGAAGCGGAAGCGGGCGGACTCGATGCCGTTCGGGACCACGTGCACCCGGTCGGCGGGCACCCCCCACCCTTCG
The DNA here is from genome assembly GCF_040636215.1 of Streptomyces sp. NPDC006687. Taxonomy (NCBI): domain Bacteria; kingdom Bacillati; phylum Actinomycetota; class Actinomycetes; order Kitasatosporales; family Streptomycetaceae; genus Streptomyces; species Streptomyces sp. NPDC006687. Next base: position 27,966 of record NZ_JBEYJJ010000011.1, on the reverse strand, counting down.
AGGCGGGTGGCGACGGTGTCCGACACGGCGACGGTCGCCGCGCCGAGCCGCTCGCTGGCCAGGTAGAGGGCGCGGACCCCGCCGGTCAGCGGGCGGCCTTCGATCTCGGCCTCGCCCAGGGAGTGTTCGGTGGCCACCGCCACCCCGACGCCCGCGAGGCGGGCGGCGAGGCGGCCGTAGACGCAGGCCCGGTACAGGTGGGTGTGGACCAGGTCGTAGCGGCCGCGCCGGATGAAGCGGACGAGCTTGGGGAGCGCGCCCAGGTCGCGGTTGCCGCGCATGCCCAGGTGCACGACCCGGACCCCGTCGGCGCGCAGCCCGTCGGCGACCGGGCCGGGGTTGGTGAGGGTCAGGACGTCGCATTCCATCGGCAGGTGGCGCAGCAGCAGCCGCAGTTGCTGTTCGGCGCCGCCGACGCCGAGTCCGGTGATGATGTGGAGGGCCTTCACCGCAGCACCGGCACCTTCCGGCGCAGCTCGCGCGCCCCGTGCCGGAGCTCCTTGATCCGCAGCCGGGCGGCCCCGTCGGCCTGGCTGATGTGCGTACGGGGCAGGGCGTGCAGGCCGGCGTACCGGCCGGGGGAGATCGCGCAGGCGTACCCGTACCCGGCGGCGCGGGTGGCGTCGACGACGCGGGCGTCGAGGTGTCCGTACGGGTAGCAGAACCCCTGGGGCAGGGTCCCGGTGATCTCCCGCAGCAGCTCCCGGCTGCCGCGTACTTCCTGCTGGAGCACGTCGTCGGAGGCGGCGGTGAGGTGTTCGTGGCGCAGCCCGTGGGAGCCGATCTCCTGGCCTGCGGCGGCGACCTCGCGGATCTGCTCGGCGCTCAGCAGGAGTTTGCGGGGGCCGAGGGGGTCCCAGGCGTTGTGGACGCCGAGCCGCCCGGGCAGCACGAACAGGGTGGAGGTGAAGCCGAGGCGGCGCAGCAGGGGCAGGGCGCGGGTCAGGTAGTCGCAGTAGCCGTCGTCGAAGGTGAGGCCGACGAGCCCGTGGCCGCGGCCGGCGGCGCGGGCGCGCAGCAGTTCGCCGACGGCCACCCCGCGCAGGCCCCGGGAGCGCAGCCACAGCAGCTGGGTCTCCAGGGCGCCGGGGGTGACGGTGATCCCGTACGGGTCTTCGGCGGGGTCGGTGAACTCGGCGACGGAGTGGTACATCAGGACCCACGGCAGCGGGGTCCGGCGGGCGGCGGCCGCCACGGCCGCGGGTGCCGTGTCGGTGTCAGCGGGCATTGCGGAACCTCTGGGTGAGCTGGGCGGTGTGGGCGGCGAGCTGGGTGGCCAGCTGGGCGATCTGGCCGGGCAGGGCGGTGATCTCCAGGGCCCGTATGGCCAGTCCGGTGGCTCCGAACATCGCCGGGACCAGCAGGCAGCCGAGGGCGGCGCTGAGCAGCGGGTCGGGGATCATCGGGCCGGCGAGCCAGCCGGTGGCGCAGGCGGAGGCGGCCGCGACGGCGAGGCGGCCGATGCTGACGGCGACGCGGCGGGCCTGGATGGCGATGATGCGGGAGCCGATGCCGGTCAGGAGCAGGGCGGCGGTGGTGCTGATGCCGGCGGCGTTGGCGGCGGCGATGCCGTAGGTGCCCCACCAGCGGACGAAGAGGGCTCCGGCGGCGATGTTGACGAGCAGCCCGGCGCCCATCGCGAACGCCGGGAACCAGGTGGGCCGGGCGGTCGAGAAGAAGGGCCGGGACAGGGCGCCGACGAGGCAGTGGCCGAGGAGTCCGAGGCCGTAGACGCGCATGACGGACGCGGTGGTGAGGGTGTCCTGGTGGGTGAAGGCGCCGCGTTCGAAGAGGACTTCGATGATCTGGGGGGCGTAGCCGATGACCAGGGACATGCCGAGCAGGACGGCGAGGGAGGCGAGCGCGAGGTCCTGTTCGACGCGCCGGCGGGCCTTTTCGCGTTCGCCGCCGGCCATGGCCTGGGCGACGACGGGGAAGGTGACGGTGCAGATCATCAGCGAGAGCACCATCGGCATCTGCGCGACCTTCTGCGCGTAGTTGAGGTGCGAGATGGCGCCGGGGGGCAGGGAGGCGGCCAGGAAGCGTTCGACGAGGACCTGGGACTGGCGGAAGACGGCGAAGGAGATGACGGGGGCGATCAGCCCGAAGGCGATGAGGGTGGGCCGGTCGCGGTCGCGCTGGCTGCGGGGGGCGGCCTTGGGGCGGGGCGGTCCGAAGCCGACGTTGCGGATGAAGGCGGGCAGCTGGACCAGCACCATCAGCACCCCGCCGACGGCGACTCCGGCGGCGGCCGCCCGGACGCCCCACAGGGTGTGCAGGGTGACCATCGTGCCGATGATGCCGACGTTGTAGGCGACGTAGATCGCGGCGGGCGGCAGGAAGGACCGGTGGGCGCGCAGGGCGGCGCTGAAGTATCCGGCGATGCCGAAGGTGAGGACGGTCAGGGCCGTCATCCGGGTGCACTGGACGGCCAGTTCCGGGTCGGGCAGACCGGGTGCCAGGACCTTGACGACGAGGGGCGCGGCGACGACGAGGACGGAGGCGACGGCGGCGAGGAAGACCATCAGGCGCGGCAGGGTCGCCCCGACGAGCAGGCGTACGGGGTCCGCCGCGCGGGCCTCCTTGCGGGTCAGGCCGGCCCGGCTGGCGGCGCGCCGGGCGAGGGCGTGGCTGAAGGCGGGCACCATCAGCAGGGCCATGGCGTCCTCGATCAGCAGGGTCGAGGCCATCTCGGGGACGGTCCAGGAGATGAGGAACGCGTCGCTGTCGTGGCCGGCGCCGAAGAGGTGGGCGATGGTCTGGTCGCGGACCAGGCCGAACACGGCTCCGGCGGCGGTCAGTCCGGCGGTGACGGCGGCGGCCTTGGCAAGGAACCGCCCGAGCGGCACGGCCCCGCCGGACTTGCCGGCCCCCCGCCGCCGCCCTGCCGCCCCGGCCACCCCGGCGGCCCCCGGCCCGCCCGCGGGCCGCCCGGCCGACCCCGCGGGGCGCCGCCCGGATCCCCCGGCGGCCCCGGCCGGCCCCGGAACCCCCGCCGGACCCGGGCGCCCGGCCGCGCGCGGAGTCCGGGCCGTGCGCGGAGTCCCAGCCGTACCCGGAGGCCGCGCGGCCCCCGGCACCCCGGCCGGACCGGGGCGCCCGGCCCCGCCCGGAAGCCCCGCGGGCCCCCCGAGCCCGGCCGAACGCGCGGCCCCGGCGGCGCCGGGAAGTCCGACCGTGTACGAGATCCCGGCCGCGCCGGGAAGCCGCGCGGCCCCCGGCGCCCCGGCCGGACCCGGGAGCCCGGCCGTGTACGGAACGCCCGGAACCCCCGCCGGGTCCGCGGCGGGGGTGGGCGGGGTGGTGCGGGGGCCCGCGGGCGCGGCGAGGTCGGTCGCCGGGGCCGCGGGCCGCCGCCAGGGCGTCGTGTCGGTCACCGGACGGCCGGCCCGTCAGCGGGCGGGCCGGCTGGGGGCGGGCCGGCTGGGGGCGCCGGGGCTGCGGGGTCGGGCGAGGGGAGGGCCCACCAGGCCGCGAGACCGATGATCACACCGGTCAGCACGGTGGAGGGGCCGCCGATGTCCGCGTACAGGAAGTCGGTCAGCTGCCACACGAACAGCCCCATGGCGATCAGCCCGCAGTCCCGCCCCCCGGCCCCGAAGCCACCCGCACCACCGAACCGGCCGGGGCCACTGGACCCGCCGGGTCCGCCGGGGCCACGGAGACCACCGAGGCTGCCGAACCGGCCGAGACCACCGGACCCACCGGACCCACCGGACCCACCGGACGCACCGGACGCACCGGACGCACCGGACGCACCGGACGCACCGGACCCACCGGACCCACCAGCCCAGCCCGACCCGCTCAGCGCATCAGCCCCGTCGGCCCAGCCCGACCCGCCCAGCGCACCCGGCCAAACAGCCCCACCCGATCCACCCGCCCCGCCGGAGGCCACCGCGTACCGCCGCAGCCCCGCGACCAGCAGGGCCGCCCAGCCGCCCACCAGCGCGAGCAGTCCGACGAGCCCCTGCTCCCCCAGCACCAGCAGGTACATGTTGTGCGGGGACAGCAGCGGCTGCTTCAGGAACGCCTGGCCCGCGCCCGCGGTGTCGCTGCCGGAGGACAGGCCGAGCGAGGAGTGTCCGTCGCGGTGCGCGGGGAATCCCTTGAGCCCCACACCCACCACCGGCCGCTCGCGCCACATCGACTCCGCCGCGGCCCACATCGTGTAGCGGTCGGTCACCGACTGGTCGGGGGCGCTGGAGACCTGGGTGATGGAGCCGAGCCGCTCCGCGACCATCTCCGAGCCCAGCCCCAGCCCGCCGACGAGCACCACCCCCAGGGCGCCCAGCGCCACCAGCACCGCCAGCGCCCGCCGGATCCCCGCCAGGCACATCACCAGCAGCGCCGCCCCGGCCGTCGCGATCCACGCGCCCCGGCTGAAGGACAGCACCAGCGGCACCGCCAGCGCCAGCGCGCAGCACCCGGCGGCCCGCCGCACCTTCGCGGACACCCCCGGCGCGAGCGCGGCGGCGGTGGCGACGATCAGCCCGTACGAGACGACGGTGGCCATGCCCATGACGTCGCCGGGGCCGAAGGTGCCCACGGCGCGGATGTCCTCGCCCTGGTACGAGGCCCCGGTGTGCGTGGCGTACTGCACGGCCCCCACCGCTCCCTGCACCAGCGCGAGGACCACGAAGCACCCGGCGGCCAGCCGGAACTCGCGGGCGTCGCGCACCAGCAGCACCACGGCGGCCGGGACCAGCACGAACACCTGGAGGTAGCGCACGAACCCGGGCAGGGCGGCGTACGGGTCACCGGCGGTCACGGTGGAGACGGCGAGCCCGATCCCCGGAGTCCCGAGCACCAGCACGCCCAGCGGGTTCAGCGTCCGCACCCGGCCGCGCAGCGCCTGCACGGCGCAGACCACCGCGAGCAGCAGGGAGGCGGCGTCGGCGGGGCCGACCTTCCCGGAGGCGGTGGCGTCGCCGGCGGGGAGCGGGGCGAGCAGGAACAGGACGGTCGCGGCGAGCGGCAGCAGCGGCCAGTGCCGGCGCAGCGCGGCGGCCGCACCGGTGAGCGCGCCGCTGAGCGGGAGGGGTCCGGGGACGGCGAGGGTCATGGCTCAGCTCCCGCCCAGGCGGAAGCGGAAGAAGGACGCGGCGGTCCGGGCGAGGATCCACAGGTCCTGCCAGAGCGACCAGGTGTCGATGTAGTGGTTGTCGAAGCGGGCCCGGTCCTCGATGGAGGTGTCCCCGCGCAGCCCGTTGATCTGGGCGAGTCCGGTGATGCCGACGGGCATCCGGTGGCGGGCCTCGTAGCCGGGGTGGACGCTGGTGAACTTGGCGACGAAGAACGGGCGCTCGGGCCGGGGGCCGACGAGGCTCATGTCACCGCGGACCACGTTCCACAGCTGTGGCAGCTCGTCCAGCGAGGACTTGCGCAGGAACGAGCCGACGGGGCTCATCCGGCGGTCGCCGGCCACCGTCCAGCGGGTGGCGGACTCGTGCGGGTCGGCGCTCAGGGTGCGGAACTTCAGCAGGGTGAACGGCCGCCCGTAGAGGCCGACCCGCTCCTGACGGAAGATCACCCCGGGCCCGTCGGAGAGCCGTACGGCCAGGGCGCAGGCGCCCATGACGGGGGCGGCGGCGAGCAGGGCGAGCGCGGCGAGGACGGAGTCGATCACCCGCTTGGCGAAGCGCTCCAGCGGCCGGGCCGGGCGGGGCAGCAGGGGCTGTACGGCGTGGCCCCACAGCTGGTCGGAGGGGTGGGCGAGCCGCATTCCGGTGACCTTGGCGGTGCCGGCGGGGTCGGCGAGCCAGAGCCGGCAGCCGTGGTCGTGGAAGAGGCGCACCAGCGCGGCGGTGCGCTCGTCGGCCTCGGGCGGGCGGGTGAGGACGGCGCAGCGCACGGAGTTCTGGATGACGGCCCGGCGGACGTCCTCGTGGGTGGCGAGTACGGGCAGCGCTCCGCCCTCCCCTTCGGCGGGTTCGGCGGTGTCGGCGATCCCGACGGGCCGCAGCCCGTACTCGGGGCGTTGGTGCAGGGCGGCGGCGACGGCTCCGGCGCCCTCCCCGGGGCCGACGACGAGCGTGGAGACGGGACGGCGCACGGCGGAGCGGCGCCACCCCTGGTGCACCAGCCCCCGCCCGGCGCAGGCCAGCACCACCTGGAGGCAGACGGCGGTCAGCAGGGCGTTCCAGCCCAGCGCCCGCCCGGGCGCGGCGGCGGCGAGGAGGGCGGCGGCCCCGCACCACAGGGCGGCGGCCCGCCCGGCCAGGGCGGGCAGTTCCAGGAGGGCGGAGGGCGCGAGGCGGGGCCGGTAGAGGCCGCCCTGCGCCTGGAGGGCGGCGCCCGCGGCGGCGAGCAGGACGGCGGCGGGCGCCATGGCCCCGGGCGGGAGCGGCGCCGCGGGCAGGGCGGCCACGGTGACGACGACGGCCAGCGCGTCGGCGGCCAGGAGCGCGGCGGGGCCGCGGCCGCGGCGGACCCGGCCCGGGCGGACGGCGGGACGGGCCCGGTCGGCCCGGGGCCGGCGCGGCGGGTGGATGGCGGTCGCGGCACGGCGGTTCACCGGGGGTGACCCGGCGGGCGGGGCGGCCGGCGGGACGGCCGGCGACACGGAGGCGAAGGAGCCGGCGCCGGCGTGCCCCGTGCCGCTCTGGCCCCCGGTGTGCCGGGCGGCTGCGCTGTCCATCGTCATCGGGTGATGCGCTCCTGGTTCAAGGGCCGGGACCTGCCCAGCAGTTCGTGGTACAGGCCGGTGACCGCGTCCGTGGTCCGCCGCACGTCGAACTCGGTCCGGGCGTGCTGCTGGGCCTGCTCCCCGAGTTCGGTGAGCAGCCGCGGTTCGGCGAGCAGCCGTCCCAGGGCCTTGGCCAGCGCCGTCGGGTCATCCGGCGGTACCAGGCAGAGCCGTCCGTGGCCGGACGGCAGGCTCTCCCGCGCACCGCTGACGTCGGAGACCAGGACCGGTCGGCCGCAGGCCATGGCTTCGAGGGGGGCGAGCGCCATGCCTTCCCACCGCGACGGCAGTACAACGAGATCGGCGGCCCGAAGCCACGGTCGGATGTCGGCGACGGATCCCGCGAAGTGGACTCCCGGGGGTGCGGTGCGGCGCAGCCGTTCGGCGTCGGGACCGTCCCCGACCAGGGCGAGACGGGCGCCGGGGACGGTGGCCGACACCTCCGGCCAGGCCCGGATCAGGACGTCCTGGCCCTTCTGCGGGCAGAGCCGGCCGACGCAGACGGCGAGCGGGCCCGCGCCCTGGAGGGCGGCGGGCAGCCGGAGGCAGGCGCGGGCCTCGGCGCGGTCGCGGTCGCGGTCGGCGTGGCCGGGGCGGAAGCGGGTGAGGTCGACGCCGTTGCGGATGACCGCCCAGCGGGCGTGGATGCCCTCGGACTGTCCGGCCCGGCGTTCGGCCTCGCTGACGCAGAGCACCCGGTCGGCCCAGCGTGCGCCGGCCCGCTCCCAGCGCAGGGCGAGGGCGGCGGTGGTGCCGCCGACGGCGTCGAAGGACCAGGCGTGCGGCTGGAACACCGTCGGCAGGCTGCCCCGTACGGCCATCCGCCCGGCCAGTCCGGCCTTGGCGCTGTGGGCGTGCAGCAAGTCGGGGCGGACCCGGCGGATCAGCCGGGCGGCGCCGAGCACCTCGGCGGGCAGCCCCGGTCCGGGCGAGCGCCCGGCCCGCCAGGTGAGCACCTCGGCCCCGGCGGCCCGGGCACCGCCGGGGAGGACGCCCGCGTCGGGGCAGGCGACGACCACGCGCAGCCCGGCGGCGGACTGGGCCGCCGCGAGGTCGGTGACGACCCGTGCGACACCGCCGTCGACGGGCTGGACGAGGTGCAGGACGGTGAAGGACTGCGCGGCCGTCGATCCGGCCGGTGAGCGATGTTTCGGCACGTGGAGCGGTCTCCTGCGCTCAGCGGCGCGCGTCTGTCGGGACGAAGAGCACACCGGGTAACGCGGGCAGCCATATCCGAGATTATTAATATTTTCAGACTGTCGTACGGATAGGCCGCCCGAATTCCGTGAACCATTTTCGATCAAGCGAGCAAAACAGGAGTGAACTTTGTCAGAAATCAGGCTGGAAATCACGCCGGACTCGCTCGTACGGCCTTTCGGGCGATAACACGCACCCCGTCGGCGGGCGGGTCGTTATGCGGTCGCATCACCGTCCGGCGCTCGACCCGAAAGGAATACCGCGATGAAGAAGAGGCTGATGCGCGGCACGACCGTGGCCCTCGCGGGGACCGCACTGCTGACGGGCGGCGCGGGCCTCGCCTCCGCGCACGGCGGCGCGACGGCGGAGGGCCTCGCCGCCGGCTCCCCCGGCGTGCTGAGCGGCAACCTCGTCCAGGTGCCCGTCGACGTCCCGGTCAACGTCTGCGGCAACACCGCCCAGCTCGTCGGGTTCCTGAACCCCGCCTTCGGCAACACCTGCGTGAACGCCTGAACGTCAACCACGCCGCCCGAAACGGCGGCATCCGGGTGAAGTGACGCAACCCGAGCCCGAGCCGGGCCGTTGATCCGGGTGCTCCAGTACCGGGCAATCCTGCAAAAAAGGGACGATAATGATCAAGAAGCTTGTAGCCGGCGCAGCGGTTGCCGCCTCCACCGTCGGCCTGGGCGCCGCCATGGCCCCGCAGGCGATGGCCGTCGGCAACGACAACGGCATCAACACCGTCAACGGCAACAACTCCGCGCAGATCTACGGCAACCAGGCGACCTACGGCAACATGAGCCCGCAGATGGCGCTGATCCAGGGCTCCTTCAACAAGCCCTGCATCGCCCTGCCGGCCAAGGTCAACGCCCAGTCGATCCTGGCCCTGGTCAACGTCGGCATCCAGGACATCCCGGTCCTGTCCAGCCCGCAGAACCAGCAGTGCACCGAGAACTCCACCCAGGCCAAGGGCGACGAGGCCCTCTCGCACATCCTGGACAACATCCCGGTCCTCTCGGGCAACGTCTCCTCCGGCAGCTGACGAGAAGGCCCCGCCGCGCGAGGCCGTCGCACCCCCCGGGTCGCGGCGGCCTCGCCGCGTATCAGCCCGAATTCCACCCCTCCGAATACGGGCCGGAATTCATTGCCCGGCACCGCCGGGCGGGAATGGACCGCCATTTCGACGGTTTCTTTTTCCCGACCCACTCGTTGTTATTGATGCAGTGGACAGACCTCTGCGGGAAGGATCGAAAAAATGAAGTACAAGAAGGCAGTGGTGATGGCCGCCGGCGTTCTCGTCGCCGCCGGCGCCGCCTCCCCCGCCATGGCCGACGCGGTCGCCGACGGCCAGGCCGTCGGTTCCCCGGGCGTTCTCTCCGGGAACCTCGTCCAGGTTCCCGTGCACATCCCCGTGAACGTCTGCGGCAACACCGTCAACATCATCGGGCTGCTGAACCCGGCCTTCGGCAACACCTGCGTCAACAGCTGACGAAGCGCCTGAGCCCGCGAGGGCGGACCTCCTCGGTGGCCTCGGAGTGCACGGCGGTGCATTCCGAGGCCACCTTCGATTGAAGGACCGGCCCCCGCGCCGGTAGACAGGGAAGGACCCATGCGACAGGTACTGAGCCGACAGGTACTGGGCAAGGGGGTGCTCACGGCTGCTGCCGCGTCGAGCTTGCTGTCGATCGCGACCGGCGCGGCCTACGCGCATCCCGCGGCAATGGCCGAGGCCGCGCATTCACCGGGCGTGGTGTCCGGCAACAGCGTCTCGGTACCCATCACCTTTTCGCCGAACGTGTGCGGCAACAGCGTGGACGCGGCCGGGGCGCTCAACCCCGCGATGGGCAACAAGTGCGCCAACGTGACCGGCTCCGACGCGGGCCACCACGACTACGAGCGCTACCTGAGCCCGGAGAACGCCGAGGCGTTCGAGCGCTACCTCCAGGAGCGGCAGGACGGCGGCGGCCGGCACGCGCTGCCCGGGCAGCGCCGGGAGGACGGGGGCGGCCACGAGGAGCGCGGCGACGAGGCACCCCGCCCGCACGCCCCCCGCCACGCGGCACCCCGCCCCGAGCTCCCCCGCCGGGAGACCCCGCGCCACGCGGCGCCCGGTTCCCAGACCCCTCGTCCCGAGACCCCGCGCCACGCGGCGCCCGGTCCCCAGGCCCCCCGTCCCGAGGTACCGCGCCACGCGGCGCCCCGCCACGACGACGCGCGGCACCAGGACGCCTACGGCGGCTCCGGCGACGAGGACCACGGCCCGCGCGGCGGCGGGGAGGAGTGCGACGACCACCCGCCGGCCCACCACGGCAGGCCCCCGGCCCCGCACCCGGCGCCCCCCGCGCCCGCCCCGCGCCCCGCGCCCGCCCCCGTTCCGCCCCCGGCGCAGCAGCACGCCCCGGCGCCGCCCGCCGAGGTCCCCGTACCGCCGCAGGAGCACGCCCACACGCTGCCCGCCCCCGTCGGGGAGCAGCCGCACACCCTCCCGGCGCCGGTCCCGGGCCCCGAGGAGATCCCGGCCTCCGGGCCCCCGCACGGCAGCCAGCCGCAGCGGCCGCTCCCGGCTCCGGTCCCCGTACCGGACACCGTCCCGGCGGACCAGCCCCCGGCCGCCCCCGCCGGCGACCTCCCGGTGCACCTGCCCCCGGCTCCGGCGCCCGCTCCCGTGCCGGCCCCCGCTCCGGCCCCCGCCCCGCCGGTGACGCTGCCGGCGCCCGTCACGCTGCCCGCCCCCGTGCAGGCGGGGCCGCAGCTGGCGGCCACCGGCGCGGGTGAGCTGGGGGCCATGGCGGCCCTCGCCTCGGCGCTCGTCCTGGGCGGCGCGATTCTCTACCGGAGGTCCGCGCTCTCCTGACGGCAATACCGGTAATCGGAAGAAATATCGGCCGGAGAATCCCTCGTCGGATTCTCCGGCCGTTGCCGTGCGCCGCCGCGCCGGCGTTTCCGGAGCGGCCGGGAGTCGTTAGCCAAGGCGAAAGCGGCGAACCGGTCGCGGGTCGCCGCTGCCGCCCGGTCCACGAATAGAAAGAGGATTTCGACCATGAAGCTCTCCCAGGTCGCCGCCGTCGTCGTCGGCTCCGTCGCCGCCCTCGGCGCCACGGCCCCCGCCTTCGCGGCCGACGCCCCTGCGATGCCCCCCATGAGCGCGACGGGCGGACTGACCGAGGTACTGGACGCCGTGAACCCGGTCTCCGAGGCGCTCCCCCAGACGGCGGGCAACGCGCTGGCCGAACAGGGCGACACCCTCGGGAAGGTGGTCCACACGGCGCAGGGCGTCAACAAGATCCGCAACGACGTCCCCGGCACCGCCCTGGGCCTGGCGAACGGCGCGACCAAGGCGTCCCCGCTGCTCGGCGGAGTGGAGCTCAACGGGGGCAAGTAAGCCGGAGGCGGGAAGAACAGCTCCGGACACGACCGTGGGCGCCACCGGCGAGGCCGGTGGCGCCCACGGTCACGTGGTGCCGACTGCGAAGACGTCAGTCGTTGAGGCAGACGTTGCCGAACGCCGGGTTCAGGGCGCCGATGACGTTCACGGAGTTGCCGCAGACGTTGACCGGGATGTGGACCGGCACCTGCACCAGGTTGCCCGAGAGAACACCGGGGGAGCCCACGGCCGCGCCCTCGGCCTGGGCGTCGGCGGAGGCGGCACCGGCGGCACCGGCCACGGCGAGACCAGCGGAGGCCAGGGCCACGGCGGCCTTCTTGGCAGCAGAGTTCATGGGGAGTGCACCTTCTCGTTCGATGTCCTGCCCCGGTCCCGGGGCTCACACCGAGCGAAACGGTCCAGCTTCCCAAAACGACACGGCCCACGGCCAGATCTGACCTGTTCAGCCGAATAGTCGTAACCATCCTGCCGGTCGGGGCCCGCCGGGCCCGGCCGCTAGTTGCTGATGGGGATCTCGGGGATCTCGATGTCGGGGACGGTCGGAACGGCCGGAACGGCCCCCGGGGCCGCCGGGGTGGCTGGAGTGGCCGGGGTGGCCGGAGTAGCCGGAGTGGCCGGAGTGGCCGGGAGGCTGACCGGCAGCTCCGGGAGTTTGATCTCGGGGAGTTTGGGGATCTCGATCGCCGGCAGCTTGATCCCGCCGAGCAGGCCCGTGAGCGAGTTCAGCAGGTCCGTGAGGGTCTTGGTGAGCCCCGAGAGAAGGTCGTCGATCGGGCCGGCCGCGACCCGCTCCCGGGATTGCGCCGCCTCCTCCAGCCGTTCGATCTGCTGCTGCACGGCCGCCGCCTTCTTCTCGACGGCGGCGGCACCCTGACCGTCCACGGCACCCGCCGGGGCGGCCGCGCCGGACAGTATGACGACGGCGAGGGCCGACGGGACGAGGACACGGAGGCGGAACGCCTTGGTGGAGTGCATGGGAAATCCTTCGAGGAGGGTCTCGCGAGCGGACCGGGGCGGTCCACTTACTCACCCACCGTGCGAACACCCTCTACGGAGCGCAACAGGATCTTGAACGCCCCCGCCCCCGCCAGGGGCTGCGTACGGGCTTCGCGCAGGTGTCCGCAGCGGCCTCACCCGCGCCGGGGAAAACCCCGCGCCCGACGGTCCGTTTGAGTGAAGCACCGCAACCAACCCCCCCGGCGGCCGGTTGATCAGGGCGCTCCACTAGCGGGCACTCGTGCGACTGAAGGATCAATGATGCTCAAGAAGATCATGACCGCCGCCGCGGTCTCCGCCGTTGCCATCGGCGCCGGCGCTGCCGCCACCGCCCCGGCCATGGCCATCGGCAACGACAACGGGGTCAACACCGTCAACGGCAACGGCGCCCAGCAGATCTACGGCAACCAGAAGACCGCCGGGGACATGAGCCCCCAGCTCAGCCTGGTCCAGGGCACCCTGAACAAGCCCTGCATCGGCCTGCCGGTCAAGGTCAACGCCCAGTCGATCCTGGCGCTGGTCAACGTCGGTGTCCAGGACATCAACGTCCTGTCCAACCCGCAGAACCAGCAGTGCACCGAGAACTCCACCCAGGCCAAGGGCGACGAGCCGCTCTCGCACATCCTGGACAACATCCCGGTGCTCTCCGGCAACGCGTCCGCGGGCAGCTGACGCCGCTCCACCCCTCCTGGTCTAGGGCCGCGTCAGCCCGTGGAGCGAAGTGACGAGGGCCCCGGTGGCATTGCGCCACCGGGGCCCTCGTGCGTGCGGGGGCGGGCTCAGCCCGTCCAGAAGTCCCACCACCGGGTCAGGACCAGCATCCCGATCACCCCGAGGTGCAGGGCGGGCGGGGCCCAGGCGAAGTCGGTGAAGAACGTCCGCAGCGCGCCGGGCGCGGGCAGCCGGCCGGTACGGACGTTGTGGGCCGTGACCGCCCAGAACATCAGCAGCGTCGCCACCCAGGCCAGGCAGCACCACAGGCACAGGGCGTTGATCTCGTAGAGCGACTGGGCCATGAGCCAGGCACAGAAGCCGGTGCCGAAGGCGGTCCCGGCGTTGAGTCCCAGCCAGAACCACCGGCGGTGGCGGGCTCCCGCGAGCAGGGACGCGCCCACACAGACCACGACCCCGTAGGCCGCCAGTCCGAGCATCGGGTTGGGGAAGCCGAAGACGGCCGCCTGCGCGCTCTTCATGACGCTGCCGCAGGAGACGACGGGGTTGAGGCTGCACGCGGGTTTGAAGCCGGGGTCCTCCAGCAGGAGGAACTTGTCGAGGGTGATCACCCAGGAGGCCAGGAGTCCGGCGGCCCCGGTGGCCACCAGCAGCCAGGCCAGGGAGGTGGGGGCGTCGGGCTCGCCCTCGGTGGAGGTGCTGGAGCGCCGCCGCTGGCGCGGGACGTCCACGGTGTCGGTTGCCATGCCGCCCATGCTCCCGCCCACGGCCGCCGGGCCGGGCGAACCCTGGCCATTTCCGGGCAAGTTGACCTGAAGGTGTGGCGGGAACCCCTGACGCTTCCCGGACGTTTTACCGAATCCCGGACGTGATGTCAGAGCCAGGGGCTACGTTGTGCTTCCGCGAAGTGACAAGCTGCGACGGCCTGGAGCCCACCTTGAGCGATCCGTACGAGACAACCGAGGCCCACCTCGACCGACTCCTGGGCCGCGCCCTCAACTCCTTCGACCTTCCCGACGCGTTGGTCGAGCGCCTCGCTGCCGCGCTCGCCCACAGCTCCTCCCTCTACACCACGCACCACAGTCCGTCGGCGGGCGTGTGGCGGGAGACCCACCGGCACACCTACCTGCTCTCCGACGGCGAGACGGTGTCCCTGTGGGAGCTGGTGTACCGGCTGAGCAGCGAAGGCGACGCCCGGCACGAGGTGTTCGCCAGCCGGGAGGAGCTCTCCTTGGCCGGAGCCCGGCTGTTCGGCGAGGCCGCCGTGGTACCGGCCCCCTCCCTGGGGCCGGACGGCCCCGAGGAGCCGGGCTGGGGTGCGGACGCGGACGGAGTGGAGGAGGAACTGGCGCTGCTGAGCGCCCTGTTCGCCGCCCCCGGCCCCGGGGAGCGCCACCGCGCCTACACGGGGGAGGAGTCCGCCGACCACGCCCGCCGGGTGCTGCGGCGCGCGGAGAACGCCGACCGCCCCGGGCCGGAGACGGCCGCGCTGCTGCGGTCGGCGTACGCGCACCAGATCACCCAGGCGTTCGGCGGCCGGCACTGCCTGGCCGACGGGCGGGACGCCGGGTTCAGCCTGTACGAGCACGCCTTCGTCCTGCTGGACGGGAGCGAGCTCAGCCTGTGGGAGGTCGAGCACACGGCCACGCCGGACGGGCGGCACATGTGCGAGGTGTACGCGACCGAGGCCGCCGCCCGCGGGGCGATGGAACTGCGCACCCGCGTCCGGTAACGCCGCCGCGACTTGACGGCGGCCCGTCGCCCTGGCCGCGCGGGGCCGGGCGGCGGGCCGCCGTGGCGGGGGAACCCGTCGGCTCAGACCTGGACGGCCGCTTCGACGGCGCCCTCGCGCTCGGAGAGCGGGACCTGCTTGCGCGGCAGGACGAACATCACCGCGAAGATCAGGACGAGTACCGCCACGACCCACCACAGCGCGCCGCGGAACGCCTCGACGTAGGGGACCCCGAGGACGCGGTCGTCGTCGATGGACCCGAAGAAGACCACGGAGGTCAGCGCCAGGCCGAGGGCGTTGCCCATCTGGCCGGTGGTGTTGATGAGGCCGGAGGCCGAACCGGCGTGCTCGCGCGGCACCTGGGACAGGATGGTGTCGTTCAGCGGGGCGACGATCAGGCCCATGCCGGCGCCCATGACGATCAGCGGAGCGGCCATCTGCCAGGAGGCGATCTCCATGCCGTAGCGCTGCGACTCCCAGATGTACAGGAGCAGCCCCGCGGCCATGATCAGCGCGCCGGCCTGGAGCACCTTGCGGCCGAAGCGGGGGACGAGCTTCTCGACGGAGAGGCCGGCGGCAACGGAGACGGCGATGGAGAACGGGATCCCCGTACTGCCCGCGCGCAGCGGGCTCCAGCCGAGGCCCATCTGCATGTAGAGCGTCCAGACCAGGAAGAAGATGCCGGTCGCCAGGCCGAAGGCCAGCTGGACGGTGATACCGCCGGCGAAGCTCTTGACCTGGAAGAGGGAGAGCTCCACGAGCGGGGAGCCGTCCTTCTTGATCTTGTACTTCTCGTAGGCGATGAAGACGGCAAAGACCACGGGTGAGGCGATCATGCAGACGAAGCCCCACAGCGGCCAGTCGTTCTCGCGGCCTTGGGTGAGCGGGTAGATCAGCAGGACCAGGGCGAGGGTGGCGAGGACGACGCCGGCCAGGTCCAGGCGCAGGGCCTTGGGGGCCTTGGACTCGGTGATGAACTTACGGCCGAGGATCACGGCGGCGATGCCGACGGGCAGGTTGATCAGGAAGATGGTGCGCCATTCGAGACCGAAGAGGTTCCACTCGGTGAGCAGCGCGCCGAGCAGCGGACCGGAGACCGCGCCGAGGCCGACGATCGCGCCGAACATGCCGAAGACCTTGCCGCGCTCGTGCGGCGGGAAGGTGACGTGGATGATCGCCAGGACCTGCGGGACCATCATCGCCGCCATACCGCCCTGGAGGAGGCGGGAGGCGACGAGCATGGCCGGGTCGGCGGCGATGCCGCAGAGCAGGGAGGCGGCGGTGAAGCCGAAGACGCCGACGAGGAAGAGCCGCTTGCGGCCGTAGATGTCACCGAGACGGCCGCCGGTGATCAGGCCGGCGGCGAAGGCGAGCGCGTAGCCGGCGGTGATCCACTGGATGGCGCTGGTCGAGGCGCCGAAGTCCTGGCGCATGCTGGGTATCGCGATGTTGACGATCGTGACGTCGACCAGGTCCATGAAGGACGCGGTCATCACGATGGCGAGCGCCAGCCAGCGCAGGCGGTCGGCCGGGGCGTCGGGGGTGGCCGGGGCGGGGGCGTCGCCCGGTGCTGCTCCGGCGTCCGCGTTCCCCTCTTCTCGTACGGGCCCGTCTTCTCGCTCGGGCGATGCTGTGGGCGTCTCGGTGCTCATGGGGAGAAACGTAGACGGGATGTAGGCCAGAGTGTGTCCTATTTACCTGGCAATCTTGCATCATGAACGACACCCCGGCCCGGCTGCTCACCCTGCTGTCCCTGCTCCAGACGCCGCGCGAGTGGCCCGGAAGCGAGCTGGCGCAGCGGCTGGGCGTGAGCGCGCGGACGATCCGGCGGGACATCGAGCGCCTGCGTGACCTGGGCTATCCGGTGGAGGCCACGCTGGGCGCGGTCGGCGGGTACCGGCTGGTGGCGGGGGCGGCGATGCCGCCGCTGCTGCTGGACGACGAGGAGGCCGTGGCCATCGCGGTGGGGCTGCGGGCGGGGGCCGGGCATGCGATCGAGGGGGTCGAGGAGGCGTCCGTACGGGCGCTGGCCAAGCTGGAGCAGGTGCTTCCGGCCCGGCTGCGCCACCGGGTGGGGGCGCTGCAGTCGGCCACGGTGGCGGTGACCCGGGGCGACGGGCCGAGTGTGGATCCGCGGACGCTGACGGCGATGGCCGCGGCGGTGGCGGGCCCGGAGCGGCTGCGGTTCGCGTACCGGGCGCGGGACGGGGCGGACTCGCGGCGGCTGGTGGAGCCGTACCGGCTCGTCAGCACGGGCAGCCGCTGGTATCTGGTCGCCTTCGACCTGGAGCGGGAGGACTGGCGCACCTTCCGGGTGGACCGGGTGAGCGAGCCCTTCCCGACCGGGGCCCGGTTCGCGCCGCGGCCCCTGCCGATGGAGGCGGCCGAGTTCGTCCGGCGCGGGCTGCGGGGCGCGGAGACCTACCGGGCGGACGTCTTCTTCGCGGCGCCGCCGCAGGAGCTGCCGGGGTGGCTGCGGGAGGAGGCGGTGGCGGAGGGGCACGGGTCCCGGGTGCGGCTGGAGAGCGGGGACTCGCCGGAGTGGCTGGCGGCCCGGATGGCGCTGACGGGGCTGGAGTTCACGGTGCGGGGGCCGGAGCTGCTGGCGCGGGCGGCGGGCGCGCTGGCGGCCCGGCTGGCGGGGGCGGCGTCGGGCGGCGGGGCGCCGGGGTAGGGGGGAGCCCCGGCACCTGGGGGGGTAGGTGCCGGGGCTCGTCTTGGGGGGGGGAGGGGGGTCAGGCCACCGCGTCGAAGCCGGTGTCGCGGGCCATCCGCTTCAGCTCCAGCAGCGCGTGCTTCTCGATCTGGCGGATCCGCTCGCGGGTCAGCCCGTGCTGCTTGCCGACCTCCGTCAGGGTCCGCTCGCGGCCGTCCTCGATGCCGTAGCGCATCTTGATGATCGACGCCGTGCGCTGGTCCAGCTTGCCGAGGAGGTCCTCCAGCTCCTCGCTGCGCAGCAGCGCGAGCACCGACTGCTCGGGGGAGATCGCGGCGGTGTCCTCCAGAAGGTCGCCGAACTGGGTCTCACCCTGGTCGTCCACCGACATGTTGAGGCTGACCGGGTCGCGCGCCCAGTCCAGGACGTCACCGACCCGCTTCTCGGTGGTGTCCAGTGCGGCGGCGATCTCGGCGTGCTCCGGGTCGCGGCCGTTCTCGCGGTTGAACTCGCGCTGGATCCGGCGGATCCGGCCGAGCTCCTCCACCAGGTGGACGGGGAGGCGGATGGTGCGGGACTGGTCGGCGATGGACCGGGTGATGGCCTGGCGGATCCACCACGTGGCGTACGTGGAGAACTTGAAGCCCTTGGTGTAGTCGAACTTCTCCACGGCCCGGACCAGGCCGGCGTTGCCCTCCTGGATCAGGTCGAGGAGGGGCAGCCCGCTGCGCGGGTAGCGGCGGGCGACGGCCACGACGAGGCGGAGGTTGGACCGGATGAAGACCTCCTTGGCCCGCTCCCCCTCGGCGGCCAGGGCCTCCAGCTCCTCGCGCGCGGGGGTCTCCCCGTCACGCTCGACCTCGCCGTCGAGGATCTGCCGGGCGTAGACGCCCGCCTCGATGATCTGGGAGAGCTCCACTTCCCGCGCGGCGTCCAGCAGCGGGGTGCGCGCGATCTCGTCCAGGTACATGCCGACCAGGTCGCGGTCGACGATCTCCCCGCCCGCGTCGCGGGCGCTGCTCGTGGACTGACGACGGGCGACGGCGCGGGTTGCCATGCGGTGCTCCCTTGCGATGCGATGAACGGTCGCGGTGCGTCTTCGGACACTCTCCCGAGTGCCCGCTTCCGAGGGAAACAACGACTGGAATCGGGACAGAATTCCCACACGCCTCCCTCTTTTCCGGGATCTTGCAGTATCCTGCCCCGCCGCGCCGCCCTCCCGGGGGGTCCGGCGGGCCGCGAGAACCCGTAGAGGCGCAGGTCAGACCCGCTCCGGGGTACCCGGGGCGATCCGCGCGGCCACGCCGGCGATGAGACGGCCGTCACACCCGGCACATCCGCCCCGACAGCGCCCACAGCCCGCTCTCCTACCCCGCAAGACGGCCCGCACCGGTTTCCGGTTGCCTGCCGCGCACCCGTCCGGGTGAGGGTCTCCTAGCCGAACTGCAGCGAGCGCTTCGACAGGCCCATCCAGAAGCCGTCCACCGGGGTGGTCTGGGCGCCGAGGTCGGACGCGGCGGCGCCGAGGGTGACGAAGAGGGGGGCGAAGTGTTCCGTGCGGGGGTGGGCCAGGCGGCCCGCCGGGGACTTGGCCTCGAAGTCGAGGAGGGCGTCGATGTCGCGCGCGGCCAGGGCCTCGCGGCCCCAGGCGTCGAACTCCGCCGACCAGCCGGGGACCCCAGGGCCGGTGTGCCGCAGGGCGGCCAGGTTGTGGGTGAAGAAGCCGCTGCCGACGATCAGGACGCCCTCGTCGCGCAGCGGGGCCAGCTTGCGGCCGAGGTCCATCAGGCGGGCCGGGTCCAGGGTGGGCAGGGAGATCTGGAGGACCGGTATGTCGGCTTCCGGGTACATCTCCACGAGGGGGACGTACGCGCCGTGGTCCAGCCCGCGGTCCGGGATGTCCTGGACGGGGGTGCCGGGGGCCTTCAGCAGGGCGCGGACCGAGGCGGCGAGCTCCGGGGCGCCGGGGGCCTCGTAGCGGACCCGGTAGTAGTGCTCGGGGAAGCCCCAGAAGTCGTAGACGAGCGGTGCCGGCTCGGTGGCACCGAGGGCC
Organism: Streptomyces sp. NPDC006687; assembly: GCF_040636215.1. Taxonomy (NCBI): domain Bacteria; kingdom Bacillati; phylum Actinomycetota; class Actinomycetes; order Kitasatosporales; family Streptomycetaceae; genus Streptomyces; species Streptomyces sp. NPDC006687. Next base: position 8,590 of record NZ_JBEYJJ010000011.1, on the reverse strand, counting down.
AGCGGGGCCTCCTCCCAGTGGGCGGAGACCATCAGGATGGCGCGCGGCCGGGGCAGGGCCGCCGACCAGGCGGCGAGTTCGGAGGGCCACAGCGGGTCGTCGGCGAGCGGGGGCGCGCCGTGGCTGAGGTACAGGGCTGGCATGCGGGTGGGGGTGGGGGTGGGGGTGGGGGTGGGGGTGGCGGCTGTGGTCACGGGGCGCTCCTCGGGCCGTCGTCGTACGTCGTGCGGGTACGTCGTCCACGGGGAGGCGTACGGGTTCACCCGAAAAGACTAACCCCGCTTCGTTCAAATTTGAACGAAGCGGGGTTCTCAGTCATTCCCGTACCAGCGGCGCCCCCGTCAGTGGGCGATCACCGGGACCTTGAACTCGGCCTCCTCGGAGTCCGCGCCGGAACCCGCGGCCACCGGGCCGCCCTGGCCCGGACGGCCGGTGGTGATCAGGGTGAACGCGAGGGTCGCGCTGACCGCGAGGATGCCCACGGCCCACCAGATCGCCGAGGAGTAGCCCTCCACCATGGCCTGCGCCTGCACCAGCCGGCCCGCGGAGCCGCCCGCCGCGGCCTGGGCGGCGTGGTCGGTCAGGTACGCGGTGGTCGCCGAGGCAGCGATGGTGTTCAGCAGCGCGGTACCGATGGCGCCGCCGACCTGCTGCGAGGTGTTGACCATGGCCGAGGCCACGCCGGCGTCGGCCGGGTTCACCCCGTACGTGGCCAGGGACATGGCCGGCATGAACGCCGTGCCCATGCCGAGGCCCAGCAGCAGCTGCGCCGGCAGGATCAGCGCCGGGTAGGAGGAGCCGACCTCCAGCTGGGTCAGCAGCAGCATCCCGGTGGCGGCGAGCAGGAAGCCCGGGCCCATCAGCAGCCGGGGCGCGACCCGGGTCATGAGGCGGGCGCCGATCTGGGTGGAGCCCGTGATCATGCCCGCGATCATCGGCAGGAAGGCGAAGCCGGTCTTGACGGGCGAGAAGCCCTTCACGACCTGGAGGTAGTAGGTGAGGAAGAGGAACAGGCCGAACATCGAGATGACGGCGAGACCCAGCGAGAGGTAGACACCGCCGCGGTTGCGCTCCAGCAGGACGCGCAGCGGCAGCAGCGGGGACTTCACCTTGGACTCGACGGCGACGAAGGCGGCGAGCAGGACGACGGAGGCGACGAACAGCCCCACGGTGACCGCGTCCGTCCAGCCGGCCGACTCGGCGCGGGTGAACCCGTACACGAGCGAGACCAGGCCCAGGGTCGACAGGACCACGCCGGGGATGTCGAGGCGGGCGCCGTTGCGGGTGCCGGCCGGCTCGCGGATGACCATCCAGGCGCCCGCGGCCGCGACGATCGCGAAGGGGATGTTGACGAAGAACGTCCAGCGCCAGTTGAGGTACTCGGTCAGGAAGCCGCCGAGGATCAGGCCGACGGCGCCGCCGCCGCCCGCGATCGCGCCGTAGATGCCGAACGCCTTCGCGCGCTCCTTGGCGTCGGTGAAGGTGACCGCCAGCAGGGAGAGCGCGGCCGGGGCGAGCAGCGCGCCGAAGGCGCCCTGGAGGGCGCGGGCGCCCAGCATCATCGCCTCACCGTTCGCGGCGCCGCCGAGCGCGGAGGCCAGGGCGAAGCCGGCGAGACCGGTGATGAAGGCGTTCTTGCGGCCCCACTTGTCGGCGATGCGGCCGCCGAAGAGGAGCAGTCCGCCGAAGGCCAGGGCGTAGGCGGTGATGACCCACTGGCGGTTGCCGTCGGATATGCCGAGGTCGGTCTGCGCGGAGGGCAGGGCGATGTTCACGATGGTCGCGTCGAGGACGACCATCAGCTGCGCCAGCGCGATGAAGACCAGGGCCTTCCAGCGACTGGGATCGGCGAGGGCGGCGGCAGCCGGCGAGGCGGACGCGGCTGTTTTGGACATGGGGGTACCCACTTCACTGAACGGCGAAAAAGACGGGAAGGCAGAAAGGCTCCGCGAGGACCGCGGAATGACTGAAGGGTGATGAGATGAAATGAAATGAAAAGTGGCAGTTTTCGAGGCTACTGAACGAGGGGGCGCCGCGTCACATGGTTTTCCGGCTCAGGTCCTGCAACGTGACGGCGGTGCCGGGGAGTTGGGAGCGGGCCGGGGCCCGCAGCCCGTCGAGGAAGAGCTGGAGGTGGCGGTGGACGAACCCGCTCACCATGGTGCAGTCGGTCCCGGGGAGGGGACGGGCGAGCTGGGACAGGGCGAGCATCAGGTCGCCGGTGCCGATGTCGGCGCGGAGCAGCCCCGCGCGCCGGCCGGCGGTGACCAGTTCCTCCACGGCTCCCCCCAACGCCTCGCGCGCGGACAGGAGTTCGGGGTGGTCGTGGTCGAAGCCGTCCGAGAGCATCGGGCACAGGGCGCCGATCCGCTCGTCGACGGCGGCGTGCGCGAAGCGGCAGAGCGCGGCGAAGGCGTCCGGTTCCTCGGCGAGGGCGTCCTCGGCCTGGGCGGTGACCCGGTCCATCACGTAGAGCACCACGTGGTGGACGAGGTCGGCCCGGTCGGGGAAGTGCCGGTAGAGGGTGGCGTTGCCGATGCCGGCCCGGCGGGCGATCTCGTCGAGGGGGGCGTCGGCGCCGTACTCGACGAACATCTCCCGGGCGGCCCCCAGGATCCGCTCCCGGTTGCGGACCGCGTCGGCGCGCGGCTTGGGTACCCGCGTGACGGTGGCGCTCTGCATTCCGGGCCTCCCTGGGCTGGAACTCGTACGGATGTGTGAGCGGTCCCAGGACCCGGGACCCGGTCCCCCGAACCGGCGAGCCGCCCCCGAACCGGGGACCTGCTCCCCGCTTGTGGGGACTCTCTTCCAAACGGGGAACCAGTCCCCGGTTATTTCACTCCTCCGTGTGAGCTGAACCACACCCGATCCCTGCACTTTCGTCCCATTCGGCCGCTTTCGACGCGCGGGCGTGTCGCAGCCGTCGGAGGGTGAGCGCACAGAGCAGTCCGGACCCGGCCGGCTGCCGCGCACCCGAAGGCGAGCTCCATGCCGCAGACCCGCCACCGGATACGCAGGCCCTGCCGCACCAGCGCGTTCATCGGCCTCACCGCCCTGGCCTTGGGGGTCACCGCCACCGCCAGCGGCGGCCTCCCCACCCGCGGACACGCCACCTCCGGCCCCAAGGCCACCAGCGCCGAATCCGCCCTGGCACCGTGCCGGATCTCCGCGACCATGGGCGTGCAGCTGTCGGAGGGCCTGCCCACCGCACCCGGGTACTCCCGCTCGACGGGCGAGATCCGCGCCCTCAACCTGATGATCGACTTCCCCGACGCCAAGGGCGAGGGCTCGGCCATGGACCGGCTGGCGGAGTTCTTCCCCCAGACCTCCGAGTGGTTCCGCACCAGCTCCTACGGCCGGCTGACCTACCGGGCCGAGGCCCCGATACGGGGCTGGCTGCGGATGCCGATGCCCTTCTCGGCGTACGGCATCGAGCGCGGCTCCGCCTACGAGCCGGGCTACCGGCAGCTCGTCGAGCACATCGCCCGGGCCGCCGACCCCGAGGTGGACTTCAGCCGCTACGACCTGATCAACGTCCTGGTCACCCCGAACGCCGGCCCCTCCGCCCTGGACACCGTCCTGTCCGTCACCTTCTCCGGCAACGGCGAGGCCCCGATGGCCGACGGGGTGCCGCTGGCGAACACGTCCTTCGTCTACAGCCGGCAGGACGACGGCTCCGGCTCCTACCGCGAGACCGGCTACCGGGTCCTGCCGCACGAGAACGGGCACGTCTTCGGACTCCCCGACCTCTACACCTCCGAAGGCGGCGGCACGGTCGGGCACTGGGACATCATGAGCGAGGACTGGGGCGCCAACAACGACCTCCTCGGCTGGCACAAGTGGAAGCTCGGCTGGCTCGACGGATCCCAGATCTCCTGCGCCGCCAAGCCCGGTACCAGCGAACACCTGCTGACCCCCCTCGCCTCGGCGGGCGGCACCAAACTGGCCTTCGTCCCCCTCTCGGAGAGCGCCGGCTACGCGATCGAGGTCCGCACCCGGGCCGGCAACGACGAGGCCGTCTGCAAGCCCGGCGTACTGATCTACAAGGTCGACTCGGACGTGGACACCGGGCGCGGGCCGGTGACCGTCTCCGACAGCGCGACCGGCAGCGGCGGCTGCACGCGCCGCCCCAACGTGCACGCCGAACTGTCGGACGCGCCGTTCCGGCCGGGCGAGAGCTTCACCGACGAGAAGGCCCGCATCACCGTCTCGGTGGTGGCGGCCCTCCCGGGCGGCGGCTACCGGATCCGCGTCACCCGCCCCTGACCCCCGTCCGTGAGGAGCCCCCGCCCATGAACACGACCCCCGAGGAACGCCTGGCGGCCGCCGGGCTGGCCCTGCCCCCCGTCGCCCCGCCCGTCGCCGTGTACGTCCCGGCGGTGGTCAGCGGCCACTACGTGTACACCTCCGGCCAGCTGCCCATGGTGGACGGCGCACTGCCGCGCACCGGCAAGGTGGGCGGCGAGGTCACCCCGGAGCAGGGCGCCGAACTGGCCCGGCGGTGCGCGCTGAACGCCCTCGCCGCGGTGGCCTCGGTGGCGGGCGACCTGTCGGCGGTGAAACGGGTGGTCAAAGTGGTCGGCTACGTGGCCTGCACCCCGGACTTCACCGGCCAGCCGGCCGTGATCAACGGCGCGAGCGAACTCCTCGGCACCGCCTTCGGCGACGCGGGCATCCACGCCCGCAGCGCGGTCGGCGTCGCCGCCCTGCCCCTGGACGCCCCGGTGGAACTGGAACTCACCGTGGAACTGCACACCCCGATGGGGGTGTGACCGCCCCCGTCACCGGCAGCGCGCGCAACGCCCGGAACCGAAACGTGGTGCTCCACCGCAGCTCGTCCGCGGGCACCGCCAGCCGCAGCCCGGGCAGCCGCCGGAGCAGGGCCTCCAGTGCGAGGGTGACCTGCATACGGGCCAGCGGTGCGCCGAGGCAGTAGTGCACCCCGTGCCCGAGGGCCAGGTGCGCCTTGTCGGCCCGGCCGATGTCGAAGCGGTCGGGCTCGGGGTAGCGGGCGGGGTCCCGGTGGGCGGAGGCGAGCGAGAAGAGCACGGTGTCGCCCGCGGGGATCCGTACGCCGCCGATCTCGACGGGCTCGGTCGGGAAGCGGCGGATGGCGCTGTGGTTGGGGACCGCGTACCGGAAGAGCTCCTCGACGGCCTCCGGCAGCAGCCCGGGGCGCTCCCGGAGCGCCTCCAGCTCCTCCTCGTGCGTCAGGAGGGTGAACAGGCCGCCGCTGATCAGGTGTTGGACGGTCTCGCTGCCGGCCATCAGGATCAGGAAGGCGAGGGAGACCAGCTCGTCCTCGCTGAGCCGGTCCCCGGCGTCGCGCGCGGCGACCAGCCCCGACAGGACGTCCTCGCCCGGGGCGGCGCGGCGCGCGGCGACCAGCTCGACGAGGAACCGGTGGACCTCCCGCACCGCCCCCGCGAGCTCCTCGCGGCTGCCCGGCACCAGCATGGTGGCGATCCACCCGGCGAACCGCCCGTACGCCTCCTGCGGCACGCCCAGCAGGTCCCCGATGACCTTCAGCGGCAGCGGCCCGGCGAACTCGGCGACCACGTCGGCGACCCCGTCGGACTCCACCCGCGCGACGAGCCGGTCCGCGCACGCGTCGACCGCCGCCCGGACCGCCGTGCGCATCCCCTCGACGCGGCGGGGGGTGAACCCCTGCGCGACGAGGCGGCGCAGCCGGAGGTGGTCCTCGGGGCCGACGTTCAGCAGGTTCGCGTCGAGCGCCGGGGGCAGCGAGAACCCCTGGAACCCGCCCCGCGCATGCCGCTTGTCGACGGAGAACCGGGCGTCGGCCAGCCCCGCACGCACATCGGCCTCATGCGTCACGAGCCACACCGGCGCCTCGTCGGGCAGCGCGACGCGATGCACGGACCCCTGGGCGCGCAGCCGCGCGTAGACCCCGTACGGATCCTCCTGGAACCCCGCCCCGAACGGCTGGGCCAACCCGGCACCCGTCACATCTCCCCCTCACGTACGGCGCTGCCCCTACCCCGATTATGCGGGCCACCCCCACCGCCATGATCACGACCACCCCCACCCCACCGGCGTCCCCCTCCGGCCCAACCCCGCCGACGGCCGACGGAGCCCCGACCTGATCCGCTACGCTGTGCCTGGGCCGCCTCCACGGCAGCTCCGGGCCTCCACCGAGGCCCCGCCTTCGTAGCTCAGGGGATAGAGCACCGCTCTCCTAAAGCGGGTGTCGCAGGTTCGAATCCTGCCGGGGGCACAGTGACAGGAGACCCCCGGCCGGGAGCGGCCGGGGGTCTTCCGTGTGGGGGGCGGGGGCCTGGGTCAGCTGAGGCCCTTGCTGCGTTCGCCGATGCGGTCGCCCTGGGGGGTGCCGGAGCGCTTGAGGGATGCCTTGGTGTGGGCGCCGCCCTTCACCTTGGTGTGGAGCGGGCCCTCGAAGCCGTGGTCGGGGCCGTGGCCCGCGTCGCGCCGGGTCTGGAGCTGGAGGCGCTCCACCGCCTTCGCGACAGCGGCCTGGACGTCCTGGTTCTGCTCTTTGCTCATCCCGTCATCAACTCCTTCGAGTGGACTAATTGGGATCCTATGCAGAGATGCCCCCCTATGCACCCGGATGGGGCGTAACGGGCCGACGGAGGAGTTCCTCCGGGCAGGGCGTACCCCGGGGGAGCTGGTACTTCGCCGCGATGCGGTACTCCCCCGCCGCCGGGGCCAGGAGCTCCGTCCACGTGTCGCCCTCGGCGTCGGCGGTCGCCTTGGACAGGCAGCCGGCGGTGTTCGCGTACTCCTTCGGCGCCTTCGACCCCGCCGCGCCCCGGGCCTTCGACGCCGGGGTCTCCTGCGGGGGCTCCACGGCCTTGCCCGCGCCGTCCACCAGGCCCAGCCACGGTGAGTGCGGGATCCGCACCAGGACCCGGCCGGGCGCGGAGACGTCGAGGACCAGCTGGTCAGCGCCCGCCCGGACCACCCGCGCCGGCCCGGTGACCATGCTGGTCGGGTCGTCCACCTGGAAGAGCCGCCAGTTCGCGTCCCCCCAGATCTGCCGCAGGTACGGCAGCCCCCCGCGCAGCAGCTGCGCCTCCGCCGCCCCGCCCGAGTCGGGCTGGTCGGCGGGCAGGACCACGTAGTGCACCGCCCAGCGCTCCAGCCAGTCGCGGTAGCTGTCGGCGGTGAGGGTGTCGTCGTAGAAGAGCGGGTTGCGCTCCAGGTCGGCCTGGCGGTTCCAGCCGCGCGCGAGGTTCACGTACGCGGGGAAGGCGGAGGACTCGCGGTGGCTGCTGGCCGGGACCACCTCGACCCGGCCCCGGTCGGCGCCGGCCTTCTGGAGCTGGTCGACCAGCGGGGCCAGCTCCCGGTTCCAGGCGGCGAGGGGGGTGGTGCGGACGATGTCGGTGATGCTGTTGACGGTGATCCAGAAGGTCAGCCCGCTGAAGGCCAGCAGCAGGGCGTACCAGCGCCGGGTGCGCGGCACCTCGTACGGGAGGGCCGCGAGCAGCACCGCCCCGCCGAAGAGCATCACCATGCGGGTGACGTTCGAACCCACCTGGGAGTCGATCACCCAGGTCAGGAACACCCCGAGGGTGTAGACGGCGGCGGCGATCCGGACCGTCTTCCACCGCTTCGGTACGAGGAAGGCGATGGCCAGCCCGAAGACGAAGGGCACCCAGGCGGAGCCGAACTTCATCGGCTGGGTCCCGGAGAACGGGAAGAGCCAGGCCGACAGTCCGACCACCGCCGCCGGCGCCAGTCCGAGGGCGTACGCGCCCGGGCGCCGCCCGCTCAGGAACAGCGCGGCCGCGACCACCCCGAGGAACAGCCCCGCGACCGGGCTCGCGGCGGTGGCCAGCGCCGCCAGGGGGGCGGCGACGGCGGCCTTGGCCCAGCGCCGGCGGGCCCACTTGCGGGGCCAGCAGAAGACGGCGGCCACCGCCCCCAGCGCGAACAGGCTGCCCAGCCCGAAGGTGACGCGGCCCGAGAGGGCGTTGCACAGCAGCCCGTACACCCCGGCCAGGGCGGGCCACAGGGGCTGCCGGACGGCGCCCCGGCAGCGGGTCAGGATCAGGGCGAGGAGGGCGGCCGAGCAGGTCCCGGCGATCATCATCGTCGTCCGGACGCCAAGCATGTGCATGACGTACGGGGAGACGACGCTGTACGAGACCGGGTGCATCCCCCCGTACCAGGCGAGGTTGTACGCCGTGTCCGGGTGCCGGCCGACGAACTCCGCCCACGCGTCCTGTGCGGCCAGGTCGCCGCCGCTGTTGGCGAAGCAGAAGAACCAGACCACATGGAGGACGGCCGCCACGGCGGCGGCGACCGGCACGGGGTGGCGGCGGGCCCAGCCCAGGGCGCGGCCGCCGGCCCCGGGACCGTCGTCGGACGGTCCGTCGTCGGACGGGTGCCGTCTCTGTCCGGGGACGCGGCCCCCGGGTCTGTGCTGCTCTGCTGTGGTCACGACCGATGCTCTCTTCCCGGCACGACACCCGCGTGTCGCGCCGGCTCCTGGACGCGGCGGGGGGGGGGGGGCGGGCGCCGCGCGGCGCCGCCCGGGGCCGCCGGGGCGGGGGGCGGCGAGCGCGGGAGGAGGGGGCGCGGGCGGGGGCGGGCGACGCGG
>NZ_JBEYJJ010000010.1:0-233688 GCF_040636215.1 Streptomyces sp. NPDC006687 | reverse complement strand
GCGGACCTCGGACGCGGAGAGCTTCTTGCCCGCGTCGGCGGCGGCGTTCGCCGCCTTCGGCTCGTCCTTCTGCCCCTCGGAGCCGTAACCGCAGGAGGCGAGGGCGCCGATCAGCAGCGGCAGGGCGGTGGCGGCGACGACGCCGCGGCGGAGCGGGGTCTTACGGGTGGCAGGCACGGGAGGACTTCCTCTCGGCGCGCCGTCTGTCGGTTACGGCGCGGATCTTCGTCGGGGGAGCGGGGGCGGGTACGGCTCGTGGGGGGTGAGGGCGCGAAGGCGGGATGCCGACGGCAGTTCGGTCATCGCGCACATCGCGCCACTCCTCCCTGGCCGCTGCCGAGGGCGCCGCTGCCGACGCGGCCGCCCTCCTTCGCGAAGCTGGTGTAGATCTCGGTCGCCATGGCCTAGAAGTCCCAGCCTTCTTCGTCCGCCGCCGGTGCCGCTTCGTCCCGGGAGGCGAACGCCTCGCCCGCCATGCCCGCCGCCAGGGTGGTGCCGTCCGCCGGGTCGATCAGCAGGAAGGAACCGGTGCGCCGGGAGTCGGCGTACGCGTCGAGCGCGAGCGGCTCGGCGGTACGGACGACGACGCGGCCGATGTCGTTGGCCACCAGCTGCCCGGGGTCCGGGTGCTGGGACAGGTCGTCCAGCGTCAGGCGGGAGGGGATCTCCTTGACGATCGCCTTCACCGTGCGCGTGGTGTGCTTCAGCAGCACCCGCGCCCCCACGGAGAGGGGCTGGTCGGCCACGTGGCAGACCGTCGCGACGACGTCCTGCGTGGTGGCCGGGGCGCTCGCGGCCGGCGCGATCAGGTCGCCGCGCGAGATGTCGATGTCGTCCTTCAGGCGCAGCGTCACCGACTGCGGGGACCAGGCGATGTCCACGGGGCCGCCGAGCGCGTCGATGCCCTCGATGACCGAGGTACGGCCCGACGGCAGGACGGTGACGGCCTCGCCGACGCGCAGCACGCCGGAGGCGATCTGGCCGGCGTAGCCGCGGTAGTCGGGGTGCTCGGCGGTCTGGGGACGGATCACGTACTGCACCGGGAAACGGGCCGGGCAGGCGGTGAGGTCGTGGCTGACCGGGACGGTCTCCAGGTGCTCCAGCACCGTCGGGCCGCCGTACCAGTCCATGTGGGACGAGGGCTCGACCACGTTGTCCCCGGCGAGGGCCGAGATCGGGATGGCGGTGATCTCCGGGACGCCCAGCTCGGAGGCGTAGGCGGTGAACTCCTCGGCGATCGCCGCGAAGACGCTCTCCTGGTAGCCGACGAGGTCCATCTTGTTGACCGCGAGGACGACGTGCGGGACGCGCAGCAGCGCGGCGACGGCCGCGTGACGGCGGGTCTGCTCGATGACCCCGTTCCGGGCGTCGACCAGGACCACGGCCAGGTCGGCGGTGGAGGCACCGGTGACCATGTTGCGGGTGTACTGCACGTGCCCGGGGGTGTCGGCGAGGATGAACCGGCGGCGGGCGGTGGCGAAGTAGCGGTAGGCCACGTCGATGGTGATGCCCTGCTCCCGCTCGGCCCGCAGGCCGTCGGTCAGCAGCGCCAGGTCCGGGGCGTCCTGGCCGCGGTCGGCCGAGACCCGCTCCACGGCTTCCAGCTGGTCCTCCAGGACCGACTTCGAGTCGTGCAGCAGACGGCCCACCAGGGTGGACTTGCCGTCGTCGACGGAACCCGCGGTGGCGAAGCGCAGCAGCGTGGTGGCGCTGAGCTGCTCGGTGGTGGTGGTCATGGCTAGAAGTACCCTTCGCGCTTGCGGTCTTCCATCGCGGCCTCGGACAGCTTGTCGTCGGCGCGGGTCGCCCCCCGCTCGGTGAGCCGGGAGACGGCGATCTCGGCGATGACGGCGTCGAGCGTGGTGGCGTCGGAGTCGACGGCGCCGGTGCAGGACATGTCGCCGACGGTGCGGTAGCGCACGAGACGCTTCTCCACCGGCTCGGTGTCCTTGGGGCCGCCCCACTCGCCGGCCGTCAGCCACATGCCGCTGCGCTGGAAGACCTCCCGCTCGTGCGCGAAGTAGATCTCCGGAAGCTCGATGTCCTCGCGGGCGATGTACTGCCAGACGTCCAGCTCCGTCCAGTTGGAGAGCGGGAAGACGCGCACGTGCTCGCCGGGGGCGTGGCGGCCGTTGTAGAGCTGCCACAGCTCGGGGCGCTGGCGGCGCGGGTCCCACTGGGAGAACTCGTCGCGCAGGGAGAACACGCGCTCCTTGGCGCGGGCCTTCTCCTCGTCGCGGCGCCCGCCGCCGAAGACGGCGTCGAACTTCAGCTGCTGGATCGCCTCGGTCAGCGGGACGGTCTGGAGCGGGTTGCGGACCCCGTCGGGGCGCTCGCGCAGCTTGCCGGCGTCGATGTACTCCTGGACGGAGGCCACGTGCAGGCGCAGCCCGTGCTTCGCCACGGCCCGGTCGCGGTAGGCGAGGACCTCGGGGAAGTTGTGGCCGGTGTCCACGTGGAGCAGCGCGAAGGGTACGGGCGCGGGGGCGAACGCCTTCAGCGCCAGGTGCAGCATGACGATGGAGTCCTTGCCGCCGGAGAACAGGATCACCGGCTTCTCGAACTCGCCCGCCACCTCGCGGAAGATGTGCACCGCCTCGGATTCCAGGGCGTCGAGGTGCGACAGCGCGTAGGGCGCGTCGGAGCCGGAGTCGGTGTGCGGGTGCGCGGCGGTGGTCATGCCAGACCCCTCTCGGTGAGCAGTGCGTGCAGGGCGGAGGCCGACTCCTGGACGGTCTGCGTGTGCGACTCGATCCGCAGGTCGGGGGCCTCGGGCGCCTCGTACGGGTCGTCGACGCCGGTCAGGCCGGAGATCTCGCCCGCCGCCTGCTTGGCGTACAGGCCCTTCACGTCCCGCTCGGAGCACACCTCGACCGGGGTCGCGACGTGCACTTCGAGGTAGCTCGTGCCGGCCGCGGCGTGGCGCTTGGCGACGGCCTCGCGGCTGTCGGCGAAGGGCGCGATGACCGGGACGAGGGCCTTGACCCCGTTGCTCGCCAGGAGTTCGGCGACGAAGCCGATCCGCTGCACGTTGGTGTGCCGGTCCTCGCGGCTGAAGCCGAGCCCGGCGGAGAGGAACTCGCGGATCTCGTCGCCGTCGAGGACCTCCACCCGGTGGCCCTCGCCGCGCAGCCGCTCGGCCAGCGCGTAGGCGATGGTGGTCTTGCCCGCGCTGGGCAGACCGGTCAGCCACACGGTGGCTCCCTGGCCGGTCACGCTCATCCGCTTCTCCGTAGGTTCCGTGGTGTCCGTAGGTGTGGTGGTCATCAGCCGTGCAGTCCGCACTCGGTCTTGCCGCGTCCGGCCCAGCGGCCGGCGCGTACGTCCTCGCCCTCGGCGACCCGGCGGGTGCAGGGGGCGCAGCCGACGGAGGCGTAGCCGTCCGTCAGCAGCGGGTTGGTCAGCACGCCGTGCTCGGCGACGTACGCGTCCACGTCGTCCTGCGTCCAGCGGGCGATCGGCGAGATCTTGACCTTCTGCCGCTTCTCGTCCCAGCCGACCACCGGGGTGGTGGCGCGGGTGGGGGACTCGTCACGGCGCAGGCCCGTCGCCCACGCGTCGTAGGCGGTCAGGCCCTCTTCGAGCGGCTTGACCTTGCGCAGCGCGCAGCACAGGTCGGGGTCGCGGTCGTGCAGCTTAGGGCCGTACTCGGCGTCCTGTTCGGCGACCGTCCGGCGCGGGGTGAGGGTGATGACGTTGACGTCCATCACGGCCTCGACCGCGTCGCGGGTGCCGATGGTCTCCTCGAAGTGGTAGCCGGTGTCGAGGAAGACCACGTCCACGCCGGGCATCGCCCGGGAGGCGAGATGGGCGACGACCGCGTCCTCCATGGAGGAGGTGACGCAGAACTTCGGGCCGAAGGTCTCCGCGGCCCAGGTGAGGATCTCCAGGGCGGAGGCGTCCTCCAGCTCCCGGCCCGCCCGCTCGGCGAGTTCCTTCAGTTCTGTGAGACGCGTGTCTTGAACCGTGGTCATATCTCGTCCCCTCCAGCGGATTCGGTCCGAACACCCCGGGCCAGCAGCCCGAGGTACTTCAGCTGGAAGGCTCGGTTGCAGGCCCTGCATTCCCAGGCGCCGTGGCCCGTCTCATGCGGAAACAGGTCCTCGTCGCCGCAGTACGGGCAGTAGAACGGTGCGGCGCGCTCGCTCACGAGAGGTCCTCGTCCTTGGCGCGGCCGACCCAGGCGGCGAAGCGCTCGCCGTCCTCGCGCTGCTCCTCGAAGCGCCGGACGACCCGCTCGACGTAGTCGGGCAGCCCGGCCGCGGTGACCTTCAGGCCGCGGACCTTGCGGCCGAAGCCGGCCTCCAGGCCCAGGGCGCCGCCCAGGTGGACCTGGTAGCCCTCGACCTGGTTGCCGTCGTCGTCCAGGACCAGCTGGCCCTTGAGACCGATGTCCGCCACCTGGATACGGGCGCAGGCGTTCGGGCAGCCGTTGATGTTGATGGTGAGCGGCTCGGCGAACTCCGGCAGGCGGCGCTCCAGTTCGTCGATGAGCGAGGCGCCGCGCGCCTTCGTCTCGACGATGGCCAGCTTGCAGAACTCGATGCCGGTGCAGGCCATCGTGCCGCGGCGGAACGGGGACGGCTTGACCCGCAGGTCCAGCGCCTCCAGCGCCCCGACGAGGGAGTCGACCTTGTCCGCCTCGATGTCGAGGACGATCATCTTCTGCTCGGCGGTGGTGCGCAGGCGCCCGGAGCCGTGCTGCTCGGCGATGTCCGCGATCTTGGTCAGGGTGGCGCCGTCGACGCGGCCGACGCGGGGCGCGAAGCCGACGTAGAACCGGCCGTCCTGCTGTTGGTGGACGCCGACGTGGTCGCGCCACTGGCCGCTGGGCTGCTCGGGCGCGGGCCCGTCGGTCAGCTCGCGCCCCAGGTACTCGTCCTCCAGGACCTGGCGGAACTTGGCCGGGCCCCAGTCGGCGACGAGGAACTTCAGGCGGGCGCGGGTGCGCAGGCGCCGGTAGCCGTAGTCGCGGAAGATCGAGATGACGCCCTCGTAGACGTCCGGGACCTCGTCGAGCGAGACCCAGGTGCCCAGGCGGACGCCCAGCTTGGGGTTGGTGGAGAGGCCGCCGCCGACCCAGACGTCGAAGCCGGGGCCGTGCTCCGGGTGGTTCACGCCGACGAAGGCGACGTCGTTGATCTCGTGCGCCACGTCGAGCAGCGGCGAGCCGGAGACCGCCGACTTGAACTTGCGGGGCAGGTTGGAGAACTCCGGGTTGCCGACGATCCGGCGCTGGATCTCCTCGATGGCGGGGGTGCCGTCGATGATCTCGTCCTGGGCGATGCCGGCGACCGGCGAGCCGAGGATGACGCGGGGCGTGTCACCGCACGCCTCGGTGGTGGACAGGCCGACGGCCTCCAGGCGGCGCCAGATCTCCGGGACGTCCTCGATGCGGATCCAGTGGTACTGCACGTTCTGGCGGTCGGTGAGGTCCGCGGTGCCCCGCGCGAACTCCTCGGAGATCTCGCCGATGACGCGGAGCTGCTCGGTGGTCAGCCGGCCGCCGTCGATGCGCACGCGCAGCATGAAGTACTTGTCGTCCAGCTCCTCCGGCTCCAGGATCGCGGTCTTGCCGCCGTCGATCCCGGGCTTGCGCTGGGTGTAGAGGCCCCACCAGCGCATCCGGCCGCGCAGGTCGTTGGGGTCGATGGAGTCGAAGCCCGTCCTGGAGTAGATCGTCTCAATGCGCGTCCGCACGTTGAGACCGTCGTCGTCCTTCTTGAACTGCTCGTTGCCGTTGAGGGGCGTGTGGTGTCCGACGGCCCACTGACCCTCACCGCGGTGACGGCCGGTCTTGCGGCGCGCGGCGGCTGCGGGCGCGGCTGCGGGCGTTTCGGGGGTGGCGGCCATGGCGGATACGTCCTTCTTGGGCGGCTGGAGGCGGGGCTGGGGAGCGGCGGCGCGCCCCTGTCACGCTGGAATCTCCGAGCAGGTGCGGCCGATTTCCGCCCTTGTGCCGGGGTTTCCGGCAGACGAGGGCGGTGTTCGGCCTTCAGGGGGCTTGCAGGTGGTCGCAGCGTCCGCGGCGGCGGGGACGGCGGCGACGTGCGGCGGTGGCTGGTTCCGTCAGCTCGCCGGACACATGGCGCTGGACATGCGGCCGAGGTCGACGTGACGTCGACTCACCAAGGCGATTCCAGCTCCATTCATGGCCGAAGCGTGGCACGGGCCGATTGGAGGAGTCCACTACTGTCCATGATGCGGACGAACTCGTCCCGGATGGTGAGATGGCGTGACGGGGGTCACGCCCTACGCGCCGGGCCAGGGGCCAGGAGTCGGGGTCTCCTGCTTGTCTTCCGTCTCCGTCCGGAACAGCTTGAAGCCGCGGCGCTGGTAGTTGTCCATCGCCGTGGGACCGTCCTGGCTGCAGGTGTGCAGCCACACCCGGCGGGTGGGCTCCCGGTCGGGCCAGCGCTCCGCGAGGTCCCAGGCGCGCGCCGTGCCGACCGACAGCAGGTGCCCGCCGATGCGCCGGCCCCGGAAGGCGGGCAGCAGCCCGAAGTAGACGATCTCCACCACACCGTCCGGCTGCGGATCGAACTCCACGTACCCCGCCGGGGTGCCCCGGTCGTACGCCACCCAGGTCTCCACGCCCGGCCGCTCCAGCTGCTCCGCCCACTGCGCACGGGTCAGCGACAGCCGGTCCGTCCAGTGGATGTCCTGGCCCACCGAGGCGTACAGGAAGCGGCTGAACTCGGGGGAGGGCACCTCGGCCCGGCTGATCGTGATCTCCGGACCGGGCACGGCCGCCGGGACCAGGTCGTCGGGGGAGGTCATGTCCAGGGACCAGGTGGTCAGGGTGAAGGTGCTCATGCGCTTCAGGGAACCACACCCCCCGGCTACCGCCCCGGGGCCCCCCACGGGCCGCCGCCCAGGCGGGCGCGGACCACCGCCGGGGCCGTGGAGTGCGGGAGCAGCCCGGCCGGATCGCGCGGGCGGATCAGCTCCACCTCCACGTCCTCCGCGAACCGGTACGGCCGGTGGCTCAGCACCCCGGCGAGGTGGCGGCGGACCCGGGAGAGCTCGGCGCGCACCGTCACCGTCCGGGTGGGGTCGCCGAACAGGGCCTCCGCCAGCTCCGCCGCCGTCCGCCCGCGCGGGGTCTCCGCCAGCAGGAACAGCAGCTCCGCGTGGCGCGGGCTGAGCTCCTGGGACCAGCTGCCCGCGGCCCCGTACACCGTCGCCGACCAGGACCGGGGCCGGCTCAGGTCCAGCACCACCCGGCTCACCTCCGCGGCCGCCGTCCGCTCGGCCAGCCGCAGCAGCCAGCCGCCGGGCAGCGGCTCCGCGACGCAGTCGCCCAGCTGCGGGATCCACAGCCGCCCGGGGCCCAGCGCCTTCGGCAGCGGCACCCGGTCCGCCGGGGCCAGCCCCGTCACCGCGGCCGTCCAGCCGTGCGGGTCGACGGCCACCGCCCGCCCGGGCAGCCGGGCCAGCAGCGGGGCCGCCACCGCCCGCAGCCGCTCCAGGGACTCCAGGTGGCGCACCCGCAGCTCCCGCTCGGCCAGCCGCGCCACCGAGCTGACCCAGGTCAGGGTCGCCGGGTGCATGGTGGCCAGCGGCCCGCTGACGTCGACCACCCCCAGCAGCTGGCCGTCCCGGGGGTCGTGCACCGGCGCCCCGGCGCAGGTCCAGTCGTGGTGGCTGGAGACGAAGTGCTCCGCCGAGAACACCTGCACCGGCCGCCGGGTCACCAGGGAGGTGCCCACCCCGTTCGTACCGACCACGGACTCGTCCCAGTCGGCCCCCACCGCGAAACCCAGCCGGTCCGCCTTGCGCAGGATGCTGCTGTGCCCCTCCCGCCACAGCAGCCGCCCGTCGGCGTCGGCGACGACCATGATGTGCAGGGACTCGTCCAGGGCGGGCAGCAGCCCCTCCCGCAGCACGGGCAGCACCTCCCGCAGCGGGGAGACCTGCCGCCGCTCCTCGGTCTCGGCGGCGGACAGCATCCGCGACCGCGCGTCCCGGTCGGGATGGACCCCGCCGGCCAGCATCCGCCGCCAGGACTCGGCGATCTCCGGACGCGGGGCGGCCGGCAGGCGGTCCCCGGCCAGCGCGGCCGCCCGTACCACCTTGAGCAGACGCGCGGCCTCCCGCGCGTCCATGGCCGTCAGACGCGCCACGTCGACCGTGCTGCCTGCGGTGTGGGCCACCGGAACCTCCCCGTGCTGAACAGGACGCCGACCGAAGGGTTGCAACGGTATGCAACTCTCGCCAACCCCCGGTCGCCCGACCGAAACTATCGGCACGCCGCCGAGCGGCGAACAGCTCCTTCCTCGGGGCTCTTGGGTCCAGGGGTGGTGCCGAGTCGGCGCGGCGCCACCCCCGGCCCCTCCGGGACGGGCTCGGATCCCGGCGCTGAACGGTACGAGGCCGCGGTGGTTTGGGGACCGCCACGGCCCGCGGTCCCGGATGGTTTGGGGACCACCCGCGCACCGCGCGCACCGCAGCGGTCAGGGGACCGCGCTCAGCCCGCGATCCGCGCCCGTGCCACGACCCAGGGAGCCGCGCCCGCGAGGCGCCGCTCCACCCCCTCGGTGAGGGCCCGGCCGTCCCGGTGGACCCCGTGGCCGACGAGTGGCGGCGCCCGGTCGCCGACGGTGTGGGTGTGGCTGCCGTGCGGCTACCGTAAGGACGTGCAGCCAGCAGACGAAACACCCCAGGGGACCCCGGCCCCGGTACGGCCGGGAAGGCTCCACCGGGCCCGCGTCCTCTACCGCAACGTGTCCAAGCGCAAGATGGGCTGGCTGCTCCTCAAGGACACGGTCAACTCCTGCATCGAGTACCGGATCCTGGGCCTCGCCGCCGAGGCGGCGTTCTTCACCCTCCTGTCCCTGCCGCCGCTCTTCCTGGGCCTGCTCGGCCTCCTCGGCTATGTGGACGGCTGGACCAACACCCAGTCCGTGGCCAGCATCGAGGAGAACATCCTGCGCGCGGTCGGCACCGTCCTGTCCGACCGGGGCGTCAACGACATCGCCCGCCCGATGCTCGACGACGTCACCCGGGAGGGCCGCCCCGACCTGATCTCCCTCGGCTTCGCCTTCGCCCTGTGGTCCGGCTCCCGCGCCGTCAACGTCTTCATCGACACCATCACCGTCATGTACGGGCTCGACGGGCAGCGCGGCATCGTCAAGACCCGGCTGCTGGCCTTCCTCCTCTACGTCGTCGCCCTGGTGATCGGCGCGGTCGTGCTGCCGCTGATGGTGGTCGGCCCGGACGCCGTCGTACGGCTGGTGCCCTGGAGCACGGAGGTGATCGCCGTCCTTTACTGGCCGGTGGTCACCCTGCTGTCCATCGCCTTCCTGACCACGCTCTACCACGTCTCCGTGCCCGTCCGCTCGCCGTGGATCGAGGACGTCCCCGGGGCCCTGGTGGCCCTCGCGATGTGGGTGCTCGGCTCGTTCCTGCTGCGGATCTACCTCACCAACACGGTGGAGGGCCCGACCATCTACGGCTCGCTGGCCGCACCCGTCGCCGTCCTGCTGTGGATCGGCATCTCCGCCTTCGCGGTGCTCGTCGGCGCCGCCGTCAACGCCGCGATCGACCGGGTCTGGCCCTCGGTGGCCACCGCCGCGGCCCGCGAGGCCAACGAACGGGCCCGCGAGGCCGAGGCCGCCCAGCTCATCGCCCGGGCCGCCGCCTGGCGGGCCATGGCCGAGGGGGAGTCCGAGGACGACGAGGACGGCCCGATGCCCTCCGAGTTCCCCGAGCGCTGGTCGAACTTCCTGCCGCCGGACGACTACACCTCCCGCCTGCGCAAACACTGACCGGCGGGCCGGCGCTCCACCCACGGGTGGAGACGGGGTCTCCACCCGGGATCCACCCGGGATCCATCCGGGCGCCGATCACGGCGGAGCGTGCCGTTCCTAGCGTGAAGGGCATGGATATCGCACGTGTTCTCGTCATCGCGCTGGCCGTCGCCTTCGTCCTCGTACGCAGGTTCGGCGGGCGGCCCGTCAAGGACATGGACCGCCTGTGGGTGCTGCCCGTGGCCCTCGCCGCCGCCGGCGTGGCCGAGGGCGGTCTGGTCGCCGCCGCCCACCCCCTGCTCAGCGTGGTCCTGCTGGCCACCGAGACCGCCGCGTCCTTCGGCACCGGCCTCCTGATGGGACGGGCCATGACCCTGTGGCGCGCACCCGACGGCACCCTCTGGGCCAAGGGCAACCCCACGGTCCTCGCCCTGTTAGGGCTCTCCCTCGCCCTGCGGGCGGGCCTCGCCGCCCTCGGTTCCCTCGGAGGCGTCCCGCTGCGGGGCGGGGCCCTGCTGGTGACCCTCGCGAGCTGGATCCTGGCCCAGGGGCTGGCCCTGGCCGTCCGCTCCCGCCGGGTCCCCGCCGCGGTCTGAAACGGCCGCCGCGATGCGCTCCGTGCCCCGGCAGCGGGCCTGGCTACAGTGGGCAGGGATGCCGATCTCCCGCACCCTGCCCGCACTGACGGACACCCACGTCAGGATCGCCGTCCAGGTGGCGCTGGTCGTCTGGTTCCTGAACGGGCTGCTCACGCCCCCGCCCGGCGCCCCCGCCCTCACCTGCGCGCTGGCCGGCCTGGCCCTGACCCTCCTCGGCGTCGGCCTCATCGGCGGCCGGCCCCGCACCGGGGCCTGGCTCCTGGGCGCCGCCCTCGCCACCGCCTGCACCACCGGGCTGCTGGCGCCCGCCACCCCCTGGGTGGTCCTCGTCTTCGCCGTCTGCGGGTTCGCCGCCGCCCGCCTGACGGCCGTCCCCGCCTGCGTCCTGCTCGGCGCCGGGGCGGCCGCCGCCGCCGTCGTCACCCTGGCGCGGCAGCGCGACCCCGTCGAGCTGTGGAACGTCGTCGGCCTCTGCGGGATGTTCGCCTACGTCCGGGCCGGGCGGAGCCGCCGCGCCGCCGCCGAGTCCGAGCGCCAGCGGGCCCTGCTGGCCGACCGGGCCCATGTGGCCCGCGAGGTCCACGACATCCTCGCGCACTCCCTCTCCGCCCAGCTCATCCACCTGGAGAGCGCCCGCCTCACCCTGGAGGCCGGCCGCTACGAGGAGGCCGGGGTCCTCGTCGAGCGGGCCCGGACTCTCGCCAAGGGCGGGCTGGAGGAGACCCGCCGCGCCGTCGCCGTGCTCCGCGGTGACGCCCCCGCACCCCGGGAGGCCCTCGCCGCCCTCGCCGAGGAGTACCGCCGTACGACCGGTGCCGCCTGCTCCCTCAGCCTGGGCGACGGGCCCTGCCCGCTGCCGCCCGAGGCGGCCCTCGCCGTCGTCCGTACCGCGCAGGAGGCCCTGACCAACGCGCGCAAACACGCCGCCGGGGCCGATGTGGAGATCACCCTCTCCTGCGCCGGCGGCCGCTACGCGCTGTGCGTCACCGACTCCGGCGGTACCGGACCCGCCCCGCACGCCACCACCGGCGGCGGATACGGGCTGGCCGGGATGGCCGAACGGGCCGGACTCCTCGGTGCCACCCTCGACGCCGGACCCCACGGCCCCGGCTTCCGCGTCCGCCTGGAAGGACCCCTCGTGGAAGGACCCCTCGCACCATGACCGAGACCGGCCCCCCGATCCGCGTGGTCGTCGCCGACGACCAGACCGTCGTACGCGAAGGGCTCGTCCTGCTGCTCGGCCTGCTGCCCGGCACCGAGGTGGTCGCCTCCGCCGCCGACGGAGCCGAGGCCGTCCGGCTCGTCGCCGAACACGCCCCCGACGTGGTCCTGATGGACCTGCGGATGCCCCGCATGGACGGCGTGGAAGCCACCCGGCAGATCACCGCCGGCCACCCCGGCACCGGGGTCGTCGTCCTCACCACCTACAGCGACGACGCCTCCGTCCTGGACGCCCTCAAGGCCGGCGCCCGCGGCTACCTCACCAAGGACGCCGACGCGCAGGAGATCGCCCGCGCCCTGGCGGCCGTACGCGAAGGGGCCACGAGCCTGGGCCGGGCCGCCCAGGAACGCCTCGTCGCCGCGGCCGTCTCGGGACCACCGCCCGCACGGCACCCGTCGGCCGCCCTGCCCGACGGCCTGACGGCCCGCGAGGGCGAGGTGCTCGCCCTGATCGCCGGGGGGCACTCGAACTCCGAGATCGCCCGGCGCCTCACCATCGGCGAGTCCACCGTCAAGACGCACATCAACAACCTCTTCGCCAAGACCGGGGTCCGCGACCGCGCCCAGGCCGTCCGCTACGCCTACCGGCACCACCTGGTGGGCGGAACCGGAGATTAATCCGGTGGTGCGCCCCGCCGGGGCCGGGCTATGGTTCCGGCGTACGCCAGCGGGGGGCACAACCCCCCTCCGGAAGGGCCGCGTTGGCTCGCCGGGGAACCACAGGAGGTGAGGACGCCGATGACTGTCACGGTGACGGGCACTGCCCGCGTTCAGGAGTTCGTCCTCGTTTCCGCCCCCGTGGCCACCGGCTGACCCACACCTTCGACGCGCGCCGCCGGGCGCGCGCTGCCGGGGCCACCCTGTGAAGGGTTCCCCTTGACTTCCTCCACCTCCCTTTCGTCGCCCCCGCACGCCCTCACCCGCTACGGCTGGGACGACGCCTGGGCCGCCGAGTTCGCCCCGTACGCCGGCCAGGGGCTCCTCCCCGGCCGGGTCCTGCGCGTCGACCGCGGGCAGTGCGACCTCATGACGGAAAGCGGCGTCATCCGTGCCGACACCGCCTTCGTCACCCCCCACGACCCGCTCCGGGTCATCTGCACGGGCGACTGGGCCGCCGTCGAGGCGACCGGCAACCCGCGCTACGTGAAGGCGTACCTGCCGCGCCGCACCTCCTTCGTACGGTCCACCTCCTCGCAGCGCTCCGAGGGGCAGATCCTCGCGGCCAACGTCGACCACGCGGTCATCGCGGTCTCGCTGGCCGTCGATCCCGACCTCGGGCGGATCGAACGCTTCCTCGCGCTGGCGTGGGAGTCGGGCGCCCAGCCGCTGGTCGTCCTGACCAAGGCCGACCTGGTACCCGACCCCGACGCGCTGGCGTACCTCGTCCAGGACGTGGAGCGGGCGGCGCCCGGCGTGCAGGTCCTCACCGTCTCCTCCCTCACCGGGGAGGGCACGGACGTCCTCGCGGCGATCGTCGGGGACGGTACGAGCGTGCTCCTGGGGACCTCGGGCGCCGGCAAGTCCACCCTGGCGAACGCGCTGCTCGGCGAGGACGTCATGGACACCGGCGCGATCCGCGAGGTCGACGGCAAGGGCCGCCACACCACCACCACCCGCAACCTGCTCGTGCTGCCGGGCGGGGGCGTCCTGATCGACACCCCGGGGCTGCGGGGCGTCGGGCTCTTCGACGCCGAGGCGGGGGTCGGGCAGGTCTTCTCCGAGATCGAGGAGTACGCGGCCCGCTGCCGCTTCCACGACTGCGCCCACGAGGCGGAGCCCGGCTGCGCGGTACAGGAGGCGGTGGCCGACGGCACGCTCCCGCAGCGGCGCCTGGAGAGCTACCGCAAGCTGCTGCGCGAGAACCAGCGCATCGTGGCGAAGACGGACGCCCGCCTGAGGGCGGAGATCCGGCGCGACTGGCGCATGAAGTCGGCGGAAGGCCGCGCCAACTACAGCGCGAAGCGCGGCGGCCGCCCCTGATCCCGCGCCCCGGCCCCGGAAGACCCGGGGCCGGGGTCCGCGCTCAGCGTGCCCGAGGCGCTCCTACCGGGCCACCCAGCCCCGTTCGTAGGCGTGCCAGCCCAGCTGGAGACGGGTGGTCACCCCGGCCAGTTCCATCAGCCCCTTCACCCGGCGCTGCACCGTACGCAGGCCCAGTTCCAGGTGCTTGGCCACGCTCGCGTCCGTCATCCCGGCCAGCAGCAGGGTCAGGATCTCCAGGTCCGTCGCGTCCGGGAAGCCGTCCGACTCCTCCGGAGCCCCGGTCGCCCCCAGCCGCAGGGGCACGGACTCGCGCCAGATGGCCTCGAAGAGCCCGAGGAGGGACTCCAGCAGGCCCGAGGCGTGGACGACGAGCGCCGCCGGCTCGGTGCCGCGCGCGGTGAGCGGGACCATGGCGAGGGTGCGGTCCGCGATGACCAGGCTGGTGGGGACCCGGCCCGTCACCCGGACCCGCTCCCCCCGCACCAGCGCGGTGGACGCCTCCCGGATCCCGGTGGGCAGGCCCAGCACGTCCCGCTCGATGACCACCCGGTACGCGACGCCCCGTACGGCGGCCTGCTCCTCCGTCGGCTCGTTCTCCATCCCCGACACCACCAGCGGACGGGCGCTGGCCAGCGCGCACACCTCCCGCTCCGCGCCCAGCTGGATCTGGTGGAAGCGGTGTGCGACCGCGCCGGCGCCGGTCACCACCTCCACCAGGTCGGACACCGCCGCGCCCGCCCCCTCCGCCTCCGCCCGGTACTCGCGCGCCAGCAGCTCCGCGGCCAGCTCGGCCTGCTCCAGCTCCTGGCGCTGCCGGCTCAGGAGGGCGCCCAGCGCCACCCCCGGCGGCGCGGCCACCCAGCGGCCGGGACGGGCCGAGGAGCGGGCCGCCAGCCCGTGCCGCTCCAGGTGCCGCAGGGTCCGCTCGGTCTGCGGGACCGGCAGCGTCAGCCGGTGGGCGAGGTCCGCCGTCTCCGCCGCCCCGAGTGCGACCAGCGCCCGGTACGCCGACTCCTGTCCCTCGTCCAGACCTATGGCCCCCAGCAACCCGTCCACCCCACTCTCGGCACCGTTCGGGGTCATCTTCGCCGCAGCCGCCGTCCGTCCGCCAGGACGGCGCCCCCCGGACGGGGACCTTTTCGTGCATTCGGGGTTTTCCGCCGCCCGGTGGGGCCGACAATGAGGGCATGAGTCAGCAGGGCGCGCAGGACTGGTGGCAGAAGCTGTACGAGGACCCCGACGCGGGACCCGCACCCGACCCGGGGGACACGCTGGACCAGCGCTTCCGCTCGGCCTCGGTCCTGGTCGGCGACGACGGCCCGGCGCCGCCCGGTCCCGGCCGGGAGCCGCCGCTGCTGCCCGGCCCCCGCACGGCCCGGACCGAGGCCGCCCCTCCGGCGCAGCCCCCCGTACCGCCCGCCCCTCCCGCCCCGCCCCCCGTTCCCGTCCCGCCGCACCCGGGCGGGCCGCGGGTGACCGGGGCGACCGCGTACGCGGTGGGGGACGTGGCCGTGCCGCCCGTGCCTCCCGTGCCGGCGGAGGCGGGGCGGGAGCCGGGGTCCGGGCGGCCGACGGTCAGTCATCTCGGGGACCGGGCCCCCACGTACGCCGCCGAGCCAAGCGCTCTGCCCGCCGCCGACCCGGCCGCGCTGGACCTGCTCACCCCGGACACCGTCCTGGACGGCGCCCACTACGGCACCTACACCCTGCGCGCCGCCTCCCTGCGCGGGGACTCCGCCCGCTACCGGGGCGAGGCCCGGCGGGACTTCCTGCTCACCGCCCGCTACGGCAGCGGGGACGACGCCCTCGTGCTGGTGGTCCTGGCCGGCGGCGACCGGGCCGCCCCCGGAGCCCGGGAGGCCGCCGCCGAACTGGGGCACTGCGTCGCGGCAGCCGTCGGGCGCAGCCGGGAGCGGCTGACCGAGGACATCCGGGCCGGCCGCCGCGAGGCCCTGCTCTCGGGGCTCCAACGGCTCACCGACCGGGGCTACGGCCGGCTGCGGGCCCGGGCCGCCGAACTGGGGCTCGACGAGGCGGCGTATACGGCCGGACTGCGCGGGCTGCTGCTGCCGCTGGACCCCCAGTGCGCCCACCGGATCTGCTTCGGCGCCGGCCCGGGCGGCCTCTTCCGGCTGCGCGGGGGCCGCTGGCAGGACCTGGAGGAGGACGCGGCCGGCGCCGCCGGATTCCGCTTCCGTGCCTCCGTGGCCCGGCCGGGCGACACCCTGCTGC
The DNA here is from genome assembly GCF_040636215.1 of Streptomyces sp. NPDC006687. Taxonomy (NCBI): domain Bacteria; kingdom Bacillati; phylum Actinomycetota; class Actinomycetes; order Kitasatosporales; family Streptomycetaceae; genus Streptomyces; species Streptomyces sp. NPDC006687. The sequence goes on along the minus strand of NZ_JBEYJJ010000010.1, from coordinate 217,901 downwards.
TCTGCTCCGGCGGCCTCGCGGACCCCATGCGGGAGGAGAGCCTGCTCCCGGCCGAGCTCGCCGCCCGCTGGTCCGAGGGCGACCCGCCGGGCCTGGCGGCCTTCCTCGCCGACACCCAGCTCCGCCTCAAGGGGTACGCCGACGACCGGACGGCCGCCGCGGTCTGGGAGGCGTGACGCCGTCAAGGGGGCCGGCCACCGGCGACGGCGGTCTGTCCGTGCCGGTAGGAGTTTTCCTCCCCTCCGTGCAGTACGGGCCGCCCGTCAAAGTGCTCCTCTTCGGCGGTCCACCCCGCACGCCGGACCGGAGCACCTGCCGGTTTCCGGCCTCCGTCCCACCGGAGGCCGGGCGGCGCTCCCGGCCGGCGCCGCCCGGCGGCCGCTGCGGTCGACGCCCGTGGCCCGGGCCGCGGGGCTGTCGGTTCCCCCGGGGCGGCGGTGCCCGGAGCGTGACCGGATCCGCACCCCCTGGGCGCCCCGACCCCGTCTGCCGGGCCGCGGCCGGGGGACTGAGGGTGGCCGGAACCCGCCGGTACGGGCCGGTCCGGCCCCCGAGGGCCAAGGAGTGTGGACCCGTCCCGGGGGCATGCATCCCGTAGACCTGTTCGACCGTCAGGCCCGGACACAGTGATACGGATACGGGGAGGTACATCGCCGTGCGCGTGGGGGCGAAGACCGGAAAGCAGTGGCGGAGGGGGCGCCCGGTGGCGCGCGAACCGTCACCGGACCAGACACGGATGACGCGCAGCGTGCCCCGGGCCGATCTGCGGGCGGTGGGCCAGGTCCGCCGGGACCTGCGGGAGCTGCTCCGGCACCGCTGCCGGGCCGGGACGGCCGAGGTGGCCGAACTGCTGGTCACCGAGCTTGTCACCAACGCCCTCGTCCACACGGAAGGGGGAGCCGAGGTGTCCGCGAGCGTCAGCGACGCCCGCTTACGGGTCGAGGTCCGCGACGGCGCCACCCGCCCGCCCCGGCCGCACGTACCGTCCGCCGACGACGGTACGCACGGACGGGGGCTGGTCCTGGTCGAGGCGCTGGCCGACACCTGGGGCGTCGACCCGCCGGCACTGGGCCCCGGCAAGGTGGTCTGGTTCGAGCTGGAGGACGTCCCGGATGACGTCCTGGAGGACGCCGGGTAACGGCGGCGGCTCCCGGCATACGACAGCGGGGCCGCCCGGAGGCCGCCCCGCCGCGGGAGGACCGGCGGTCCGGCCGCCGGGCCGTTCAGCCGAACTGCTGCTCGAGATCCTTCAGCTTGCGCTCCAGGGAGTCGAGGCGGGGAATGGTCTGGGTGTCGTCCTCGGCGGTGAGGTCGACCGTCCGGGGACCGGCCGGATCAGCGGTCTCGGCTGCGCTCACGGCTTGCAGGGAGGGCCTTCTGGGGGATCCTGCCAGGGGGAGCTGGGAGAGAGGGGGCAGCTGTTCCGGTTCCGATATGGCCGGCTCCGCGCCGGTCGGCGCGGAGCCCGTCCCCGGGGCCAGCCCCGGCAGATCGACCTGACGCGCCCGCGCCCGCCCGAACGCCCGGTTCTGCCGGCCCAGCGCCCTGATGCGGGCGCGGTCCAGACGGTGCTGCTCCCGCCTGCGGTGCCGGTCCTGCTCCCGCTCCTTCTTGTCCTCCCGTACCTCGTCGACGGCTTCGTCGAGCGTGCGTACGCCTTCCAGCAGCATCAGCGACCAGGCGCCGAAGGTCTCCCGGGGAGCCCGCAGCCAGCGGACCATACGGATCTGCGGCAGCGGGCGGGGGATGAGGCCCTGCTCGCGCAGCGCCGCCCGGCGGGTCTGCTTGAGCGCGCGGTCGAAGAGCACGGCCGCCGAGAGCGACATCCCCGCGAAGAACTGCGGCGCGCCGTCGTGGCCCGAACCGCGGGGCGCGTGCACCCAGTTGAACCAGGCCGCCGCTCCCGCGAACAGCCAGACCAGCATCCGGGACCCCAGGGCGGCGTCGCCGTGGCTGGCCTCGCGGACCGCGAGGACCGAGCAGAACATGGCGGCGCCGTCGAGGCCGAAGGGGACCAGGTACTCCCAGCCGCCGGAGAGGTTCAGGTTCTGCCGGCCGAAGCCGACCAGCCCGTGGAAGGAGAGCGCGGCGGCCACCGCCGCGCAGCAGAACAGCAGGACGTACGAGGCGGTCCCGTAGACGGCCTCCTTGCGCCGGCGCCGCTCCTCGCTGCGCTCCCAGCTGTCCTCGGCCGCCGCGGCCTTCTCGCTCTCCCGCTTGCCCCGGGCCAGCACCGCCACTGCCGCAAGCACGCCCAGGATCAACAGGCTGCCGGGCAGCAGCCAGTCCAGCGATATGTCGGTCAGTCTCATGCGGTGTCCCTTGCCTCGCGTATGCGGCTTTCCGGGCGTCATAGTGGCGCAGCCGGTCCGTGGTGCACGTGGGTTTCGGGTCAAGTGGACGCCAACGGGGGGCGGGTGCCGTCGGATAGGGTGTTGTGTCTCGAACTCCCTTACGGAAAAGCAGAGTTGTGTTCGAATCCGGTTCACTCGACCGGGTGGGTTCCGGTCCCGGGGGCATCGGTACGGCCGTGGGCGCTGAGGGGGGCCGTCACCGGGCGGTATGGCCGCCGCCGGCGGTCGGCCGGCCCCCGGTCCCCGCCGGCGCGTCCCCGGCCCGCGCGGGAGCGAGGTCGCGGCGCTCGCCGATGTGAGCGATGCCGCAATCCGGGCCGGAGGCGCAGCCGGGGCCGTCGCCTATCCTCGGAACCGGTCGAGACCCGGAGGAGGACCGAGTGTACGAAGCGGCCCCTGCCCTTCCGGCGGTGCCCGCGCAGAAGGTGCTGCGGCATTCGGTGCGCGGACAGGTGCTCCGCGCGCTGCGCGCGGCGCTGGTCGACGGCGAGCTGGTGCCGGGGGAGATCTACTCGGGCCCGGCGCTCGGCGAGCGCTTCGGGGTCTCCGCCACCCCCGTCCGCGAGGCGATGCAGCAGCTGGCGCTGGAGGGGGCGGTGGAATGCCTGCCCAACCGGGGCTTCCGGGTGGTGGCCCGTACCTCCCGGACCCTGGCGGAGCTGGCCGAGGTACGGGCCCTGATCGAGGTCCCGGTGATGCTGCGGCTGGCCCGCTCGGTGCCGGCCGCCGCCTGGGAGGCGCTGCGCCCGGCCGCCCTGGCGACGGCCGAGGCGGCCGCCGCCGGGGACGTGCCGGCGTACGGGGAGGCGGACCGGGCCTTCCACCGCGCGGTGCTCTCGCTGGCGGACAACGGGCAGCTGGTGCAGATCGCCGAGGAGCTCCACCGGCGGGCGCAGTGGCCGCTGCCGGGCGCCCCACGGGTGCGGCGGGCCGACCTGGTGGCCGACGCGGCCGAGCACTCGGCGCTCTTGGAGGCCCTGATCGCCCGGGACCTCCCGGTGGTGGAGTCCCTGGTCCGCGAGCACTTCGCCGGCGCGTAGGGGGCCGCGCGTCAGGGAAGGGCCGGCTGGAGCTGGTCCGCGAGCCAGGTGGGGATGCCGCCCAGGAGGTGGAACAGGCGGCGGGCCTCCGCCCGCAGCCGGGCGGCCTCCGGTTCCGGTTCGGCCTCGGCCAGGGCCGCCAGGGCGGGGGCCGTGCCGACGAGGAACCCCAGGTCCTCCCGGATCCGCAGGGACTCCGCGAAGCCCTTGCGGGCCTCGGCGACCTCACCGTCCCGCAGGGACAGCGCGGCCAGGTGGCGCCAGGTGAAGGACAGCAGCAGCGTGTCCCCGTGGGCCTCGGCCCCGGCGTGGGCGCGGTGGTAGGCCGGCCGGGCCGCCTGCGGGGCGTCCGCGAGGTGCTCGGCGACCAGACCCCGCCGGAAGTCCAGCAGCGGGCGGGTGCGCGAGGCCGGGGACAGCAGCGCCGCCGCCCGGCCGAGCGCCGAGCGGGCCTCGTCCGCCCGGTCCCGGACGCCGAGCACCGTCGCGGCGTAGGCCAGGTGGCCCCGCTCGCAGGCCGCCGCCCCGCGTTCGTCGTCGTCCCGGGCCGCGGCCTCCGCCACCCGGAGCGCGTCCTCCGCCTCGCTCCAGCCCTGCCCGGTGAACAGGCACCGTTCCACCAGGAGCCCGGTCCGCTGGACCGCCGCCCCGGCCTCGTGCGCGTACGGCGCCAGCAGGGCCGCCGCGTCCGTCCAACAGCCGCGCGAGCGCAGCCGCCATATCGCCCGCTGGAGGGGGTCGTCGCCCCCCGTTGATCCCGCACCGGACATGGCGGTATCCGCCACATTGCCCTCCCCGAAGCAACCAAGCAGCACGTCGTTGAGCCCTGGGGCGAAATGAGAGCACGGATCGGCTGCATCGGCCAAGGGGTCGGGTGAACTCTTTCACAAAGTCCGGACGGTTCGTCAGCGGCCCCGTCCGGTTCCTCGCGCCACCCCGCCGGTGATTCGCTCAGCTCATGCGCAGTGCCAGGAAGAAGTCCAGCTTGTCCTCCAGCCGCGAGAGGTCGCGCGCCGTCAGCTGCTCGATTCGCCCGACCCGGTAGCGCAGCGTGTTGACGTGCAGGTGCAGGCGCGTCGCGCAGCGGGTCCAGGAGCCGTCGCAGTCGAGGAACGCCTCCAGGGTCGGGATGAGCTCCGCCCGGTGCCGGCGGTCGTAGTCCCGCAGCGGGTCCAGCAGCCGGGCCGTGAAGGCGCGGCGTACGTCGTCCGGCACGAACGGCAGCAGCAGCACGTGCGAGGCGAGCTCGTGGTGGCCCGCGGCGCAGACCCGGCCGGGCCGGGCGGCGGCGACCCGGCGGGCGTGCCGGGCCTCCTCCAGCGCCCCGCGCAGCCCCTCGGCGGAGTGCACCGCCGCGCTGACACCCAGCGTGAGCCGGCCGTCACCGTCCAGGCCGGCCGCCAGGGGTTCGCGTACGGACGCCAGCAGCACATCGGCGTGCAGGGCCGAGTCGGGTCCCTTGTCCTCACCGGAGTCGCCGGGGAGCGCGGGCAGCGGCACCAGGGCGATGGCCTCGTCACCCGCATGGGCCACCGCGATCCGGTCGGACGGCTCCGGGCCGGACAGCGACGGGTCGACCAGGATCTCCTCCAGCAGCGACTGGGCCACCGGGCCGCCGGGGATGTCCCCGCCGTCCCAGTCCACCCGCGCCACGACGACCTGCCAGTGCGGGGCGGAGCCCAGCCCGGGCAGCAGCACCGGCGCGGCCACCCGCAGGCGGGCGGCGATCTCGGCGGGCGGGGCGCCCGTCTGGACCAGCTCCAGCACCTCCTGCGCCAGTCGGCGGCGCACCGTACGGGCCGCGTCGCGGCGGTCCCGCTCGACGGCGATCAGCTGGGTGACGCCCTGGAGCAGATCGAGCCGTTCGGCGGGCCAGTCGCCCGCGTCCGCCTCGACGGCCAGCAGCCAGTCGGACAGCACGTTCTCGCGCACGTCACGGGCGCCGGGCCCCTGGCCCCGGCCCGCTCCCCTGATCGGGAAGAGGGAGTACGTAATACCCTGAAGGGACATCCGGTGCGGGCCCCTGCGGCCGGTCCGGACCGCCGCCAGGTGTTCGCTCGCCAGCGTCGCGCAGAGGCCCGGGGCCAGGGGCTCGCCCGCCCCGGCGATCTGCCGTCCGGTGGGGGAGAGCACCCAGGCCCGCAGATCGAGGTCCGTGGTGAGCAGATCCAGCACCACATCGGGTCCACCGCCCGCCGGCCCCGAGGTCATCAGCCGCCGGTGCCGGTCGACCACGGCCGCGAGGTCGCCCGCGCGCTCACCGGAGACCTGCCGCACCACGTACTCCGTGATGGTGGCGAACGCAACGTCCTCGTTGACGGCGAACAGCGGCAGCCGATTGCGCCGACAGGCTGAAACGAGATCATCGGGGATGTCGCCCAATTCCGCCTCACCGGCCGCGAGCCCCGCGACCCCCGCGCTCGCGAGGATTCGTACGAAAGGCTCGGAGTCGGCTGAATTTCTTCGCCATGCCAGGCCCGTGAGGACGAGTTCTCCTCCGGAGAGATATCGGCTGGGATCCCTCAGGTCGGTCGTCATGACCCCGCGGACCGTCCGGTCGAGTTCTTCCTCGCCGCCCAGCAGCCGCAGCCCCAGCGCCTCGGTTTCCAGCAGTGCGCGCAGCCGCATGATGTCGCCGCCGATCTGTCTCGAATGTTGCCGTTGGAAATCGGGCAGGTCGTCGCATCCTGCCTTTCATACGAATCTACAAGACGAGGGAGGCACCCAGCCAACTCCTTCATGGTTTCGGTGACTGCACCCCGGGACCCCTGGCTTGTGTACTGGCTCCACACCGCGTTAACAGCACGTGAACGACCAGTCGAGGGCCGCTTGGCCTCCTGGCTTGAAGTGAACGGCCCGACTAAGAAGAAGAGAGCCGCACATGGACTTCCTTCGCCCCGCCAGCTGGGAGGAGGCACTCGCCGCCAAGGCCGAGTACCCCACAGCTGTGCCGATTGCGGGTGGCACCGACATCATGGTCGAGATCAACTTCGACCACCGCCGTCCGGAATACCTCCTGGACCTGGGCCGCATCGAGCTGCTGCGGGAGTGGGAGGTCGGCGAGGAGGTCACCGAGCTGGGTGCCTCCGTTCCGTACACCCAGATCATGGAGAACCTGCGCGGCACGCTGCCGGGTCTCGCGCTCGCCTCGCACACGGTCGCGTCCCCGCAGATCCGCAACCGCGGCGGCGTCGGCGGCAACCTCGGTTGCGCCTCGCCCGCCGGTGACTCCCACCCCGCGCTGCTGGCCGCCGGCTGCGAGGTCGAGGTGGAGTCCGTACGCGGTTCCCGGATGATCCCGATCGACGAGTTCTACACCGGTGTCAAGCGCAACGCGCTCGCCGCCGACGAGCTCATCAAGTCGGTCCACATCAAGAACGCCACCGGGCCCCAGCAGTACTCGAAGGTCGGCACCCGCAACGCGATGGTCATCGCGGTGTGCGGCTTCGGCCTCGCGCTGCACCCCGACACCCGCACGGTCCGTACGGGCATCGGCTCGGCCGCCCCGACCCCGGTCCGGGCGAAGGCCGCCGAGGAGTTCCTGAACGCCGCGCTCGAAGAGGGCGGTTTCTGGGACAACGGCAAGGTCATCACCCCGTCGATCGCCAAGCAGTTCGGTGAGCTCGCCTCCGGCGCCTGCAACCCGATCGACGACGTCCGCGGCACGGCGAAGTACCGCCGTCACGCGGTTGGCATCCTTGCTCGCCGCCAGCTCGTCTGGACCTGGGAGCAGTACCGCGGCACCAACGGCCGCTCGCTTGAAGGGGCTGCGTAACCATGCGCGTCAATTTCACCGTCAACGGTCGTCCGCAGGAAGCCGACGACGTCTGGGAGGGCGAGTCCCTCCTGTACGTGCTGCGTGAGCGCCTGGGCCTGCCCGGCTCGAAGAACGCCTGCGAGCAGGGCGAGTGCGGTTCCTGCACCGTCCGCCTCGACGGCGTACCGGTCTGTTCCTGCCTGGTCGCGGCCGGTCAGGTCGAGGGCCGCGACGTGGTGACCGTCGAGGGCCTGGCCGACTTCGCCAAGCAGCGCGAGGAGCACGGCCACGCCTGCGGCACCGGCGCCTGCGGCGGCGGCAAGGGCGTGTCCACGGACGAGGCCAGGCAGTGGTCCGCCAAGGGCACCGACTCCCAGACCGGCGAGGGCACCGAACTCTCCAACATCCAGCAGGCGTTCATCGACGCCGGCGCCGTGCAGTGCGGTTTCTGCACCCCGGGTCTGCTCGTGCAGGCCGACGCGCTGCTGGAGAGCAACGCGTCCCCGTCCGACCAGGACATCCGTGAGGCCCTGTCCGGCAACCTCTGCCGCTGCACGGGCTACGAGAAGATTCTCGACGCGGTCCGCCTCGCGGCCGCCCGTCAGGGAGAGGCTGTCTGATCATGGCCAACACCCGTACCACGCCTTCCGGGACCCCGACGAACGTCACCCAGAAGCACACCCAGGGCGGCATCGGCGAGTCCACCCTCCGCCCGGACGGCACCCTCAAGGTCACCGGTGAGTTCGCGTACTCCTCGGACATGTGGCACGAGGACATGCTGTGGGGCCAGACCCTGCGCAGCACCGTCGCCCACGCCGAGATCGTCTCCATCGACATCTCCGAGGCCCTGGCCATGCCGGGCGTCTACTCGGTGCTGACGTACGACGACCTGCCGGCCGAGATGAAGAACTACGGCCTGGAGATCCAGGACACTCCCGTCCTGGCCAACGGCCGCGTACGCCACCACGGCGAGCCGGTCGCCCTCGTGGCCGCCGACCACCCCGAGACCGCCCGCCGCGCGGCCGCCAAGATCAAGATCGACTACAGGGAGCTGCCGCTCGTCACGGACGAGGCGTCCGCCCTCGCCGCCGACGCGCCGCTGATCCACCCGGGCCGCGACGACCACCACTCCGGTCACGTCCCGCACCCGAACATCGTGCACCGCCAGCCGATCATCCGCGGCGACGTGGAGGAGGCCCGCAAGCGGGCCGATGTGATCGTCGAGGGCGAGTACACCTTCGGCATGCAGGACCAGGCGTTCCTCGGTCCGGAGTCCGGCCTCGCCGTGCCCGCCGAGGACGGTGGTGTCGACCTGTACGTCGCCACCCAGTGGCTGCACTCGGACCTCAAGCAGATCGCCCCCGTCCTCGGCCTGCCCGAGGAGAAGGTGCGCATGACGCTCTCCGGCGTCGGCGGTGCCTTCGGCGGCCGCGAGGACATCTCGATGCAGATCCACGCCTGCCTCCTGGCCCTGGCCACGAACAAGCCGGTCAAGATCGTCTACAACCGGTTCGAGTCCTTCTTCGGCCACGTGCACCGCCACCCGGCGAAGCTCTGGTACGAGCACGGCGCCACCAAGGACGGCAAGATCACGCACATGAAGTGCCGGATCGTGCTGGACGGCGGCGCCTACGCCTCGGCCTCCCCGGCCGTCGTCGGCAACGCCTCCTCCCTCTCGGTGGGCCCGTACGTCATCGACGACGTGGACATCGAGGCCATCGCGCTCTACACGAACAACCCGCCCTGCGGCGCGATGCGCGGCTTCGGAGCCGTCCAGGCGTGCTTCGCGTACGAGGCCCAGATGGACAAGCTCGCGGCGAAGCTGGGCATGGACCCGGTCGAGTTCCGCCAGCTCAACGCCATGGAGATGGGCACGATCATGCCCACCGGCCAGGTCGTGGACTCCCCGGCGCCGGTCGCCGAGCTGCTGCGGCGGGTCAAGGCCCGCCCGCTGCCGCCGGAGCGCCAGTGGGAGACCGCCGGCGAGGCCGCGGACCTGCGCGCGCTGCCCGGCGGCCTGTCGAACACCACGCACGGCGAGGGCGTCGTCCGCGGCGTCGGCTACGCGGTCGGCATCAAGAACGTCGGCTTCTCCGAGGGCTTCGACGACTACTCCACCGCCCGCGTGCGCCTGGAGGTCATCAACGGCGAGCCCGTCGCGATGGTCCACACGGCCATGGCGGAGGTCGGCCAGGGCGGTGTCACCGTCCACGCGCAGATCGCCCGTACCGAGCTGGGCGTCACACAGGTGACCATCCACCCGGCCGACACGCAGGTCGGCTCCGCCGGTTCCACGTCCGCCTCGCGGCAGACGTACATGACCGGTGGCGCCGTGAAGAACACCTGTGAGGCCGTGCGCGAGGCGCTGCTGGAGATGGGCCGCCGCAAGAACGGCTCCTACCACCCGGCGTGGGCCCAGGCCGAGCTCCTCCTGGAGGCCGGCAAGGTCGTCACGGACGGCGGTGAGGTCCTCGCGGACATCGCCGACATCCTGGAGGACGAGGCCATCGACCTCGAACTCGAGTTCCGCCACCGCCCCACCGTCGCGTTCGACCTGGTCACCGGCCAGGGCGACGGCCACGTCCAGTACACCTTCGCCGCGCACCGCGCGGTCGTCGAGGTGGACACCGAGCTCGGCCTGGTCAAGGTCGTGGAACTGGCGACCGCCCAGGACGTCGGCAAGGCGCTCAACATGCTCTCCGTCGTGGGCCAGATCCAGGGTGGCACCACCCAGGGCCTCGGCGTGGCGGTCATGGAAGAGATCATCGTGGACCCGAAGACCGCGAAGGTGCGCAACCCCTCCTTCACGGACTACCTGATCCCGACCATCCTCGACACCCCGACCATCCCGGTCGACGTCCTGGAGCTCGCCGACCCCAACGCCCCCTACGGCCTGCGCGGTCTGGGCGAGGCCCCGACCCTGTCGTCCACCCCCGCCGTCCTCGCGGCGATCCGGGCGGCGACCGGCCTGGAGCTCAACAAGACGCCGATCCGTCCGGAAGCCCTCACCGGGACCCTCTAGACGCCGGCCGGTCCGGGGGCCGCGAGGCCCCCGGACCCCCCCCGACTCTCCGGGCGGTGCGGCACACGGGAACGTCACACTTGCCGCCCGCACCGCCCGGAGCACCGAAGTAACCGCACCGCTCGCGGTCCGCTTCACCGCAGTACCCCTGCGAACCCCCCCCACGTAGTAGCAAGCGGTCACCCCGTACTACCCGCAGTACACGCAGTGCACCATTCGCGTCGCCTCGGGCCGTCACCCCGGGTCGTGCAGCCAACGCATTTTCCCAAATCCCGCGTCTCCAATCTTTATGCGGGTGCCCCTTTGAACCTTGGGAGTCAGGCACCATGACCCAGTCGTCTGTGGAGCCCAAGACCACCGCGGAAGAGGCCGGCGACGGCACTCGCAATCCCGCTGGGCGTTCTTGGCTCGACCGGTACTTTCACATCACCCATAGAGGGTCGAACCTCGGCAATGAGATTCGTGGCGGCGTCACGACCTTCATGGCGATGGCGTACATCCTCCTGCTCAACCCGCTGATCCTCTCCGGCAAGGACGCCGCCGGAGACACGATGAGCCAGAAGGCCCTGATCACGGCCACCGCCTTCGCCGCGGCCGCGACCACCCTCCTGATGGGCTTCATCGGCAAGGTCCCGCTGGCCCTCGCCGCCGGCCTGTCCGTCTCCGGCGTCCTGTCCTCGCAGGTGGCCCCCCACATGACCTGGCCGCAGGCCATGGGCATGTGCGTGATGTACGGCGTCGTGATCTGTCTCCTGGTCGTCACCGGCCTCCGCGAGATGATCATGAACGCCATCCCCCTCGCGCTCAAGCACGCGATCACCATGGGCATCGGCATGTTCGTGGCGCTCATCGGCCTCGTGAAGGCGGGCTTCGTCCACGCCTCCCAGGGCGGTGGCCCGGTCACGCTCGGCCCCGCCGGTGAGCTCGCCGGCTGGCCCGTGCTGCTGTTCTGCATCACCCTGCTCGCCATCTTCATGCTCCAGGCCCGCCGGGTCCCCGGCGCGATCCTGATCGGCATCGTCGGCGGCACCGTTCTCGCCGTCCTGCTGAACGCCGTCGCGGACATCGACCCCAAGGCGTGGCGCAGCGGTCCGCCGGCGCTCAACGGCTCCGCGATATCGATGCCCGACTTCTCCCTCTTCGGCCACGTCGAGTTCGGCGGCTGGGGCGAGGTCGGTGCGATGACCATCGGCATGATCGTCTTCACCCTGGTGCTCGCCGGCTTCTTCGACGCCATGGCCACGATCATCGGCGTCGGCACCGAGGCCAAGCTCGCCGACGAACAGGGCCGGATGCCGGGCCTGTCCAAGGCCCTGTTCATCGACGGTGCCGGCGGCGCCCTCGGCGGCATCGCCGGCGGCTCCGGCCAGACGGTCTTCGTCGAGTCCGCGACCGGCGTCGGTGAGGGTGCCCGCACAGGTCTCGCCTCCGTCGTCACCGGCCTGTTCTTCGCCGCCTGCCTCTTCTTCACCCCGATCACGCAGATCGTCCCGGGTGAGGTCGCCTCCGCGGCGCTGGTGGTCATCGGCGCGATGATGATGCAGAACGCCCGCCACGTGGACTGGGCCGACGCGGCCACCGCGATCCCGGTCTTCCTGACCGTCGTGATCATGCCGTTCACCTACCAGATCACGGCCGGTGTCGCCGCCGGTGTCATCTCCTACACCGCCATCAAGGTGGCCCAGGGCAAGGCCCGGGAGATCGGCGGCTTCATGTGGGCGCTGACCGGGGTGTTCCTGGTCTTCTACGCCCTCCACCCGATCGAGGGCTGGCTCGGCGTCAAGTAGGACCGCCGAACCGGCACCCGGCCCGGCCGGACCCCAGCGCCCCGGCGCCGGGGTCCGGCCGGGCCACCACCCTTCACGCAACCCATACTGGAAACGAACCTCTCCGAGGAGGCCGCACATGCTGGACATCGCCGAAGAACTGAACCGGTGGGTCGAGCAGGGACGTGACTTCGCCGTGGCCACCGTGGTGGCGGTCGGCGGCAGCGCGCCCCGGCAGCCCGGAGCCGCCCTCGCCGTCGACAGCGAGGGCACGGCCATCGGCTCGGTCTCCGGCGGCTGCGTGGAGGGCGCGGTGTACGACCTGTGCCGGCAGGCCCTGGAAGACGGCGAGACCGTCCGGGAACGCTTCGGCTACAGCGACGACGACGCCTTCGCCGTGGGCCTGACCTGCGGCGGAATCATCGACATCCTGGTCACCCCGGTGCCGGCGGGCTCCCCCGTGCGCGAGACCCTGGCCACCGCCCTGCGCGCCGCCTCCCGGGGCGAGGCGGCGGCCCTGGCCCGGATAGCCGAGGGCCCGGCCGAGCTCATGGGCCGCGCGGTGGTGGTCCTCGCCGACGGCACCTTCGAAGGCGGCTTCGGCGGCCACCCCGAACTCGACCGCACCCTCGCCGAGGAGGCCCGCGCCATGCTCGACGCCGGCCGGACCGGCGTGCTGGAGATCGGCGCGGACGGCCGGCTCTGCGGCGAGCCGCTCAAGGTGCTGGTCGAGTCCAGCGTCCCGCCCCCGCGGATGATCGTCTTCGGGGCCATCGACTTCGCCTCCGCCCTGGTGCGGATCGGCAAGTTCCTCGGCTACCACGTGACCCTGTGCGACGCCCGGCCCGTCTTCGCCACGAAGCAGCGCTTCCCCGAGGCCGACGAGGTCGTGGTCGACTGGCCCCACCGCTACCTGGAGGCCCAGGCCGGGTCCGGCGGCGTCGACGCCCGTACCGTCCTGTGCGTCCTCACCCACGACGCCAAGTTCGACGTCCCGCTCCTCGAACTGGCCCTGCGGCTCCCCGTCGCCTACGTCGGTGCCATGGGCTCCCGCCGCACCCACGAGGACCGCAACAAGCGGCTGCGCGAGGTCGGCGTCACCGAGCTCGAACTGGCCCGGCTGCGCTCCCCGATCGGCCTGGACCTGGGCGCCCGCTCCCCCGAGGAGACCGCGCTGTCCATCGCCGCCGAGATCGTGGCCAACCGCCGCGGCGGCTCCGGGGCGGCCCTGACCGGCGCGCACATCCCGATCCACCGGGACTCCTCCCAGACGGTCGTCAGCCGCATCGGCTCGGTCGCCTGAGGAAGCCCGGGCCTGCGAACGGCCGGAGTGACAGAAGGCGCACCCTCCTGGGGGTTGCGCCTTCTTCTCGTCCCGCCTACTTTACCGCCCGGTAACGGCGCTACCTCGCAACGGAGTTGAGCGGATGTCCCGGTACGGTCGTCTCACCCCCCGTCTCCTGTGTGCCCTCGCGCTTGCGGGTGTCGCGGGCCTCGCCGGCCTCGCGTCCGCCCCCGGCCCGGCCGCCGCGGCGCCCTCCGCCGCCGGAGCGGGGCTGCGGCAGGTGCTCCTCGTCGGCAACAACTGGGACGGCACCGCCGATGTGCTCGCCTCCACCGGCGACCTCGCCCGCGTCGGCAGGATCAACGTGATCCCCGACAAGGAGGAACGGCTCCGGGAGATCTACCTCAACCCCGTGAAGCTCGGCTTCTTCCTCGGCATCCGTGCCACCGCGGGGGAGGGGCACGACCAGTTCGCCGACGACATGTACACCACCCCCGACGGGTCGGCGGTGGTCGTCTCGCGCCCGAGCTTCGCCGACGTCGTCTCCGTCGACCTGCGGTCCGGCCGGATCAACTGGCGCTTCCCGGTGGCCGGTTACCGCGCCGACCACATGGCCGTCTCGCCCGACGGCACGCGGGTGGCCGTGTCCGCCTCCACCGCCAACACCGTGCACGTCCTGGACGTCGCCACCGGCCGGCAGGTCGGCTCCTTCGCGACCGGCGACAAGCCGCACGAGAACACCTTCACCCAGGGCGGCCGCCTGCTGTGGAACAGCTCCATCGGGGACGTCACCTCCGCCCTCGACGCGCCCTGGCTCGACTGGACGAAGGGCGACCGCAAGCTCACCGTCGTCGACGCGCAGACCTTCCGCACCGTCCGGACCGTCGACATGCGTGAACGGCTGGACGCCTTCGGCCGGCCGGACCTCTCCGACGCCGTCCGCCCGATGGTCTTCACCCCCGACGAGTCCACGCTCTACTTCCAGGTGTCCTTCTTCAACGGCCTCGTGGAGTACGACACGGCCGCCGACCGGATCACCCGGGTCAAGACCCTCCCCGAGAACCCGGCCACCAGCACCGACCGCACCACCTGGGTCAACGACTCCCGCCACCACGGCCTGTCCATCAGCCCCGACGGGACCAAGCTCTGCGTCGCCGGCACCATGGACGACTACGCCACCGTTGTGGACCGCGCCACCCTCGCCGAGGGCCCGCTGGTCCCCGCCGACAAGCCGTACTGGGCCACGGTGGACGGGGACGGCAAGGGCTGCGTGATCTCCGAGAGCGGCGCCGACCGGGTCACCGCCATCGACTTCGCCACCGGGGCCAAGCGGGTCTCCGTCCCCGTCGGCGACCACCCCCAGCGGGTCCGCCTCGGCCGGATCCCGGCGGACTGGAGCGGGCCCGGCTCCCGGTAGGCCCGAGCGGCGGTCCGGGAGTAGCGTGGGAAGCGGAACGGCCACCGCGTCTCACCCCCCAGTGCAAGGAGAGCCGCGCATGTCCAGACTGCCCCGGCCGCCGCGCGCCCGCGCCGTCCACGGCGCCGCCCTCGCGGTCACCCTGCTCCTCGGCATCGGCGGCGTCGGTGTGATCGGCGGCGCCGGTACGGCGTACGGGGCCGGCGCCGCCGACGACCCGGGCGGCGTCGGCGACATCAAGGTGGGCGACTGCTTCAACGCCAGTACCGCTCCGAAGGACTACCAGAACGACAAGGTGACCCAGAGCCCCGTGTCGGTGGACGTCGTCCCCTGTGACACGCCGCACCAGTCGGAGGCGTACGCGGTCCTCACCCTGCCGGACGGGCCCTACCCGGGCGCGGCGAAACTCCTGCCCATCGCCCGCGACAAGTGCGGCGGCAAGACGCTCGCCGACTACGTGGGCCCCCACGCGAAGCTCTCGCCCACGCTGACGGAGTACTTCTTCGGTCCGAGTGCCGACAACTGGACCTCGGGCGACCGGAAGCTGATCTGCTACCTCAGCGAACCCGCGGGCAAGACCACCGGCTCCCTCCGCGCCGCCCCCGCCGCCTGACGCCGCACGCCCCAGGGGCGGGCCGCCGCCATGCCGAAGCCACTGCTCAGGACTGCCGCGGAGAGCCCGTCGCCCCGGTCGCGACGCAGCTCCTCCTCACCGTAACGCCGAACCGACTGGTGCCAGTTGAGGATCGCGGCCAGCCAGTCCTGGAGTTCGCCCACGTACGCGTCGAGCCCGGCGCGGCCGGCGGCGTCCAGCTTCCAGTCCTCGTACAGCACGGGCAGCTGGTGCGCGACGATGTGCTGGAACTCCTCCAGGCGCCGGTTCATGAGGGAGTGGCAGATGTGGAGGGCCTCCGGGTAGCCGATGTCGAAGAAGTTCCTGGTGACGACCAGGTGGTTGTGCATCTCGCCTTCGAACTCCACCTCCTTCTGGTACGAGAAGATGTCGTTCATCAGGCAGGCGACGTCCGCCGCCGCGTTCTCCAGGGAACGGATGGTCCCCGAACCGTAGATCGCCTCGGGAATGCCCCGGCCCTGCCCGAGCCGGCACGTGTACATGGTCAGCCGGGTGCCGAAGGTGCGGCGGCGCATCTCGGCGTAGTCCACCGGGTCGGGCACGCGGCGGTGGGCCTGGTTGTCCACCTCCCAGACCCAGCTCTCCAGCATCTCCACGACGGTGGCCCGGAACTCGGCGCGCACCGCCCGGGACATACCGGCGGCCGTGCGCTGCCACAGGTCCGCGAGGGCGCGTTCCATCGGGATGGCCGGAGCCTCGGGCGGCTCGCCGTCCTCCAGCGGCATCATCGAGACCAGCCGCGCGGTGCCCGCCTTGGCTGCGGCGACGTTCCCGGACTGCCCGAACACCACCGGGTAGTAGTCGTCGGCGTACGTCCCCCAGGTCAGCCAGAGCGTGCCGGTCAGGAGCGCCTCGGCGGTGGCGTCGGGGTCGATGCCGGCGGAGCAGAGGGCGAAGTCGAAGCCGCGCAGCTTCTCCTCGGTCCAGATCGCCGAGCCGGGGTCCCCGGGCTGCGGGTCCAGGAGCCCCATCCGGCGGGCCCAGGCCACCGAACCCTCGCGGGCGGAGGCCAGGTGCGGGCTGAGGGACAGGGCGAAGGGCAGGCGGAGTTCGGGGATGACGGAGGGGCCGGTGGGTTCGAAGGGGGTGAAGGTGAAGGAGCGCCGGCGCATCTCCATTGACCGCCGGGTGAAGACGGAGCCGAGGTCGAAGGCGCTGGTGCCGAGTCCGCTCGGCAGGAAGGGCAGGGACCACCGCGTGGTGGACCGGGCGCCCTCGTTCATGTACCGGCTGGAGACCATGTGCCACTCGTGCCCCCCGGACTGCCAGTCCTGGAGGCCCTTGACATAGGCGAGGACGGCCGCGATCTCGCCCGGGGTGAGCGCGTGTTCGGCGAAGAGCGGGGGGAGTTCGGCGAGGGCGGTCTGCTCGAACTGCTGGAGGCGGGAGGTGATCAGGTCGTTGGTGGTCTCGGCGGCCTGCTGGGTGGAACAGCCGAGGAAGGTCTCCAGCACCAGGACGGCGTTGGACAGTTCGCCCTCGTCGGCGACCTCCCGCTGGTAGGAGAAGAGGTCGTTGCGGAGGTGGACGCCGTCGGAGAAGGCGTCGCGCAGCACGGCCAGCGGCCGCGAGTGCGCCACGCGTGCGGGCACCTCGGCCGCCGCGTACTCCACCAGCCCCGCCGACCAGGGCGCCCCGCCGACCTTCCGCCGCATCTCGATGTATTCGAGGGGGTTGGCCACGCGCCCGATGTTGATGTTGGCGAGCTCCCACATGGACTCGTCGAGCAGGTTCTTGGTGGAGACCGAGAACCTCTCGCGCCAGTCCGCCGACATCGCCGGCACGGTACGCGCCCACAGGTCGGCGAGCCCGGCCTCGACCGGATTGGTCGCCTCCGGGAATCCCCGCGCCAGGTCCATCGGCATGAAGGCCCCGAGCCGGTCGAGGTACGCCTTGGCCCCGTCGCGGTCCTGGGTGCGCTTGTACATCTCCAGGAAGTGGTCGTCGAAGAAGAAGACCCACACGTACCAGTCGGTGATCAGGGACAGGGCCTCGCTGTCGCAGTCGGGGTGCGTGTACGCGCAGAGCAGGGCGTAGTCGTGCGAGTCGAGGTCCCGCTCCTCCCACACCCCTGAGCCCTCCAGCATCCCCAGCCCCCGCGCCCACCGCTTGGTGTGCGCCCTCGCCTCCTCCAGGTGGGGATTCAGCCGCGCCGGATACGGCAGGTAGAACTCGGGCAGGTGAAACGGCTGCTGCGTCACGACGGGGCGGGCCTTTCCTCCAGAACACGGGGACCCGGCCGATCCGGCCCCCCGCACGAGATCAACACGGGCCTACCCAGGCCGCCCGGCGGATACGACCCGGTTCACCACTTCAGGTGACGCGCGAACACGTGTCCGATGCCCGCCCGACGGCGGCTCAGGTGAGCCCCGGCGCGCCCTCCGTGCCGCACCGCAGACAGGACGAGGCCGGCCCGGCCCCTCGCTGAACGAGGGGCCGGGCCGGCCGTTGGTGCGGTGACCGCGTCAGGGCGCCGGGATCGGCAGCGGCGCGGTGTTCAGGGCGGGTACGTTCCAGCGCTGGGGGTTGGTGCGGTTGCAGTCCCACAGGTAGGGCTGGATGCCGCTGACCATGTCGCTCGCGTCGACACAGCGCCCGGAGACGGGGTTGTAGAGGCTGCCGTCGGCACGGGGCAGGAACTGCTGGTTGGGCTGGCCGTTGCAGGTGAAGAGCAGAATCAGGGTCCCGTTGGCGGTGCCGGTGTTGCTGGCGTCCAGGCACTTGCCCGCGACGCGGACCGTGCCGTCTGCGCGGATCTCGAACTTCTGGGCGGCACCGCCGTTGATCTCGTTGCAGTCGTAGACCTGGATCTTGTTGCCGTCCGCGTCGATGCCGTGTTCGTTGTCGAGGCACCGGCCGGTGGCACTGATGGTGATCTTGACAGTGGCTCCGGGGGCGGTCGGCGGGGCGGCGTACGGGTAGACGCCCAGGTTGCTGATCCCACCGGTGAAGCCGCCGGCGAAGTAGTCAGGCTGGGCACCGACCTGGTACCGACCGAGGACCAGTGGCCCGGCAGGGGCTGGGCTCAGGGCGGCCTGGTGGTTGCCGCTGGCGGCGAGGACGCCGTTGACGTACAGGCTCATGAGGCCGGTGTCCGCGTTGTAGACGGCGGTGAGCAGGGCCCACTTGCCCGGGGTGTAGCGGGCGGTCTCGTTCACGGCGTCGGACCAGTCGTACGGCCATCCTCCGTCGTCTGCCTTGGCGAGGGCGAAGCGCCAGTTGTTGTTGGCGGGGTCGGCGTAGAGGGTGAAAGCGCTGTTCCTGCTCCCGTCCTGGCTGGCGATGAGACCGCCCTGGGCACCGGGCTTGGCCCAGGTGGTGAGGGTGAAGCTCTTGCGGGTGTCGACGACCGGTCCGCCGGCCGTGATCGTCGCCTGGCTGCCGCCGAAGGCGGCGTAGGCGGTGCTCCGGCCGTTGATCGGCTCTGTGGGGAAGGTGACACCCGCCGTGGTGGCAGGGTAGTTGCCCACCGCGCTGGGGGTGGTGGTGCCGGTCTGGCCGGTCAGCTTCCACTGGGCCTTGGGCATGTTCAGGTTGCCCAGGGAGACCGGGGTCTGGTCGATACCGGTGACGGACGGGTGCGGCGCGGCACCGCCGACGCCGTTGAAGGCGACCAGCTGCTGGTTGGCGTCGACGGCCCACAGGTCGGGGATGCCGTCACCGCTGATGTCGCCGTCGGAACCGACCCGGGGGTAGAGCTTGGGGTCGGCCTTTCCGGTGATCGGACCCGCGGCCGGATCGGTGAAGCCCGTGAGGTCGGGGGACTGGGCGGTTCCCTTGACGGAGAAGGCGTGCAGGGTGCCATCAGCCTTGGACCGGGCCCACAGGGTCGGGAAGGCGGTGCCCTGGGCGCGGCCCGGGGTGATCAGGTCGTATCCGGACCAGCGCGTGTCATTGGCTGACAGCAGGACGGCCGGGGACGTCAGCTGGTTGGTCGATCCCGGCGAAGCCAGCCACAACCGGCCGTTCTCGACGAACAGCAGGGAGGAGCGCGGGAGTGCGCCAGATGTGTTCACCAGGTCGCCGTTGGGGGACCCGAAGGAGGCGATCTGCGTGACGTTGGCCCAGTTCGCACTGTAACCGTACGCCGTGCAGTCGATGGTGCCGCCCGACGGCAGGGCGCAGGCATTCGGCTTGACGACCACGCTGGGGGCCTGGCCGTCGAACTGGCCCCCGTTGCCGTCGTTGAGGTACTGGTGGAGGTCAGGGTTGCCGGGCTGGTGGGCGAGGAGGTCGTCGACCGTCTTGAGCCCGAGGCTGCCCCGGTGGCTGATCTGTATGCCGTTCCAGCCGTTGCCGCCCGGTGCCGGGCGGATCCGGGCGTTGGGTGCGGCGGCGGGGTCGGTTCCGCCACCGAACTGGCGCAGGTTGCCGGCGGAGTCGGGCAGCAGGACGTCGGCCTTGCGGTCCCCGCTGACGTCGCCGAAGACCGGGTCCGGGCTGTTCGGGTTGGAGGGGGCGTAGTAGGCGTACGCCACGGGCTGGGAGAGATTGCCCGCGACGTCCTGGGTCTGGAGGTAGAGGTAGTTGGTGCCCCAGCGTTGCGGGGTGAGTTTGACGGCGGCCGTACCGTTGGTCAGTTTGACGATTCCGGGCTCGCTGTCCGTGCACTTCCAGCTGGTGGAGGCGGCTCTGACCGGGTCGGTGGTCCAGCGGGCGCAGGCCAGACCGGAAGAGCGGCTGCCGTTGACGGGGATGGGGTCGGAGCCGGTGAGGGTGAAGGTGCCTTCCTGGCCGACGAGCTTCGGGTGCGCGCCGACGGTGCCCGAGGCGGGGAAGTCGGTGGAGGTGACGGCCGCGGTCGGCGGGGTGCTGTCGACGCGGAAGTAGCACCGTTCGGTGTTGTCGCTGGTGAGCGTTCCGTCGGTGGTGTTGGACCACCAGCCGTAGAGGTGTCCGTCGGCCAGCCGGCCGATGTCTACCGTGTGGTCACCACTACCGAGCCAGCCGGTCTGTACGTAGACGGAGTTGTTGCTGTCGGCGGTGTCCCAGTACTGGAACGTCGACTGGAGTTGCTGTCCGACCGGGGAGTTGGAAGCGGTCGTCAGGGTGATGTTGTTGTTGGCTCCCACCCAGCCCGCATTGTCCGCCGGGTTGGCCGCGTTGGGGGTGTTGCAGTCCGCGTAGGCGGAGGTGTCAGCGAACCCCGGTGTGGGGCGGGTGCGGGGGGAGGTGCTGGTGGGCCGGATGTCGTACGTCACCTTGATGTGCGGGTTGTTGCTGAACCGCTGCCGGTAGTACTTGTTGTACTCGTCGTCCGGTGCCAGGCCGACGGTGAACTGCGGCCACCGGTCTCGTGCCGCGTACTTCATCTGGGCCGTGACGTCGTACTGGATGTCACCGGTGCCCGAGATGTTGATGCCGCCGATCTTGGCGCATCCGCCCATCCGGGAGTTGCCGTCACAGGGCTGGTTGTTCCAGCTGGTCGGGTTGCCGATGGGGTTGGTGATGTAGAGGCCCATGGGCGTGGGCTGCGAGGGGCTGGAAGACGTGACGACCGTGGCGTTCAGCCGCGCGTCCAGCACCTCGGCGCCGTAGAGCGCGGAACTGACACCGATCTGGAAGTAGGCCCGCTCGCGGCCGAACCGAGCACATGCGTAGGGTGCCGAGCTGAAGCCGCAGTAGCCGGCCGCGGGCTTGTCCTGGCCGTTCGCGGTTCCGTTGAACTCGTTGGTGTCGGGGTACGCCTCCTGGACCTGGGACCAGGCCAGGGTGCCGTTGTCCACACTGGGGTTCCACCCCGGGTCGATGTACCAGGGGCCGGTGCCCTGACCGAGGAGCGCCGCGTCGGGAACGAGCTGGATGCCGCCCGCGTCGACGGTCGTCGCGATCGGTGCGACGGCAGCGCCGGTGCCTGGGCCGTTGGGCGTGGACGGCGTGGCCTGCTCCCCGGCCTTCACCTCTGCCGCCGCGGCGGCGGACCGCTGGGTCTTCGCGCCGTCTGTCTTCGCGGTGGGCGTCTGCGCGGCGTTGTTCGAGGAGTCCCACATCAGCGGGGCGGGGGCGGAGAAACGGCTCTTCCCGCGGGTGTCGTCGGCCTTGAGGTTTCCGGCTGCGTCCGCGGACACGACCAGCCCGTTCGCCTCGATGCCGAACTGGAGCTTGCGGATGGCGGGGTTCGCGGCGGCCGCCGCCGTGTGGACGACCAGGACCTGACGCCAGCCGCCCACCGGGGTGGCCGTCAGCTGGAGATCGACATCCGGCAGGACCTGCTGGTACAGCGCACTGGCGCCGTTGAGGAGGGGCTTGGGCAGCGGGAAAGGGGCCTTGAGGGCCAACTGCTTGCCGTCGGCCGTGACCATCGTCGCCATGGGGCCGTTTCCGCCGCCGGAGAAGCTCAGCTTCGAAGCGGCCAGGACCGGTGCGACGGTCCCGTCGGTGTTCGTGCGCAGGGTGGCGTCGAGCCCGTGCCACCGTCCGTCCGCACCCTTGGCCCGCTCGGGAACCGGGGTCGAGTCGCTGGTCAGCGTGCCGTCAGGGTTGGCGGATGTCTGGGAGTTGCCCGTGGTGAGATGCTCGATCGCCACCGGCTTTCCGCTGCTCTTCGCCGCAGCACGGGCGCTCTCGACGGCCTTCTGCTCGGTGGACGGCGCGGGCCGGGACGTGGGTGCGGGCCACCGGGTTTCGGACGGTCCGTAGTCGGAACGCCCGGCCGCGAGGGCGGGTGGGCCGAGCAGGACACCGGAACCGAGGGAGAGCGCGACAGCGCCTGCGACGGGCAGCATCGCGATGCGACTGGCTCCCCGTCTGCGGCCCCCCGGCCTTGCTGCGCGTGATGGAAGAAACGACGGCCTCACGTTGAGAGCCCCCCTGAGCTGTGAGACGGACATAAGCCTGCCGCACGGTTCCTTCACTCAAGCAACTTTGTCAACGACTCGCACCTGACCGCTGTCTGATTCGGGAAGATAGAAGTGTTATGTCGCCCATGTGACCATGATCATGTGAAAAAATTCTAAGAATTTCCTAGGTGGACCGAACATCCGTTCCCTAGAGTGCCTGGGATCTGGGCCGCGAGGGGCCCTTTCTCATGTCTGTCTGCATCCCGTGGGGGGATTCTCGTTGTTTTGTAGGGGTGGGTTTCTCGTGCGCTCGCGCACCGCGAGATCGCGTGTCGCGATCTCTGCGGTGATCGCGGTGCTCGTCTCTGGCCTGGGGCTTCCCGTGGCCGAGGCGGCTGACAAGCCGCCAAAGGTCTGGGCGCCACCGAACACGCCACTGGCCGGAACCAAACCGGTGAAGGGGTCGTCCGCAAAGCCTGCGGCTGAAAAGAGCAATGCTGGCCGAAAATGGACTCCAGAGGTGGGTCGCAGTAAAACCCCGGCCGGTGTCGCGAATGTTTCCTTGAACGGAAGTAGCGACCTCCGAGGGCTTCCGGGCTCGGGTTCCGTACAGGCCGGGTCACTTCCCGTTTGGCTCGCGACAGGAAACGGAGGAAATAATTCCGCCCGGGTCAAGGGTGTCGGCCCGGTGAAGGACCCGGGCGACGGCCTGCGGGTCGAGGTGAAGGACGAGGCCACCACCCGGGCCAGCGGAGTCAGCGGCGCCCTGGTCTCCGTTACCGAGAACACGGCCGGAGCGGCCGAGGGCAAGCTGGAACTGGGCCTTGACGTCTCGGCCTGGGCAAAGGCCGCCGGTGCCAACTGGGCCGATCGCGCCCGCGTGGTCCAGCTGCCCGCATGCGCCCTCACCACCCCCGGAGCACCGGGATGTACCGCGCGCAAGCCCGTCGCCGCGCATCGCGACGCGGCCGGCCGGCTGGCCGCCGAGGTCGCCGTCCCGCAGGCTCCGGGCACTTCCGCCATGGTGCTGAAGCCCGGCGCGCGGTCGAGTGCGTCCCTGTTCGCGGTACCGCAGGGCGTCGTCCTCGCCGTCGAGCCCGGCCCGGCCGGCGCCAGCGGTGACTTCACCGCCACGCCCCTGCTGCCCTCCGCCTCATGGCAGGCCGGAGCCAACGCGGGCAACTTCACCTACGGCTATACGGTCGAGATCCCGTCCGCGATCGCCGGCCAGGCACCGGACATCTCCCTCGGCTACGACTCCGCCTCGATCGACGGCCGCACCGCGTCCACCAACGCACAGGCCGGAATGATCGGCGAGGGCTGGGACTGGCACCCCGGGGCGATCACCCGCACCTACAAGAGTTGCAAGGACGCCGGGATCAAGGACTCCGGTGACGAGTGCTGGGGCGGAGACATCCTCTCCCTCAACCTGGCCGGGCATGCCGGCCAGATCGTCCGTGACGACGCCACCTGCGTCTACCACGTCAAGGGCGAGGACGGCACGAAGGTCGAGCGGCTGACCGGTCAGCGGAACTCCGCCTGGAAGGGCGAGGGCTTCAAGGTCACCACCACCGACGGCACCCAGTACTACTTCGGCTCCAACCGCCTGCCCGGCGGTGACGGTACCGACCCGGAGGCCAAGTCCGTCTCCACCGTGCCGGTCTACTTCAACAGCGGCCAGGACAAGTGCCTCGGCGCCCAGACCCCCGCGAACGGCTCGTGGGTACAGATGGGCTGGCAGTGGAACCTCGACTACGTCGTGGACACCCACCAGAACCTGATCTCGTACCGCTACGAGCAGGAGAACAACTACTACGGGCGCGGTGGCGGCCAGAACAACGGCAACGGCACGCTGACGCAGTACCAGCGCGGCAGCTACCCCACCTGGATCGGATACGGCCAGCGCCTGCCCGAGCAGATCGCCGCGAAGGGCTCGGCCAAGCCGGCCGCCCAGATCGTGCTCAAGAACAACGAGCGCTGCGTGCCCGGCGGCACCGTCACCTGCGACCCGGCCCAGCGCAACAAGACCAACGCCAAGTCCTGGCCCGACACCCCGGTCGACCAGGAGTGCGCGGCCAGCGGGCAGTGTCTGAACCTGTCGCCGACCTACTTCACCACCAAGAAGTTCTACGAGATCTACACCGAAGTACGCGTCGGCACCGCCTGGGTGAAGGTCGACTCGTACGCGCTCAAGCAGTCCTTCCAGGACCCGGGCGACGGGACCTCGCCGACCCTGTGGCTGGACTCGATCCAGCGCACCGGCTCGAACGGCAAGACCTCGCAGACTCTTCCGGCGGTGTCCTTCGCGCCGCTCCAGATGGCGAACCGCGTCGACGGCGTCGTCAAGCGGCCGGACGGAACGGAGGCGTCCGCGCCGTCGTACAACCGCCCCCGCATCCAGACGATCACCACCGAGACCGGTGGCCGCATCAACGTCGTCTACAAGCCGGCGGAGTGCTCCCGGCTGAAGAACACCATGCCGCCCTCCGAGGACGGCAACACGATGGCCTGCATGCCGGTCAAGTGGTATCTGCCCGGCCAGTCCTACGAGGACCCGGTCAACGACTGGTTCAACAAGGTCGTCGTCCAGTCCGTCACCCAGCAGGACATGGTGGCGGGCCAGGTCGCCACGGTCACCGAGTACGAGTACGGCGGCGGGATCGCCTGGCACCGCAACGACTCCGAGGGCGCCGACGCCAAGACCCGCACCTGGGACCAGTTCCGCGGCTTCGCCACGGTCACCACCCGCACCGGCAACGGTGGTCCGGGTGACGGTCCCCGTACCAAGTCGGTGGCCACCTTCCTCCGCGGCATGGACGGTGACGTCCTGGCCAACGGCTCGAAGCGCAGCGTCAAGATCGGCGACTCCCAGGGCGGCTCCATCACGGACGAAGACGTCCTCGCCGGATTCGTCCGCCAGACCGAGACGTACGACGCCGACAACGGCAGCGTCGTCGCCGACGAGGTCACCACTCCCTGGCTCGGCCCCGTCACCGCCACCCGTGCCCAGTCCGGCGGCATGCCGGCGATCACCGCCCGTGCGATGAACACCGGCAAGGTCACCGGCCGCGCCAAGCTGGCCAACGGCAGCTGGCGTACCAGCGAGCGCACCTCCACATACGACGGCACGCTCGCCGCGCGCCCGCTCCAGGTCGACGACAAGAGCGACGTCTCCCGCCCCGACCAGCGGCTGTGCACCACCTTCGAGTACGCCACCGGGCCGGGCGGGGCGATCACCGAACTGCCGTCCCGCACCCTCGTGCTCACCGGAGCCTGCGGGCAGACCCCGACCGCGGCCAACACCGTGGGCGACACCCGCGCCTACTTCGACAACCTGCCTCTCGGCCAGGCGGCCGCGACCGCCGACCAGACCGGCAACGAGGTCCTCGAGAAGTACGACGCCGACGGCAAGCCCGTCTACCGCCTGAACTCGACCTCCACCTTCGACGCGTACGGCCGTGTCACCAGCACCACCAACAAGGTGCGCAAGGACGCTGCCCACCCGGACGGCGCGGTCACCAGGACCGAGTACAAGCCGGCCACCGGCTTCCTGCCCACCGAGGTCGTCCACACCAACCCGCTGGGCTGGAAGACGTCCAACACCCTCGACCCCGGCCGCTCCCTCCCCCTCAAGACCACAGATGAGAACGGCCACGTCGGCGAACGCGACTACGACGCCTTCGGCCGGGTCGTCGCCGTCTGGCAGCCGGGTCAGGAGCGCGCGAAGTCCTTCAAGGCGGTCCGTGAGTTCTCGTACGCGATGAACGGCGTCAACGCGCCGTCCACCGTACTGAGCAAGGCCCTCATGACGGACGGCCAGACCTACGCCTCCACCTACACCCTCTACGACGGCCTCGGCCGTATCCGTCAGACGCAGGCAACCCCGGGCTCCGGTGTCACCGGCCGTCTGATCACGGACGCGTTCTTCGACTCGCACGGCCGTCAGGCCAAGACCAGCGCCGCCTACTACAACGACGAGAAGGACCCGTCGGGCGCCCTCTTCCTGCCCAACGGCGGAGTGAACCCGGACAGCAAGGTCCCGGCGCAGAGCGTCAAGGTCTTCGACGGCCTCGGCCGGACCACGGCCTCCGTCTTCCAGTCCTTCGGCGTCGAGCAGTGGCGCGCGAAGACCGAGTACCCGGGCGCCGACGAGGTCCGCAGCATCCCGCCGAACGGCGGCTACGCCACGGCGCGCATCACCAACGGGACGACGTCCGTCCTGCGCCAGTACAAGAGCAACACCCCGACCGGCGCGTACGACGAGACGACGTACGAGTCGAACGCGCAGGGCAAGGAGGTGCGCCGCAGGGACTCGGCGGGCAACGAGTGGACCTTCACCTACGACCTCCTGGGCCGTACGGTGCGGACCACGGACCCCGACGCGGGTACGGCGACCACGTCCTTCGACGACAGCCGCAACCTCGTCACGGCCACCGACGCCCGTGGCAAGAGCGCCACGACGGTCACCGACCTCCTGGGCCGGACCATGGCCACCTATGAGGGAACGGCCGTCGATCCCGCCAAGCAGGTCAGCGCGTTCACCTATGACTCCCTTGTCCTGGGCAAGCCCACTGCCAGCACCCGCTACGTCGGGGGCGCGGCCGGCAGCGCCTACGTCACGGAGATCACCGGCTACGACGGTGGCTACCGTTCTCTCGGTACGAAGACGACCATCCCGGGCAAGGAGGGCAAGCTTCAGGGCGTCTACGAGACGACCAACACCTACAGCCCGTACGGGGAGCTGCAGAAGACCACTCTCCCGGCGGTCCCCGAGGCCGGCCTCAAGGCCGAGACCCTCACCTACAACGTCGACATTGTGGGCAACCTGCTCGCTCTGGACGGCACCATCGACTCGGCGATGACGCCGTACCTGGTCGACGTCCGCTACGACGCCTTCGGCCGCCCGACCCGCAACACGGTCGGCAACTCCGGTCGGCAGATCGTCTCGACGGTCGACTACGACGCCGCGACGGGCCGTCCGGTCCGCTCGACCCTGGACAAGCAGACGGCGGCGCGCACGAGCGTGGACGTCCTGGACTACACCTACAACCAGGTCGGCCAGCTCACCTCGGTCAGCGACACCCAGGACGGCGCCGCGCGTGACCTGCAGTGCTTCACCACCGACTACCTGGGCCGGCTGACGCAGGCATGGACGGACACGGGCGCCCAGGTCACGGCGCCGCAACCCAGCGTCCGCGGGATCGGCGGCTGCGCCAACAGCGGCGGCCCGGCGGTCGACGGCACCGGCAAGCCGAGCGTGGGAGGCCCGGCGCCGTACTGGCAGCAGTTCGAGTACGACAACCTCGGCAACCGCAAGAAGCTGGTCAAGAAGGACGTCACCGGCGACCCGGCCAAGGACACGACGGTCACCCAGACCTTCGGAACCGGCCCCAACATCCCGTCCACCGACCCGAAGACGGGCGGTGGCACCGGCGGGCCGCACGCGCTGATGACCTCCACGGAGACCGGCCCGTCCGGCACCAAGGTCACCTCGTACACGTACGACGCCACCGGCAACACGACGTCCATCACCAGCACTCCGGGAACGAAGACCCTCACCTGGAACGACCAGGGCAAGCTGGACAAGCTCACGGGCACCGGCGAAAGCGCGGGCACGAGCTACCTGTACGACACGGGCGGCAACCAGCTGATCCGCCGGGACCCGGGGAAGACCACCCTCAACCTCGGCACCGACCAGATCACCCTGGAAGCGGGCTCCAACAAGGTCACCAACGTCCGCACCTATCCGGCGGGCGGCGGCCTCTCCGTCACCCGCACGACCACGGGCGGCACGTCGAACCTGGCGTACCAGTTCTCGGACCACCACGGCACGAACGGCATCCAGTTCAACGCCGCTGACCTGGCCCAGGTGCGCCGCCCCTCGGACCCCTTCGGCAACGAGCGCGGCACACAGCCGACGCAGGGAGCCTGGGCCGGCGACAAGGGTTTCGTCGGCGGCATCAAGGAGGCCGCCACCGGCTTCACCCTCCTGGGGGCCCGCGAGTACGACCCGACGACGGGCCGCTTCATCAGCCCGGACCCGCTGATCGACGCGGGCGACCCGCAGCAGTGGAACGCGTACGCCTACTCGAACAACAACCCGGTCAACGCGTCGGACCCCAGCGGCAAGATGTTCACCTGCGAGGGGAGCGCGTGCGACGAGAGCCACCCGGGCTGGGAAGAGAGTGAGTCCCACGTAAGCCACTGGTACGACGACGACGAAGCCGAGGCGAGCCGCGCGCTCTCGCACGCGAACAACACCCTGTCGTCGGCGAAGAAGAGGCGGGAAGAACTGGTCCACCAGGTCATCGACCTGGTAGCCGACCTGATCGGGTTCAACGACGCCCGCGACTGCTTCACCAAGGGCGACGTGATGGCCTGCATCAACACGGCCCTCAACGCGGTGCCGTGGGGCAAGCTCTTCAAGGCCGTCAAGATCGGCATCAAGGCATTCAAGATCTACAAGGAGGTCAACAAGGCGTACGACGCCATCCACGCGGCGGAACGGGGAGCTGCGGAGGCAGCGAGCGCCTTCAGCAAGGTCAAGAAGGCGGTTTCCGAAGCCCGGACGGCGGAAGCCAAGGCAGCGAAGGCGGCAGAAGAGAAGGCGGTCAAGGAGACAGCCAGCGACGCCGCAGGAACCGAGAGCAAGGCGGCGAAGGGCGAAGCGGACGCGGCCAAGAGCGAGTCCTCTTCGGGCAGGGGCGGTGAGTCCGACGCGCCTTCAGGCCCGACGAAGTGCAACAGCTTCCCCGCTGGCCTCCGCGTCCTGATGGCCGACGGCACCACCAAGGCCATCGAGGACGTCCATGACGGTGACACCGTCATGGCGACCGACCCCCAGACGGGCGAAACCACCCCCAAGACCGTCACCGCGACGATCACCACCCCCGACGACAAGGACTTCACCGACCTCACCCTCACCGACGACGCCAACCCCCGCGGCCCGCCCGCGAAGATCACCTCCACCTACCACCACCCCTACTGGAGCGAATCCCGCCACCAGTGGGTCGACGCCGGCGAACTGACCCCGTCCGAACACCTCCGCCAGCCGGACGGCACCACCCTCACGGTCGAGTCGGTCCACAACTACCCGTACGCCGTCACCACCCACAACCTCACGGTCGCGGACCTCCACACGTACTATGTTGTGGCGGGCAGCGTTCCGGTCCTGGTCCACAACTGTGACGCGAACACTGACGGCTATCTGTATCGCGGTGTCGTCAAGGGGCACCATAGCTATGCAACCGCTGCGGAAGGCCGTGCGGTGCCACGAGGAAACGGCACGGACATCCACGGCCACTCGGGTGGCAACTCCACGGATACTGTCTTCACGTCGTGGTCGGACGACCCAGAAGTCGCCGTTTTTGGTGCCCAAAACCGGGGGGACGACTGGGTTGGGGAAGGTGTGATGCTGCGCATTAAACTGGGAAATATAGATCCCGCTATAGGGCCGTCGAGAAACATTCAAATCCACGGCAGCGAGTATGAAAGGTTCTTCGAAGACGAGCATCTGATCGTTGGTGAAATTCTGGCCGACGACATCAGCTTCGACTTCGGGCAAACTTGGTCACCCGTTAGGCGGCGATGAGTGAACGAAGTATCCGCGAGTGAACTGCTCGCCGCATTCGAATCCAACTCCGATGCCAGCACTCAGGCCAAGAATGCATTGCTTTCTGGAGCGTCTTTCGAAGTCTGGCTGGAGCCCCTTCCAGCGTCGAAGCTTCGAGGCATCCTTCGCGGGAGGTTGAGGAGCTTGGAGCGGCGCGGCAATCCGGTTGTAGGGGCCACGGAATGCCTTGCGAGCCTTGCCGAAAAGGGCGAGCTGGGCCTTCTTGTGGCCTATGTAGACGATCGCGAACGAGCCGGATACCTCTTCCCTCTCTACCTCGATCCGCAACCGCTCAAAGTGGTGGGATGTATAGGGTTTGGCTCTTCCTCTGAAAGTGATCCCACCAACGGTCCTGAGTAGCATCGAAGGCAGGGGAAGCGTTGCGGCAGCCCAGCGGCCCCACCGGATCTGTTTCCGGTGGGACCGCTGGATCTTTGATGGACGTCGGCTTTTGTTGCATCATCACCGTGAATAGGCTGGCGTCCTCGCCGTCTCAGTGTGCGAGGAGGCCGGGCCTGCATGGTGGAGAAGGAGGTGCGGAGGGTGCCGCTTGCGGATTTGAGGGCCTAGGCGGAATCGCCTTCCAGGTTGCCCTCCGTGGTGAGGTAGACCTCGCGGAGGGATTCGAGGATCTGGGGGTCCGGCTTTTCCCACATGCCGCGGGATTCGGCTTCCAGGAGGCGTTCCGCGATGCCGTGGAGGGCCCAGGGGTTGGCCTCTTCGAGGAAGGCGCGGTTCTCCGGGTCCAGGACGTAGGTCTCCGTGAGCTTGTCGTACATCCAGTCCGCTACGACGCCCGTCGTGGCGTCGTAGCCGAAGAGGTAGTCGACCGTCGCCGCGAGTTCGAAGGCGCCCTTGTAGCCGTGGCGGCGCATCGCCTCGATCCACTTGGGGTTGACGACGCGGGCCCGGAAGACCCGGCTGGTTTCCTCGACGAGGGTGCGGGTCTTGACCGTCTCCGGGCGGGTGGAGTCGCCGATGTACGCCTCGGGGGCCGTGCCGCGCAGGGCGCGGACCGTGGCCACCATGCCGCCGTGGTACTGGAAGTAGTCGTCCGAGTCGGCGATGTCGTGTTCGCGGGTGTCGGTGTTCTTGGCGGCGACGGTGATGCGCTTGTAGGCGGTCTCCATCTCCGTGCGGGCCGGGCGGCCTTCGAGGCCGCGGCCGTAGGCGTAGCCGCCCCAGACCGTGTAGACCTCCGCGAGGTCGGCGTCGGTGCGCCAGTCGCGGGAGTCGATCAGCTGGAGGATGCCCGCGCCGTAGGTGCCGGGGCGGGAGCCGAAGATGCGGGTGGTGGCCTTGCGTTCGTCGCCGTGGGCGGCGAGGTCGGCCTGGGCGTGGGCCCGGACGAAGTTGGATTCGGCCGGCTCGTCCAGGGAGGCCGCCAGGCGGACCGCGTCGTCCAGGAGGCCGATGACGTGCGGGAAGGCGTCGCGGAAGAAGCCCGAGATGCGGAGGGTGACGTCGATGCGGGGGCGGTTCAGTTCGGACAGCGGGATCGCCTCGACGCCCGTGACGCGGCGGGACGCCTCGTCCCAGACCGGGCGGACGCCCAGGAGGGCGAGGGCTTCGGCGACGTCGTCGCCCGCCGTGCGCATCGCGCTCGTGCCCCACAGGGACAGGCCGACCGAGGCGGGCCAATCGTCGTCGTGGTCGGCGCGGTAGCGGGTCAGCAGGGAGTCGGCCAGGGCCTGGCCCGTTTCCCAGGCGAGGCGGGAGGGGACGGCCTTCGGGTCCACCGAGTAGAAGTTGCGGCCGGTCGGCAGGACGTTGACCAGGCCGCGGAGGGGGGAGCCGGAGGGGCCGGCCGGGACGAAGCCGCCGTCCAGGGCGCGGACGACGTGCGTGATCTCGTCCGTGGTGCCGGCCAGGCGGGGGACCACCTCGTTCGCGGCGAAGGTGAGGATGTCGGAGACCGCCTGGGGGTGGC
The DNA here is from genome assembly GCF_040636215.1 of Streptomyces sp. NPDC006687. NCBI lineage: Bacteria > Bacillati > Actinomycetota > Actinomycetes > Kitasatosporales > Streptomycetaceae > Streptomyces > Streptomyces sp. NPDC006687. The sequence goes on along the minus strand of NZ_JBEYJJ010000010.1, from coordinate 186,305 downwards.
CCGCCGAGACGGTGGCGACCGCCGACGGGTCCCAGTTCGCGTCCTCCATCGATTGGACCAGGGCGCGGGCCTGCTCCTCGATGGTGTCCGCCGCCGTGCGGGTCGCTGCGGACTCGTCGAGGCCGAGAGCCTCGCGCAGACCCGGCAGGGCGGTGGTGCCGCCCCAGATCTGGCGGGCGCGGAGGATGGAGAGGACCAGGTTGACGCGGGCCTCACCGGTGGGGGCGCCGCCCAGGACGTGCAGACCGTCGCGGATCTGGGCGTCCTTGACCTCGCACAGCCAGCCGTCGACGTGGAGGAGGAAGTCGTCGAAGCCCTCGTCGTCGGGGCGTTCCTCCAGCCCGAGGTCGTGGTCGAGCTTCGCCGCCTGGATCAGGGTCCAGATCTGGGCGCGGATCGCGGGGAGCTTGGACGGGTCCATCGCGCTGATCTGCGCGTACTCGTCCAGGTGCTGCTCCAGGCGGGCGATGTCGCCGTACGACTCCGCGCGCGCCATCGGCGGGACCAGGTGGTCGACCAGGGTGGCGTGCACCCGGCGCTTGGCCTGGGTGCCCTCGCCCGGGTCGTTGACCAGGAACGGGTAGACGAGGGGCAGGTCGCCCAGGGCCGCGTCGGGCGAACAGGAGGCGGACAGACCGGCGTTCTTGCCGGGCAGCCACTCCAGGTTGCCGTGCTTGCCCAGGTGGATCATCGCGTCGGCGCCGAAGCCGCCGTCCGCCGCGGCCGCCTGGATCCAGCGGTACGCCGCCAGGTAGTGGTGCGAGGGCGGCAGGTCCGGGTCGTGGTAGATCGCGATCGGGTTCTCGCCGAAGCCGCGCGGAGGCTGGATGAGGATCAGGAGGTTGCCGCGGCGGAGCGCGGCGAGGACGATGTCGCCCTCGGGGTTGGCGGAGCGGTCGACGAACATGTTGCCGGGGGCCTCGCCCCAGTGTTCCTCGACGCTTTCGCGCAGCTCGGCGGGGAGTTCGGCGAACCAGCGCTTGTAGTCGGCGGCGGCGATGCGGACGGGGTTACGCGCCAGCTGCTCCTCGGTGAGCCAGTCCTGGTCGTGGCCGCCGGCCTCGATCAGGGCGCGGATCAGCTCGTCGCCGTCACCGGAGACCAGGCCGGGGATGTCGGCCGCGGGGCCGAAGTCGTAGCCGGCGGAGATGAGGGTGCGCAGGAGTTCCACCGCGCTGGCCGGGGTGTCGAGGCCGACCGCGTTGCCGATGCGGGAGTGCTTGGTGGGGTACGCGGACAGGACGAGGGCGATCCGCTTGTCCTGGGGGGCGATGTGGCGCAGCCGGGCGTGGCGCACCGCGATACCGGCGACGCGGGCGGCGCGCTCGGCGTCGGCCACGTAGGCGGGCAGGCCGTCCTCGTCGATCTCCTTGAAGGAGAACGGGACGGTGATCAGCCGGCCGTCGAACTCCGGCACGGCGACCTGGGTCGCGGCGTCGAGCGGGGACAGGCCCTCGTCGTTCTCCTCCCAGTTGCCGCGCGAGCCCGTCAGGCACAGGGCCTGGAGGATCGGCACGCCGAGGCCGGCCAGGGCGCCCGCGTCCCAGGACTCGTCGTCCCCGCCCGCGGAGGCGGTGGCGGGACGGGTGCCGCCGGCGGCGAGGACGGTGGTGATGACGGCGTCCGCCGGCTCCAGGGCCTGGAGCAGCTCCGGTTCGGGGGCGCGCAGGGAGGAGACGTAGAGGGGGAGCGGACGGCCGCCCTTGGCCTCGATGGCGTCGCAGAGGGCGTGGACGAAGGCCGTGTTGCCGCTCATCTGGTGGGCGCGGTAGTAGAGCACCGCGACCTGCGGGCCGGTCGCCTCGGTGGCCGGACGCTCCAGGGGACCCCAGGTGGGGGAGGCGGCCGGGGGCTCGAAGCCGTGGCCGGTGAGCAGGACGGTGTCGGACAGGAACCGGGCCAGCTGGCCGAGGTTGGCCGGCCCGCCGTGGGCGAGGTAGCGATGCGCCTCCGCGGCGATGCCGATCGGGACGGTGGACGCCTCCATCAGCTGGGCGTCCGGGGCCTGTTCGCCGGTCAGGACCACCACCGGGCGGGTCTGGCCGGGGGCGAGGAGCACGTCCAGGCCGTCCTGCCAGGCGCGCAGGCCGCCGAGGAGGCGGACGACGACCAGCTCGGCGCCGTCGAGGAGGCCGGGGAGGTCGTCGAGGGGCAGCCGGGAGGGGTTCGCGAACCGGTACGGCACGGGGCCGTCGGCGGTGTTCGCGGCGCGGGCGCTGAGCAGATCGGTGTCGGACGTCGACAGCAGCAGGATCATGCGGCGGCATGCCTTCCTCGGGGTTTCCGCGCCCCGGGCAGTGAGGACAGCGGGAGTTCCTGACTCACCGCGCGGAGCGTTCCGCGGGGCTCACAGTGGCGGGACCGCGCCGGAATCGCACCGGGCTTCCTCCCATGTCGCCGTCCTCGGCGGTGACGGGCCGAGTGGTCCGCCGGAAGGTCATCTTAGGTGGCCTTTTCCCTGGCCGGGAGGTGGGGGTGCGTGTGGTCGGGGCGCGGTGCGGCGCCGTTGCCGGGGCTCTGCCCCGGACCCCGCGCCTCAAAACGCCGGCGGGGCTGGATCGGGGCGTGGGTGGGGGGTGTGAGGGGTGGTGGTGCGGGCGGGGTGCCGCGCCGTTGCGGGCTCTGCCCCGGGGCCCGCGCCGCGAACGGGGGGCGGGGCTGGATCAGGCGTGGTGGGGGTGTGGTGCGGCGGCGTTGCGGGCTCTGCCCCGGGGCCCGCGGCTCGAACGCCGGTGGGGTTGGATCCGGCGGGGGGTGTGGGGTGGTGTGGTCCAGCCTGGGTGCGGGGGCTCTTCCTCGGGGTCCGGGCCCCAAGCGCCGGCCCGGGGCTGGAGTTCGGCGGAGGTATGGGCCGAGCACCGGGCCGAGTTGGTGTGGGGTGGCGGCGGGAACGGGGGAGGTGTGGGGCTGTGGACGGTGCGCCTGTGCTGGTCGGGGTGGTGACGGACACAGGTCCGGGTCGCGGGAATCGTGGGTATGCTCGCGGCCATGCCGCCCCAGCCCCCTTCCGCCGCATCGCGGGACGAACCCGTCATACGTGACCGCGGCGACGCCTGCCCCGGCGCGCTGCGGCTGCACGCAGCCGATGACGGGTACCTGGCGCGCGTCCGCATCCCCGGCGGGCTGCTCACCGTCCCGCAGGCCGCCGCACTCGGGCTCGCCGCCGACCGGTTCGGGGACGGGCACCTCGAACTCACCTCGCGCGGCAACGTCCAGCTGCGCGGCCTCGCCGACGGCTGCGGCGGCGGGCTCGCGGAGCTGCTGGGCGGCGTCGGGCTGCTGCCCGCGCCCAGCCACGAGCGGGTGCGCAACATCGTGGCCAGCCCGATGGGCGGGGCCCATGTCGTGCGCTGGGTCCGCGAACTGGACCGCCTGCTGTGCGCGAGCAGCCGGGCGGCGGACTTGTCCGGACGGTTCCTGTTCGCGCTGGACGACGGGCGTGGCGACGTCGCCGCCCTGGAGCCGGACGTCACTGTGCTGGCCCACTCCTCCACGGGCCCCGGCTCCGGCCCGGGCGCGGGCCCCGACGGCGAGCCCCGGCCCCGTCCCGGCGCGGAGACTTCGGCCGGTCCCGCTACGGGGACGGCGGCGGGTCCCGCTACGGGGACGGCGGCGGGTCCCGGCGGGGGTACCTCGGCGGGTCTCGGCGCGGGCACTTCGGCCGGTTCCGACTCTGGTACCTCGGCCGGTCCGGGTGCGGGTACTTCGGCAGGGCCCGGCGCGGGGACCGCGGCTGGGCCCGCCACGGGTGCTGCGGCCGGTCCGGGCGCGGGTACTTCGGCCGGGCTCGGCGCGGGGGCCTCGACCCGTCCCGGTGTGGTTGCCCCGGCCGGGCCCGGCGCGGCGACCTCGGCCGGTCCGGGCTCGGACCACGCGTCGGGCTTCGGCTTCCGCCCCGGCGCTCGGCCGGGGCCTGGTGCCGGGGCGGGGGGTGCGGACGGTTCCGGGCGGGTGTTGGTGCGGCTCGGGGCCGGTGTGGGGGCCGTGGAGGTGGGTGGTGGTGATGCGGCCCGGACCGCGTTGGCCGCCGCCGAGTACTTCCTCGACGTCGCCGACGACGCCGGGACCCGGGCCTGGCGGGTGGCCGAACTGCCCGTCGGGCACCGCCTGGACGAGCGGGAGCTCGTGCTGCGGCTTCGGGGCGCGGGGATCGAGGCGGTGGCGGTGCCCGAGGTGGAGTGGCCGTACGCCGAGCCGCCCCGGCCCTGGGGGGCGTACGGCGACGGGCTGTGCGTGCTGCCCCCGCTCGGGCGGCTCAGCTCCGCGCAGTGGCGGGTCCTCGCCGAGGCCGCCGACGACGGCGACGGCGACGGCGACGGCGAGCTGCGCGTCACCCCCTGGCGCACCGTCATCCTGCCGCGCGCCGGCGCCGAAGGCCCCGCCCGCATCGAGGCGGCCGGCCTCGTCCTCGCTCCCGCCAGCCCCTGGCAGTCCGTCACCGCCTGCACGGGCAAGCCCGGTTGCGCCAAGTCCCTCGCGGACGTACGCGCCGACGCGCGTGCCGTCGTAGAACAGACGGCCGGTGGCCTGCCCGTCCACTGGTCCGGCTGCGCCCGCCGCTGCGGGCACCCGCGCGGCACCGCCTGGGTGGACCTCGTCGCCACCCCCGACGGCTACGCACTCGACGCCCGCCCCGTCCCGCACGCAGACCTCGCGGCCGCCCTCACGGCCGCACGAAGCACCACGCCCACCACCACAACCGAAGCCGCAGTGAAGAAATGAGCGAGTACACCGTGTTCGAGTACGAGAAGGACGGCGCCGCGATCTACCGCCAGTCCTTTGCCACGATCCGCGCCGAGGCGGACCTCTCCGGGCTGCCCGCCTCGGTCGCCCAGGTCGCGGTGCGCATGATTCACGCCTGCGGCATGACCGACCTCCCCAAGGACCTCGGCTACACCCCCGAGGTCGTCCTGCGGGCCCGCGCCGCGCTGCACGCCGGCGCGCCCATCCTGTGCGACGTGCAGATGGTCGCCAGCGGCGTCACCCGCAAGCGGCTGCCCGCCGGCAACGAGGTGATCTGCACCCTCTCCGACCCGGCCGTGCCCGCGCTCGCCGCGAAGACGGGCACCACCCGCAGCGCCGCCGCTCTCGAAGTCTGGCGCGACCGGGGCCTGTTGGAGAACGCCGTGGTCGCCGTCGGCAACGCCCCGACCGCGCTGTTCCGGCTGCTGGAGATGATCGAGGAGGGCGCCCCGCGTCCCGCCGCCGTCATCGGCGTCCCCGTCGGCTTCATCGGCGCCGCCGAGTCCAAGGACGCCCTCGCCGCCCACCCCTCGGGCCTGGACCACCTGATCGTGCGGGGCCGGCGCGGCGGCAGCGCCATCGCGGCCGCCGCGGTCAACGCGATCGCGAGCGAGGAAGAATGAGCGACCGGGACCAGACCCAGGTGAAGGGCAAGCTGTACGGGGTCGGGCTCGGGCCCGGCGACCCGTCGCTGATGACCCTGCGGGCCGTCGAGGTGATCGCGCAGGCGGACGTGGTCGCGTACCACAGCGCCCGGCACGGCCGTTCCATCGCCCGCTCGATCGCCGCCAAGCACCTGCGCGCCGACCACGTCGAGGAGCCGCTGGTCTACCCGGTCACCACCGAGACCACCGACCACCCGGGCGGCTACCAGGGCGCCATGGAGGAGTTCTACGAGGCGTCCGCCGCCCGGCTGGCCGCGCACCTGGAAGCCGGCCGGACCGTCGCCGTGCTCGCCGAGGGAGACCCGCTCTTCTACGGCTCGTACATGCACATGCACAAGCGGCTCGCGGACCGCTACGAGGCCGAGGTCATCCCCGGCGTCACCTCGGTCAGCGCCGCCGCCGCCCGCCTCGGCACCCCGCTCGTGGAGGGGGAGGAGGTGCTGACCATCCTGCCGGGCACCCTGCCCGAGGAGGAGCTCACCGCCCGTCTCGCCGCCACCGACTCGGCGGTCGTGATGAAGCTCGGACGCACCTTCCCCGCCGTCCGGCGGGCGATGGAGAGCAGCGGCCGGCTCGCCGAGGCCCGGTACGTCGAGCGCGCCACGATGGAGGGCGAGCGGACCGGGGTCCTGGCCGACACCGACCCCGCAAGCGTCCCGTATTTCGCCGTCGCCGTCGTGCCCAGCCGGATCGGCAACCCGGGCAGTGTGCCGTCCGGGCCCGGCGAGGTCGCCGTCGTCGGCACCGGGCCGGCCGGGCCGCTGTGGCTGACCCCGGAGACGAAGCGGGTGCTGGCCGACGCCGAGGTGCTGGTCGGGTACACCACCTACCTGGACCGGGTGCCGGTCAAGCCGGGCCAGGTGCGGCACGGCTCCGACAACAAGGTGGAGTCCGAGCGGGCCGAGTTCGCCCTCGACCTCGCCCGGCGCGGCAAGCGGGTGGCCGTGGTGTCCGGCGGCGACCCCGGGGTCTTCGCCATGGCCACCGCCGTCCTGGAGGTGGCCGGCCAGGACGCCTACGCGGACGTGCCCGTACGGGTGCTGCCCGGGGTGACGGCCGCCAACGCCGCCGCCGCCGCGGCCGGGGCCCCGCTGGGCCACGACTACGCCACCGTCTCGCTCTCCGACCGGCTCAAGCCCTGGGAGGTCATAGCGGAGCGGCTGCGCGCGGCCGCCGCCGCCGATCTGGTCCTCGCCCTGTACAACCCGGGCTCCCGCAGCCGCACCTGGCAGGTGGCCCAGGCGCGGGAGCTGCTGCTGGAGCTGCGCGCCCCGCAGACCCCGGTGGTCGTGGCACGGGACGTGGGCGGGCCGGAGCAGTCGGTGCGGATCGTCACGCTGGCCGAACTGGAGCCGTCCGAGGTGGACATGAGGACCATCCTGCTGGTCGGGTCCTCGCAGACGCAGGTCACCGAGCGGGCCGACGGCTCGCGGGTGACGTGGACGCCGCGCCGCTACCCGTGACCGTGCCGATGAGGTGAGGACGGCCCCGCCCCGGGGATCCCGGGCCGGGGCCGTCGCTTCGCCCGGCCGTCCGCGGGCTCAGCCCGGGCAGTCCGCGAGGGCGTCCGGGCAGCCCTGGACCGTCGGCGGGTCCACCGTGAGCAGCTGCCACGACAGCACTCCGGCCGGGGGAGAGTCGTCCTGCGGGGCGGGGTCGACGTGGGCGGTCAGCGCCGGACCCGCCGGAAGGTTCAGCCGGGTGACCGCCCCGGCGGTGCACGACACGTCGAACGACCGTTCCCCTGCGCTGCCTTCGCGGGACAGCAGCAGCGTGACGCGCGGGTTCTCCTCGCTGTCACAGGCGATGTCGAAGCGGTACGGCCGCTCCCCGCCGGTCTCCAGCACCTTCTCCATCCCGGCCTTGAGGAAGCCCGTGCCCCGCCCCGTCACGCGGGCACCGGCCGGGGTGTCCTTGCCCAGGTTCTCGTCCGCCCGCTGGAGCGCGTCCTCGGGCTGCCAGCCCTTGGGCTCGGGCGCCGCGCTCCCGCCGCACCCCGTGACGAGCGCCGCCGCGGCGGCGAGGACCAGGGCGAGGACGGGGGAGTGACGTATCCGCATCCCTCCAGCCTAGAGGGCGGGGACCCCGCCGTCGCCGAGCCAGCGCAGGGCCGCCTCCACCGAATCCGCCTCCGCCACACCGTCGGGCACGGCGGGCCGGCGGACGACCAGGACCGGGATCCCGGCCTCGCGGGCCGCGGTGAGTTTGGGGGCCGTCGCGTCGCCGCCGCTGTCCTTGGTGACCAGTACGTCGATGCGGTGACGGGCCATCAGCTGCCGTTCCTCGACCAGATCGAACGGCCCGCGCGCCAGCAGCGTCTCCATGCGCGGCGGCAGCGGACCCTCCGGCGGGTCCACCGAACGCACCAGGAACCAGGTCGCGTCGAGGTGCGCGAAGGTGTGCAGGCCGGTGCGGCCGGTGGTCAGGAAGGCCCGGCCGCCCAGCGAGGGCAGGACGGCGGCCGCTCCCGCGAGGTCGTCCACGAACGTCCAGGCATCACCCGGGACGGGACTCCAGCCGGGCCGGCGCAGCGCCAGTACGGGCACACCCGTCAGCCCCTGCGCCCCGGCCGCGTGGAAGCTCATCCGCTCCGCGAAGGGGTGCGTGGCGTCGACCACGTGCGTCACGCCGTGGGCGGTGATCCAGTCCGCCAGCCCCTCGACCCCGCCGAACCCGCCGATCCGCGTCCCGCCCGGCGGCAGCACGGGCGAACCGACCCGCCCCGCGAGGGAGTTGGTCACCCGGTACGAGGACGCGTACGCGGGCTCCCGCGCCAGCGCCTCCGCCAGCCGGCGCGCCTCGGTCGTACCGCCCAGGATCAGGACGTGCCGCTCCGGGGCCGCCGAGGGGGCGGGCTCAGCAGACATGCCGGTCGCGCTCGCGGGAGTAGAGGTGGCTGTCGCGGAACTGCTCCGCGCCCAGGGTCCGGCCCACCACGATGACGGCGGTACGCACCAGCCCGGCCTCCTTCACCTGCGCGGCGATGTCGGCGAGGGTCCCGCGCAGGATCAGCTCGTCGGGGCGGCTGGCCATCGCCACCACCGCCACCGGGCACTCGGCCCCGTAGTGCGGCAGCAGTTCGTCCACGACCCGGTCCACGTAGCGGGTGGCCAGGTGCAGCACCAGCAGGGCCCCGCTGCGGCCCAGCGTGGCCAGGTCCTCGCCGGGCGGCATCGGCGTGGCCTGCTGGGCGATCCGGGTCAGGATCACGGTCTGCCCGACCGTCGGGACCGTCAGCTCCCGCTTCAGCGCGGCAGCCGCCGCCGCGAACGCCGGGACGCCCGGGACGACCTCGAACGGGATGCCGGCCGCGTCCAGGCGGCGCATCTGCTCGGCGACGGCGCTGAAGAGGGAGGGGTCGCCGGAGTGCAGCCGCGCCACGTCCTGGCCCGCGGCGTGCGCCCGTACGCACTCGGCGATGATCTCGTCCAGGTTCAGCTGCGCGGTGTCCACCAGCCGGGCCCCCTCGGGGCACTCCGCGAGCAGTTCGCGCGGGACCAGGCTGCCCGCGTAGAGGCAGACGGGGGCGGCGGCGAGGGTACGGGCACCGCGTACGGTGATCAGGTCGGCGGCGCCGGGGCCCGCGCCGATGAAGTACACGGTCATGTCAGTTCGTCTCCTTGCGTCTGCGTCTGGGTCTTTGTCACCGACCACTGCGTGACGGGCATCGCCTGGCGCCAGCCCGTGAAGCCGCCGACCGGCACGGCGTGCGCGACGGCCAGCTTCACCAACTCGCCACCGAGGCGGCGGTGTTGCTGGGCGAGGACCGCCTCCGACTCCAGCGTCACGGTGTTGACCACGAGCCGGCCGCCGGGCGCCAGCGCCGCCCAGGCGGCGTCGAGCAGCCCCGGGGCGGTGAGGCCGCCGCCGATGAACACCGCGTCGGGGGCGTCCAGTTGGTCCAGCGCCGCCGGGGCCGCGCCGACGACCACGCGCAGGCCGGGAACGCCGAGGGCCGCCGCGTTACGGGCGATGCGCGCGGCCCGCTCGGGGACCCGCTCGACGGCCACGGCACGGCAGGAGGGGTGCGTACGCATCCACTCGATGCCGATCGAACCGGAGCCGCCGCCGATGTCCCACAGCAGTTCGCCGGGGGCGGGGGCCAGGGCACAGAGGGTCGCGGCGCGGACGTGGCGCTTGGTGAGCTGGCCGTCGTGCTCGTACGCGGCGTCGGGCAGCCCGGGGGTGGCGCCGAGCCGGGGGACGGTCGCCGCCGGATCGCGCCGGCACTCGACGGCGACGACGTTCAGGGGGTCGCCGGGCGGCCGCCGCCAGTCGTCCGCGGTGCCCTCGTACGCGTCCTCGCGCTCCGAGCCGAGCTGTTCGAGGACCCGCATCCGGCTCGGGCCGAAGCCGCGCTCCCGCAACAGGGCGGCGATCTCGCCCGGGGTCGCCGCGCCGGCGCTCAGCACCAGCACCCGCCGCCCCTCGTGCAGCGCGGCCGCCAGCCGGGCCACCGGCCGCCCGACCGCGGTGACCACCTCGGTGTCCTCCACCGGCCAGCCCAGGCGGGCGCAGGCGTACGAGACGGAGGAGGGGTGCGGATGGACCTGGAGCGCGTCGGGGCCCAGCTCCTCGGAGAGCGCGCGGCCGATCCCGTAGAACATCGGGTCGCCGCTGGCCAGGACCGCGATCCGGCGCCCGGCGTGCTCGGCCGTCAGCTTGGGTACGGCGGGCCGCAGCGGGCTCGGCCAGGCGACGCGCAGGCCGGGGCACTCGCCGGCCGGGAGCAGGTCCAGCTGCCGGGGGCCGCCGATCAGCACCTCCGCGCCGGCCAGCGCCTCCCGGGCGGCGGCGGTGAGCCCGGCCCAGCCGTCGGCCCCGAGGCCGACGACCGCCACGGCTATGGGGGGTGGTGCGGAGCTCACTGCGGTACCTCGGGAACGGGAGAGGGCGGATGCGCGGGACGGACCCGCAGCTTACTGGGGCGCGGCGCCGGCCCGGCTGGGAGGGTGACCAGGAGCGACGCACCCCCACGACCGCCCGAGGGCTCCCGGGGCGCCCTGTCCCGGCCCCGCCGTACGGACCGCCGGGGTGGCGGGGTGTGTGCGCCGGTGTGCCACCGTCCGCCCCTGTCCGCCCCCGTCCGCCCCGGCCGGGGCCTGCCGGTGTCCGGCCCGACGCCCCACACTCGGACGATGGACGACACTCCGGACAATCACCCAGCCGGCTCGGACGACGCCCACGTAGACCACCCCCGCACCGGCCCCCGCGAGCCGGTGGACGACGGCGCCGGTCACGCCGTGGTCCTCGGCGCCGGGCTCGCCGGCCTGCTGACCGCCCGGGTCCTCGCCGGGCACTTCGCCCGCGTGACCGTGCTGGAGCGGGACGAACTCCCGGACGGGCGACCCGGGTTCCGGCCCGGTCTGCCCCAGTCCCGCCACGCGCACGTCCTGTGGTCGCGCGGCATCGAGGTCATGGAGCAGCTGCTGCCCGGGATCACGGCCGAGCTGACCGGCGCCGGCGCCGCCCTCCTGGAGTCCCCGCGTGACTTCCTCTGGCTGAGCCCGGCCGACTGGTTCCAGCCCGTCCCCGGGGCCAGGATGCTGGTCGGCAGCCGCGAGCTGCTCGACTGGACTCTGCGCCGTGCCGTGCGCCGCGACCCCCGCATCGAGATACGCGGCGGCCTGGCCGTGACGGGGCTCGTCGCGGCCCCGGACGGCCGCTCGGTCGCCGGAGTCACCCTGCGCGACGGCACCGCGCTGGCCGCCCGCCTCGTGGTCGACGCCACCGGCCGCACCTCCAAGGCGCCCGCCTGGCTCGCCGCCCTCGGCTACCCCGCCCCCGAGGTCACCCGGTACGACTCCCACCTCGGCTACTCCAGCCGCGCCTACGCCCTCCCCGAAGTCCCGCCGGCGGGGGCGGCGGCCGCCCGGCGCTGGCGGGGGATGTACGTACAGGGCCGCCCCGACCGCCCGCGCGGCGGCGTACTCGTCCCCCTGGAGGACGACCGCTGGCTCGTGACCCTGCTCGGCAACGGGGAGCACGTACCGCCCACCAGGGACCCGGAGTTCCTGGAGTTCGCCCGCACCCTGCGCAGCCCCGCCCTCTACGAGGCCATCCGCGACGCCGAGCCCCTGTCCGAACCCACCGGATTCCGGGCCACAGCCAACGAGTGGCGCCACTACGAGCGGCTGGACCGCTGGCCCGAGGGGCTCCTCGTCGTCGGTGACGCCGCCTGCCGGTTCAACCCGGTCTACGGGCACGGCATGACCGTCGCCGCCTGCGCGGCGCACGCCCTGGACGAGGCCCTGGCCGGCCTCCCCGCCCACCGCGTCCCCGCCGAGTCCCGTGCCCTCCAGCGGCGCACGGTGACGGCCGCCGCCGTCGCCTGGCAGATCGCCACCAGCGAGGACCTCCGCTACCCCTGGACCGAGGGGCCGCGGCCCGACCGGGCCACACGCGTCCTCCAGCGCTACATGTCCCGGGTGATGACCGGAGCCAATGCCGACCCTGCCCTCTCCGCCCCCTTCTTCGGCGTCCTCTCCCTCTCCGCCCCGCCGGCCACCCTCCTCGCCCCCGGCACGGTCCTGCGCGTCCTGTCGAAGTGGCGCCTGCCCGCCGCCCCCGACACCCCGCCCTACCCGCCCCACCACCCGCCGGGGTAGGCGGGCAGGGGCAGGGCTAGGCCGTCGGACCGCGGACGGCCCGCTCGTACAGGGCCCGTATGTCCTCGCCGAAGTAGCTGCTGTACGAGGTGGTCTCGTCCCCGCCGCCGTCGCGGCCGCCGATGACCCCGATCAGGCTGTCCCCGGCCGCGCTCAGCACGGGACCTCCGCTGGTCCCGTTCGGCACGTCCGCGCAGTCGAACCGCAGCTGGGCCGGCCCGTCCGCCACCGCCGGGTGGGAGCAGCCCAGCGGCCGCTCGGTGTCGTTGGGGTACCCCATCAGCCGGGCCGGGACCGGCAGCTGCTGCCCGAAGCGGATCGGGTGCGCCCCCGTCACGTCCTCCAGCCGCTGCCCGGGGTGCCCGCCGCGCCGCACCCGTATGAAGGCCACGTCCACATCGGGGTCGGAGTCGCGCACCCACCGCGGATCCACCTCGATCCGGGTCGGCACCCACACCCCGTACGGCGCCTTCCCCTCCTCGTACCCGGGCACGAACGCCAGGTTGGTCCGGAACCCGCCCGCGTACACGCAGTGGGCCGCGGTGATGACGAGGTCCCCGCCGGGGGAGTGCACCACGCTCCCGGAGCAGTGGTGGTCGGCGTCCCAGTCCAGCCCGGGGGAGAAGAGCGCCCCGACGGCGGGCTCGGCGGGCACCTCCCGGGCCTCCAGCGGCTCGGACTCCTTCCAGGCGCCCTCCGTGAATCCCCGCACCGCGGGCGCGGCCCCCCGGTCCCCCTCGGCCAGCTTCTCCAGCGCCCCGGCGGCGGCTTGGTCGGCGAGCGCGGGGTCCTGGACGTACCGCCCCCGTTCCGCGTCTCCCCGTACGACGGTGCCCATCCGGTTCAGGCCGAAGGCCACCCCGGCGACCATCAGGGCGCAGCACATCCCTGCCAGTACGCAGACCCGCACCGCCCTGCCCGTCATCGCGCCACTCCCACCGCCCGAGGATCACCCGTCACCCTCCGGAACGGCCGGCCATCCCCCGGAGTTCCCGGCCGGAAAGCGCTCCCTCCCTCACCCCGCCGCAGCCCCCGTCCCCGGCCGGTCATCCCCGGTCCTTCCCCTCTTCACCCAACTCCCCTACGCTCCAGGCGCCTTACCACTCGGTAACCAGGGGAGCCGCACACCCATGCCCATCCGCACCCGCACCCGCACCCGTCTCCGCGCAGCCGCCGCCCTGCTGACCGCCGCCCTCGCGGCCGTCGCCGTGGCCGCCACCCCCGCCACCGCCGCGACCGGCGACCTCCGCTACTCCGCGTCCACCGGCGTAGGGGTCCACAACGCCTACGAAAAGGCCAAATACCCCTATCTCGCGGACGCCCTGGACTCCGGCGCGGCGATGCTGGAGCTGGACGTCTGGACCAACTTCTTCGGCAGCTCGTGGCGCGTCTCCCACGACAACCCCTTCGGCAACAACAGCAACTGCGAGAACGCCACCACCCCCGCCCAGCTGCGGACGAAGTCCCGCGACCAGAACCTGGCGGGCTGCCTCTCCGACATCCGCAGCTGGCACGACGCGCACCCCGGCCACCGTCCGATCGTCCTCAAGCTGGAGCTGAAGGACGGTTTCGCCGCCAACCTGGGCCGGGGCCCGGCCGCCCTCGACAGCCTCCTCACCTCCAAGCTCGGCGACGCCCTCTACACCCCAGGCCGGCTCGCCGCCGGCCACCCGGACCTCGACACGGCGGCCCGCGCCGACGCCTGGCCGACCCGGGCGCAGATGGCGGGCACGTTCCTGGTGGAGCTGATCCCCGGCACGGTCGAAGAGGGCAACAGCGCCGACACGCTCTGGACGGACCGCGAGTACGCCGAGCACCTGCGCACCCACCTGGCCACGGCCGCCGCCTTCCCTGCGGTCCACCGCGCCGAGGCGGGCGACCCCCGCAACCGCTACGCGGACCCGGCCCTGCGCCCCTGGTTCGTCGTCTTCGACGGCGACGCGGCCGCCTACGCCTCGGGCTCGATCGACACCGCCTGGTACGACCGCAACCACTACCTCCTGATCGCCACGGACGCCCACAACGTCGCCCCGGCCATCGACGCGGTCCACCCCACGGAAGCCCAGGCCCAGGCCCGGGTGGCCCTGATGGCCTCCCACCACGCCTCGATCACCTCCTCGGACTGGTACCCCCTGCCCCAGGTCCTCTCGACGGTCCTCCCCCGCGGCTGACCCGCGGCCGTCCGTACACGGACGAGAGCGCCCCGCCGGACCTTCCCGGCGGGGCGCCCTCCTGCGTACGGACGGTCAGGGGGTCGAGGGGGAGAGCTGGAGGGTGGTGGTCGTGGCGGTTTCGCGCAGGACCTGGAGCCGGGTGCCGGTGTCCGGGACCTTGACGCCCACCTGCGGCAGGTCCGGGGTCCAGTAGGTGCCGCGGTGGTCGTCGAAGACGGGGACGCCCGGGCGGGAGGGGATCGTCAGCGTGCTGCCGGTCTTGTGGAGGGTGACGCGGTCGGCGGGGCGGGTGGAGAACGTCGCGTCGAAGGTCTGGGCGCGGGCGTTGGCCAGGGTGCCGTCGGGGAAGCGCAGGGCCTCCGGGCGGGCGTCGACGGGCAGGATCAGGCCCGAACCCGGGTGCGCCTTGGTCGTGTTGTCGCTGTAGGCGGTGTCCCAGAGCCAGAGCAGCACGCCCTGCTGGTAGGGGTAGAACTCCACCGTGTTGCCGGTCGAGGTGAAGTTGTACGGGCCGGTGCGGAGGTAGGAACCGTAGCCCGTGTAGCGGCGGTTCTCCGCGAAGTAGGCGCGCGGGTGGGACTCGGTACCCGTACGGCCCTCGGTGCGGGACCACTTGAGGGCGGTCCAGCCGTTCGCGCCGGCTTCCGCGCCGTCCGTGAAGAGGGTGCGGCCGTCGCCGTCCGCGGTGATGCGGATGTCGTCGAAGGTGACGCCGCGGCCGTGGGTGTTGCCGTCCGAGGTGGCGCGCAGGCGCAGCCGGGTGGTGTCGGCGGGCAGGGGGACCGTGAGTTCGGTCCAGCCGGCGGAGGTGCCGGAGATGCCCTTCGCGGGGATGGCCGTGCCGTTCACCGTGCCGGGGAGCGGTGCCCAGGTGGCGCCGTCGTCGTGCGATGCCTCGACCGTGAGGAAGTCGAAGTCCTTCTCCGTGTCGTACCAGAGGCGGGCGCTGAGGGTGGCCGGCTGGTGCGCGAGGTCCACGGGGCGGGTGAGGGTGTTGTCCATGAAGTCGCCCGTGCCGCTCCACCACTGGCTCGCGCCCGCGTAGGGGTCGGTGAGGTCCGTGCGGGTGGTGGAGGGCGGGAGGTGGACCAGCAGGGCCTGCGGATCCCGGGTGTTGTAGCCCGAGACGCCCAGGGTGGCGCGGGTCCTGCGGCCGGCGTCGGCCTCGGTGTAGTCCAGCCAGCCCAGCTGGAGCTTGCTCCACGGGTCCAGGTCGCCGGGCCACTGGCCGGTGGTGTTCGGGCCCTTGCCCAGGTAGGAGGCCGAGGACATCAGGGACCAGAAGTTGACCCCGTTGTCCCCGTCGGAGCTGTAGAGGTCGGGAAGGCCCAGGTCGTGCCCGAACTCGTGCGAGAACAGGCCCGCTCCGCTGTTCTCGCCGCCGGTGAGGTAGTCGCCGGCCCAGATGCCGGTGTCGCCGACCGGGGTGCCGCCCGCCTTGTTGCCCTCGGGGCCCGCGGTCCCGGCCTGGTCCCAGTACGCGAACCAGCGGTGCGCCCAGATGGCGTCCTTGCCCTGGTCGCCGCCGCCCCAGGTCTGGTCCTTGCCCGCGTGCACGACGACCAGGTGGTCGAGGTAGCCGTCGGGCTCGTTGAAGTTGCCGTCGTGGTCGGCGTCGTAGCGGTCCCACACGTCGTACTGGGCGAGCTCGGCCTTGACGTCCTGCGGCGTACGGCCCTTGGCGATCTGGGCGTCGTACCAGGCTTTGGTGGCGTCGCGGACCAGGTCCCAGTTGGTGCGGCACTGGCCGGTCTCGGTGCACTTGTCCGTACCGTAACGGGCCTCGTTGTACGGGAGCCTGACCCAGTCGGTGACGGTTCCGTCCATGTCGTAGCGGCCGGAGGACTGGAGGTCGTAGTAGGCCCGCATCGACGCCGCGCCGGGGTCGGCGGAGAAGAACTGCCGCTGGTAGAAGTCGCGGTCGAAGTCCTTGCGCCAGAGGGTGTGGTTGTCGTCCTTGGGGGGCTGGGCGATCGTGTTGTGCAGGGGGCCGGGGGTGCCGCCGAAGCGGGGGTCGGTCTGGTCGCCGAACTCCGCGAGGATGACGAAGACCTTGTCCTTTCGTTCCTGTGAGAGCTCGACGTACTGGTTGCCGATCTTGGCGGTGCGGGGGGCCGGTCCGGTCCGGCGCGCCCCGGCACCGCCGCCGCTGCCCGACGCGACGCTCTCCAGCGCCTGGCGGCGCAGGGCCTGGCGCTGGAGTTCGAGCGGGGCGGGCGGCGGGGTCGCCTCCTGCCCGGCGGGTGCCGTGGGTGCCGTGGGCGGCGTGGGCGGCGGGGCGGCCGCCTGGGCGGGGGTGGCGAGGAAGGCGAGAGCGGTGAGCGATATCGCCGCTCCCGCGGCGGCAAGTCTGCGCAACGGGGATGCCCTTTCCGGGAGTTCGGAAGCGGTGAAGTCCGCTCCGGAAGCGCAGGTAATATTTCACATGTCACAGGTGACGGCTAGGGGTCGCGTACGGCACCCGGCACCCGGACCGTTTCCCATGGCCCGCATCCTCGTTGAGCCCTTCGGGCCGACGCGCGGCCCGCCGCAGGCGAACCGTACGAGGGGGCCCCATGTTCCATGACTCCACCGGGCCGGCGATCCCCGCGCAGGGATACCCGTCCCTCCCCTTCGACGCGCTCCACGAGCGCCCCGGCATCGGCGCCGCCTCCCCCGGCCGCCCGCCCGCCGCAGGCGGCTGGCACCTGCCCTGGGACCGGCTCAGCCCCGCCGAGGCCGACCGGGTGCGCGGACGACTGCGCGCGGGGCAGTACGAGTTCCACACCTCCGGGGTCACCGGCGAGCCCGTCCGGCGGGTGCTCTCCGGCGAGCTGCTCCTGGCCGACGCCGCGCACGGCGCCCGCCTGCTGGCCCCGTACGCCCCCGAGGCCGTCGTCAGCTTCGTTCCGCCCCTGCACGCCTACGGGGCCTCGGCCACCGTGATGCTGCCCGCCCTGGCCGGGCTGCCCGTGTGGTTCTGGCCCGGCTCCGACTGTCCGCCGCCGCCCGTCACGGCCCGGCGGATCGCCGTCGTCGCCATCCCGGGCACCTTCCGGATCCTGACCCGCCACCCCCGCTGGACCGCCTCCTTCGACCAGCTCGTCCTCCTGCACGGCTCCGCCGAACTGCCTGCCGAGGCACGCCGCTTCGCCCGGGACCCGCGCACCGTCCTGATCGAAATGCTCGGCTCCACCGAGACCGGCGCCGTCGCGCACCGCAGCGGCTGGGACCCGCACGCCCCGTGGACCCTCCTCGACGACGTCGCCTTCACCGCCCCGCGCGTCGGCGCGGAGGGCCCGCTCACCGTCACCGGGCCCCGCCTCGCCGCCCTCCCCGGCGGCGGCCGCCCCGAAGAGCACGAGATGGACGACCTGGTCCGCCGGCTCGGCGACCGGCTGTTCCTGCGGCTGGGCCGCCGCGCCCACCTGCTCCACGTCAACGGGGTCCGGCGCGATCTGGGCGCCATCGCCGCCCGGCTGGGCGCCGCGCTCCCCGGAGCGGACGTCGCTTGTGTGCGCGCCGGGGACGGGGAGGCGTACGACGTCCTCGTCGCCGGGGGCGGCCCCCTGACGGCGGAAGGCGTACGGGCCGCCGCGCGCGGCCTCGGCGCCGAGCCCCGGCGGGTCCGCCTGGTCGACCGGATCCCGCGCGGCCCGCTGGGCCAGCCCCTGGCCCCGCCCCCGGACCCGGCCGCCTGAACTCCCCGTTCCCTAGGCCCTTCTCGCCGCGCGGCGCTATCGTGCCGGGCGGCGGGGTACGGCGACCAGGGGAGGGGCGGCGCGATGCGGTTTCTGTTCGTTCACGGCACGGGGGTGCGGCGCGAGCGGCACGACACCCTCTTCGCGCTGGTCCGCGAACGGCTCGCGGCCCGCTTCCCCGGAGCCGCCGTCGACTCCTGCTTCTGGGGCGAACGGTTCGGAGCCGCCCTCGGCTCGGGCGGCCGCTCCGTCCCGGGGCTGCGCGTCCCCGGGCACGCGGACGCCGCCGACGCCGAGACCGCCGAATGGGGGCTGCTGCTCGCCGACCCGCTGTGCGAGCTGCGCGTGCTGGCGGAAGCCGGCTGGGACACCGGCGGCCCGGGGGAGGCCGAGGGGGACGACCCCTTCGCCCTGCCGGGCGTCCAGGTGGCCGGCGCACACGTCCTGGAGCTGCTGCACCGCCTCGCCGAAGCCCCCTACGACACCCCCGGCGAACACCCCGGCGAGCTCCGCGCCCTGCTGGACGGCACCGGCCTCGCCGCCGGGTTCCGCCCGGCCCTGGAGGCCGCCGCCGGCTCCGCCGAAGCCGCCCGCGCCGGGGTCCGCGCCACCGCCGAACCGCAGGCCCGCGAGCTCGCAGCAGCCCTCGCCCGCTCCGTCACCGCCGGCGCCCTCGCCACCGCCGGGGCCGACGCCGACTGCACCGCCGCCGAACGGGACCGGCTCGTCGACCTCCTCACCACCCGCCTGGGCGGCGGCGCCCGCGTCCCCGGCGCCCGCGCGGCCGCCCTCCTCGGCCGGCTCGCGCTGCGGGTCTCGACGCAGCCCCTGCTCAACGCCTGGCGGGGCTCCCTCACCGTCGGCGCCACCCCCGCACTCGGCGACATCCTGCGCTACCAGGCCCGGGGCACCGAGCTGCGCGCGTTCCTGCACGCCCGCATCACCGCCGAGCCGGGCCCGACCGTACTGATCGGCCACAGCCTCGGCGGGATCGCCCTGGTGGACCTCCTCGCCCTGGAGGCCGCCACCGGCGCCCCCGTACCCGGCGCCGGCCTGCTGGTCACCGTCGGCTCGCAGGCCCCGTACCTGTACGAACTCGGCGCGCTCACCGCCCTCCCGCCCGGCAGCGCCCTCCCGTACGGCTTCCCGCGCTGGCTCAACGTCTACGACCGCCAGGACGTGCTCTCCTACCTCGCCGGGCCCGTCTTCCCCGGCGACCCGCGCGTCAGCGACCACGAGGTCCGCAGCCGCCAGCCCTTCCCGGCCTCCCACAGCGCCTACTGGAAACAGCCGTCCCTCTACGAGCGCATCGAACGGGCGGTGACCGAGGCGGGCATCGGGTGACGCACCCCCGCACCCGGGCCGACCGCGAACTCCCGCCCCCACAGCTCGACTTACCCGCGGCCTTCACCCCCCGGCGGACCTTCGCGCTCGTCGCCGGGGTCGAACGGTACGGGATCAGCCACCGCTGGGACCTGCGCGGACCCGCCCGCGACGCCCTGCGCTTCGCCCGCTGGCTGACCGGCCCCGGCGAGGTCCCGGCGGCGAACATACGGCTGCTGCTCTCCCCGCTGGACGATCCCGACCGGCTCGACTGGACGGGCTCCCCGGGCCTGGCCGCGCTGCGGCCCGCGCACCGGCCCGCCACCGAGGCGAACGCCAAGTCGGCCCTCCTCGAAGAACTCCCGCAGTGCGACGGAGACCTGCTCTGGATCTTCTGGGCCGGCCACGGCTTCCTCCGCGACGGTGAGCTGATGCTGCCCTGCGCCGACGCCGGACCCGGCCAGATCCGCCACCTCAACCTCGACTCCGCCCTGCGCTGGTGGCGCACCGACCTGGTCAAGCACCGCCGGTTCCCGCTCCAGGCCGCCCTGGTGGACGCCTGCCGGGTCGACGCCCCCCGCGACAGCCGGTGGAACTTCGGCCGCACCGACTACGGCGGCGGCGCCACCGTCCCCGGGCGGCGGCAGTTCCGCCTCTACGCCTCCCGCGAGGGCGAAGCCGCCCAGAACGACGCCGAGCGGGGCGCCGGCCGCTTCACCGAGGCCCTGCTCGGCGAACTCGGCGACCGGTCCGTACGCGAGGGCGCCACCGCCCTCCCGCAGGCCGCCCGCCGGATCCACCGCACCTTCCAGGAGCTGCGCGAGCGCGGCGAGGGCTGGCAGTTGCCCCAGTTCCTCGTCGACCGGGACTGGGACGCCGGCTCCTTCCTCGACGACGGACTCCACGGGCCCGCCCTGCCGCGGGCCGCCCGCCTCGACCAGACCGGCTGGGACGGGCTCGGCGCCCTGTTCGAGGGCCGCGGCCTGCCGCGCTGCGCCTACGAGGCGTACACCTGGGCGTTCAAGGAGGCCGGCTGTGCCACCCCCGTCCACAGCGGACTGCCCGCCGACAGCCTCCTCGACGTGGTGGCGGACCTCGACGAGCGGCAGGGCGGCCGCACCGGCATGCCCCTGGCCGTGCCCTTCGTGCACTACCTCGCCGACCGCGCCACCCGCCCCCGCGGCCCCGGCGGCGGCCTCGGCGACCCGGCCTGGGCGGCCCGGCTCGCCCAGTGGGTCCGCGCCACCCGCCAGCGCCTCGCCCTGCCCGTGCTGCGTCCGCCGCCCGCCCCCGCCCGGCGGGCCGTGCTGCACGTCCGGCTGGAGTCCCCGCCCGGCGGCGAGGACGGCCTGCACGCCCGGATGTGGCTGCGCGGCGAACACACCCGCCAGATCTGGGAGTCGGAGGACCGCCCGCTCACCCAGGCCGCCGTACGCGCCGAACTCCTGCGCCGGCTCACCGAGCTCGCCGCCGCGCCCGAGGCGGACGAGGGGGACGGGCAGTCGTACGGGAGCGTCGAACGGATCGAGTTCCATGTGCCGTACGAGATGCTGGAGACGGACTTCGACCAGTGGCCCGTACCGCGCGGACCCGCCGGCCGGACCCGGCCCCTCGGGATGCTCTACGAGGTGGTGGTGCGCTGCCCGCAGGAACGCGAGGACACCCGCACCGCCTGGCACGCCAAGTGGCGCTGGATGCACACCCACGGCGGCCGGCACCGGGACACCGTACGGGTCGTCGAGGACGCGGAGGTCACCGACGCCCTCGGGGTGCAGCTGGGGGCCCGCACCGCGCCCGCCTGCGTCCTCGGCCACGCCTCGGCGGCCCGGATCGGCGCCCTGCTGGAGGCGCTCCTCGAAGGAGGGGTACCCGTCGCCGTCTGGCTGCGCGGCGGCGGCGCACCCGCCGGCGGTCTGTCCGTCCTGCTCTCCCCGGAGGCGCTCCCGGGCGCGCCGGCGGTGCTGGGGCTGCCCGCCCGGGTGGCCGAAGCGCGCCGGGCGGCCGCCGGGGGCGCGGCCGAAGGGGCAGACCGGCTGGTGCTGTTGTGGGACGATCCCGACGACACGATCGACCTCCGCTCCCTGACCTGACCCCCCCGCACGACGACCGAGCGACGATCGAACGACCCGAACGGCCCCAACGGCCCGACCGACGGCAGGACTTCACGCGACGATGGAGGAAGAGGCAGTGGCGAAGGACTGGTGGCTGTACCAGGGGTCGGGCCCGGGCGAGGAGCGCCGCGCCCGGCTGGAAGCCGGATCGCCGCCGCCCTGGCGGGACTTCACCGGCGCGCCCGACCCCGCCTACGGGCCGCCCGGCTGCGCGGGCGAGGCGTGGGAGCGCACCCGGCGGCGCGGCGAGGGCTACGTCCCCGACGAGCCGGAGAAGGATGTCGTCAACACCGCCCTCCACCTGCGCCGGCCGCTGCTCATCACCGGCAAGCCCGGCGTCGGGAAGTCCACCCTCGCCTACAGCATCGCCGCCGACCTCGCCCTGGGCCCGGTCCTGCACTGGCCCATCACCAGCCGCACCGTCCTGCGCGACGGCCTCTACCTCTACGACGCCATCGGCCGGCTCCAGGAGGCCGGCCTGGAACAGGTCCGCGTCCCCGGCGCCCCCGCCCCCGCCGCGCCCGCCCCCTCCATCGCCCGCTACCTGCGCCTGGGCCCGCTCGGCACCGCCCTGCTGCCGCAGAGCAGGCCGCGCGTCCTGCTCATCGACGAGATCGACAAGAGCGACATCGACCTGCCCGGAGACCTCCTCACCGTCTTCGAGGACGGCGGCTTCGTCATCCCCGAACTCGCCCGGCTGGCCAAGGAGGAACCGACCGTCGCCATCGGGACCGACGACGACCCCGACGCGGGCGTCGCCGTCACCCAGGGCCGCGTGCAGTGCCGCTACTTCCCCGTCGTCGTCCTCACCAGCAACGGCGAACGCGACTTCCCGCCCGCCTTCCTGCGCCGCTGCGTACGCCTCCACCTGGACGCCCCCGGCCCCGAGAAGCTCGCCCGTATCGTGCGCGGCAGGCTCGGCGTGGACATCACCGGCGCCGACGCGGCCGAGTACCAGGACCTCGTCCGCAGCTTCCTCGAACGCGCCGAGGACGGCGACCTGGCCACCGACCAGCTCCTCAACGCCATCCAGCTGCGCCTGGCGGGGGCCTGGTCGGCGCCGGGGGACCGCGACCGCTTCCTCGCCACCGTCATGCAGCACCTGACCGGGCCCACGGCGTGATCGACAGGCTCCTCGCCGCCTTCGCCGAAGGAGCCGAGGACGGCATCGCCCCGCGGACCGCCGTCGGGGCGGAGGAGATCGCCGACATCCTGTGGCTGGCCGCCCGGGTGGACCCCGCCGCCGCGCAGGCCCCCGCCCCCGCCCCGGCGGCCGGTGACACCGCGGCGCAGCCGCCGTCACCGCCGCCCGCCCCGCCGGGACCCGCCCCCGCCTCCGCACCCGGCGCCGCCCAGCTCTTCCCCGCCGGAACCCGCCCCGGCACGTCCGCCGGGCACGCCGACGGGGAGGGCGGACGGCGCGGCGTACCCCTGCGCCTGCCGCGCACCGCCTCCCTCGACGACCCGCTCGGCCTGATGCGCTCCCTGCGGCCCGTCGGCCGCCGCTCCATCGGCGGGCCCGGTGAGGAACTCGACGAGCAGCTCACCGTGGAGCGCAGCATCGAGGCCATGGTCCCCACCCCGGTGCTCCGCCCCGCCGAGAGCCGCTGGCTGGACCTGGCCCTGGTCGTCGACACCCACCACTCGATGCTGCTGTGGGCCGACCTGGTCGCCGAGCTCAGCGGGGTCTTCACCCGCAGCGGGGTCTTCCGCGACGTCCGCACCTGGCAGCTGGGCGGCACCGGCCGCGGCGCGACCCCGCAGCTCGCCCGGGGCCCCGGCGGAGCCCCCCGCAACCCCCTCGAACTCGCCGACCCGGCCGGCCGGCGGCTGATCCTCGTCGTCTCCGACACCGTCGCCGGGGGCTGGCAGGAGGGGCCGCTGCGCGCGGTCCTGCGTCACTGGAGCAGCCACAACGCCGTGGCCGTGCTGAACGTCCTGCCCGAACGGCTGTGGAGCCGGGGCGCCGTCCGGCCCGTGCCCTTCGCCGTCCGCTCCGACCGGCCCGCCGCCGCCACCCGCTCCTGGCAGCGGGTCCCGGCCGCCCGCCGGGCGCGCGGCGGCGGACCGGCCGTCCCCGTGGTGGGCCTCGCCTCCGGGAGCCTGGGCCGCCTGGTACGGGTGGTGTCCGGCGACGGGCGCTGGCGCCGCCTGGCCTGCCTGCGTCTGGACGCGGCCCCGGACCGGCCCCCGGCCCCGCCCCGGCGGGCCGCCGACCCGCTGGAGCTGGTGGAGCGCTTCCGCGCCGGCGCCTCCCCGACCGCCCAGCAGCTCGCCGCGCACCTGGCCGCCGTACCGCTGACCCTGCCCGTGATGACCCTCGTCCGCCGCTCCCTGCTGCGCGGCTCCGAGCACGGCCACCTGGCGGAGGTGGCCCTCGGCGGCCTCTTCGCCCCCTGGGACGGGCAACAGCGGTCGGAAGAGACCGAGTTCGAGTTCTTACCGGGCGTACGGGAGGCCCTCCTCGGCTCCCAGCTACGGGGGGACGTGGCGGCGGTACGGGAGTTGGTCCGCCGCCGGGTGTGGGAGTTCATGTCCCGCAACCGGGGCACGGGCCCGGACTTCTCGGCGACCCGCGTCACGACGGGCGAGGAGGGCCGCCGCCTGGTCCCGGAAGGCGCGCTGCCGTTCGCGGAACGCGGGCCGGCGGACCCGGCCGAGGCACCGGACTCCGCCCCGGCCGCGGACGGGGGGCTCGGCGACCGGGTGGTCCGGGTCGGCTTCGAATCGCTGCGCGAGCCCACGGACGTGGGAACCCTGCTCGCGCCCCGGCTGGTCCTCACGGTGGGGCAGGTCCTCCCGAGGCCGGGGGAGACGGCGGCGTGGGTCAGGGCGGGCGGCCGGGAGTTCGCCTGCCGGGCGGTGTGGTGGGACGACGCGAGCCCGCCCGTCCTGCTGCTGGAGAGCGAGCGGGACCTGGCCGACCCCGCGCGGTTCGTCCCGCAGCTGTGGGGCACGCCCCCGCCCGGGGCCGAGGCGCGCCTGCGCGTCGACGGGGCCACGGAGGCGGGACAGCCGGCCGCGCTGACCGGAGCCCTGGTCGGCGACGGCGGAGCGGCCAACGGGGAACTCGTCCGGCTCTCCCCGGAACCGGAGACCTGGACCCACTTCGTCGGCGGCCCGGTGTCCCACGAGGGCCGGCTGCTCGGGGTGGTGCACACTCTGCACCCCGACCGTCTGGTGTTCCTCTCCGGGACCGCCCTGCTGGACCAGGCGTCCTTCCGCTCGGTGCTGGACGCCCATCCGCCCGCGCGCTCGTACCGGACACAGGCCCACGACGGTCCGCAGGTGACCGTGGACGTCCGGGTGGGCCAGGGGGCCATGCCACGCGGAAGCTCGGCGGTCGAGGAGCTGCGGGACCTCATGGCCCGGCTGATGACCGGGTCCCAGGTCGGCGGGTCGCTGCTCGGCGGCGCGGGTTCGAGGACCCTGCACCTGCTGATCGACGCGCCCGACGCCCTCAGCCGCGCTGGCCGGCTGCTCGTGGCCCTGCCGGCCACGCTGGCCGGCCACAGGGGTGCGCTGGGGGAGGGCGTGCCCCCGCTCGCCCTGGTCCTCGGCACTTCGGACCGGGAGGGCGAACCGGAGGAAGCGGAACGCCTGATCGACCACGGCCTGGTCGCGGAGCGGCTGCGCGGGGCCCGGCGGGGCCGCGGCGGGCGGCTCCTCCTCGCCCTGTCCCAGCGGCTGTACGAGGAACTCGGCGAACGGGTCGGCCCGGCCGCGCTGAGCGCGTTCACCCCGCTCGGGGACGGCGCCGGGGCGTGGGTGTACGGGGGCGATCCCCGGCAGCTGGGGGAACTGCTGGAGCGGGCCGGTGAATCGGTCCGGGACACGGCGGCCGCCTGGCCCCCGTGCCGCGCCGGCATCACCGATGCCGAGCCGCTGGGCTGTCCCGGAATCCGGCTGCCGGGCCGCCGCGCCTGCCTGACCCACCTGACGGAGGCGGAACAGGACGCCTTCCTGCGGACGTTGGGACCGGACACGGAGCTCGATCTGCGCGGGACCACCTTCGCGGACGGCCTGCTGGGCAGGGTGCTCGACGCGGTGCGCGAGCCGGAGACGGGGGTGATCCGGCTCGGCCGGGTGGACTTCACCGCCGCTCGCTTCGAGGGCGGCTGGGCGGAGGAGGACGTCCTCTTCACGGGCGACGCCGGCTTCGCCGGGGCGGAGTTCGCGGGACCGGTACGTTTCCGCCGGGCCTTCTTCCACGGCCGGGCCCTCTTCGAACACGCCGTCTTCCACGAAGAAGCCGATTTCACCGGCAGCGACTTCAGCGCCCCGGCCTCCTTCGACCGCGCCGACTTCACCCGTGACGCCCGGTTCCTCCGGGCCGTATGGTCCGCCGGCATGTCGTTCCGGTCCGCCCGTCTGCGGGAGGGCGCCGACATGGGCGGTATGACGGTGTCGGGGCCGGCGGACCTGACCGGCACGGCCTGTGGGCGCGGGCTGACGCTGGACGGCGCCGTCTTCGCCGACGGGGCTTCGTTCGCCGGCTCGGTGTGCGAGGGCCGGTTCTCCGCCAAGGGCACGCGCTTCGACGCGGAGGCGGTCTTCGACCACCTGGACGTCAAGGGGGAAGCGGTCTTCGACCGTGTCCACTGCGCCGGCCCGGCGACGTTCGCCCACGCCGCCTTCGAGGGTGCGGCCTCGTTCGAAGCGGCCCGGTTCGAAGGCTTCGTGGACTTCAACGACGCCCGCTTCGCGGGCACGGGCCTGTTCCGGGCCACCACCTGCCGGGGCGGGGCGAGCTTCGACCGCGCCGTCTTCGAGGGCCTCTTCCAGAGTGACGCCCTCCGCGTCGGCCACCCGGGCGCCGGCTTCCGGGAGACCCGCTTCAAGGGCAGCGTGCTGTTCCTGGACGCCGAGTTCACCGGCGGTGCCGTCTTCGACGAAACCGTCTTCGACGGCCTGTTCTGCATCGAGCGGTCCGAGTTCCGGGCCGGTCTCAGCTTCGAGGGCGCGGTCTTCCACGGCAGGGTCGAGTTCACCGACGTCCAGCTCGGACGCTCCCTCTCCCTGCCGGGCGACTGGACGGTGACCCAGGCGGACGGCGGCCTGTGGGACATCGCCTCCCCGCACCCACCCGATCCCCCGGGGGAGGGGTGAGACATCCTGTCGGTACAACCGCCTTTCCTGCCGCCGGAGTTAGCCGTGTCCGCCCCCCGTCACATCCCCTTCGCCCGCCTCCACAACTTCCGCGACCTCGGCGGCTACCGCTCCGCCGACGGCCGGACCGTCGCCAGGGGTGTCCTCTACCGCGCCGACTCCCTCGGGAAGCTCGACACCGCGCACGGTGACTGGGACCGCTTCCTCGGCCTCGGCATCCGTACCGTCATCGATCTGCGCTACCCCTGGGAGATCGAGGCCAAGGGCCGGATACCCGAGCCGGAGCGCTTCACCTACGCCAACCTCAGCATCGAGCACCGCCCCTACGACCAGGCCCTGATCGACCCCGCCCTCGACCCCTGGCGCTACCTCGCCGACCGCTTCGCCGAGGTCGCCGAGGACGGCGTCGAGGAAATCCGCCGGGCTGTCGAGCTGATCGCCGACGGCCCTGGGCCCGCCGTCTTCCACTGCACCTCCGGCAAGGACCGCACCGGCCTGATCGCCGCCCTCCTCCTGACCCTCCTCGACGTGGACGAGGAACAGATCCTGGCCGACTTCGCCCTCACCGAGCTCGCCACCGCCCGCCTCGTCGCCGACTGGCACGCCGCCCACCCGGACCGCACCCTGCTCTGGCCCTCGTACGGCCGCGCCCCGGCGGAGGTCATGGCGCTGGTCCTCGCCGACCTGACCAGCCGGTACGGCTCCCCCTCCGGCTACCTCACCGGCACCGTCGGCATCACCCCCGCCACCGTCACCCGGCTGCGCGAGCGCTTCCTCGTCTGAAGGGGCCGGGACCGGCCGGGGAAAAACGCGGTGCGGCGAGCGGCGCGCCCTGCCTAAACTCGCCCTGCGCGCCGCCGAGACGGGCCGCGCGCCTCATGCCGTCGGACGAAGAGAAGGGGAACAGGGCCATGCGTACGCACACCGCCACCGCCCTGGTTCCCCCGGCCCGGTACGACGTGATCCCGGTGTCTCGCAGCGCGCGGTAACAGCTGCGCGGCTGTCACCGTACCCGTGTGAGGCACTCAGGCAGGCCATGAAATGGCCCATGTGCACTTATCTCTGGCGTGTCGTCAGAGCAGCCGTGCGTCTGCGTGCACCCACCGGGAAATCGCGC
This sequence comes from Streptomyces sp. NPDC006687, assembly GCF_040636215.1. Classification (NCBI taxonomy): domain Bacteria; kingdom Bacillati; phylum Actinomycetota; class Actinomycetes; order Kitasatosporales; family Streptomycetaceae; genus Streptomyces; species Streptomyces sp. NPDC006687. The sequence goes on along the minus strand of NZ_JBEYJJ010000010.1, from coordinate 158,775 downwards.
TGCCCTCTCCACCCGCTCCACGGCATCCGAAAGGCCCTGGGCCATGCGCACCCGTACCCACTCCCGTCCCGACCCCCTCACCACCGTCCGCAACCTCGGCATCCTCGCCCACGTCGACGCCGGCAAGACCACCGTCACCGAGCGGATCCTCTTCGCCACCGGCACCATCCACAAGCGCGGCGAGGTCCACGACGGCACGACGGTCACCGACTTCGACGCCCAGGAACGCGCCCGCGGCATCACCATCTTCGCCGCGGCCGTCAGCTGCGCATGGGACGGGCACCGCGTCAACCTGATCGACACCCCCGGGCACGTCGACTTCGCCGACGAGGTCGAGCGCTCCCTGCGCGTCCTGGACGGGGCCGTCGCGGTGTTCGACGCCGTGGCCGGGGTCGAGCCGCAGAGCGAGTCGGTGTGGCGGCAGGCGGACCGGCACGGCGTGCCGCGGATCGCGTTCGTCAACAAGCTGGACCGCGCGGGCGCCGACCTCGACGCGGCGGTGGCCTCGATCCGGGACCGGCTCGGGGCCGTGCCCCTGGTCGTCCAGCTGCCCGTCGGCCGTGAGGACGCCTTCACCGGCGTCGTCGACCTCCTGCGGATGCGCGCCCTGCTGTGGGGCGCGGGCGCCGACTCGTACGAGACGGCGCCCGTCCCCGAAGCGCTGCGGGAGGAGGCGGAGCGGCGGCGCCGGCTGCTGGAGGAGACGGTGGCCGAGCTCCACTCCGACGCCCTGGAGGAGTTCTGCTCCGCGGGGTCCCTGGGCGAGGCCACGCTGGTCCGTGCCCTGCGCGAGCTGACCCTCGCCGGGGACGGCGTCGTCGTCCTGTGCGGTTCGGCGTACCGCAACCGCGGGATCGAGCCGCTGCTGGACGCCGTCGTGGCGTACCTGCCGTCGCCGGCCGACATGCCGGCGGTGCAGGGCCGCCCCGCCGACCCGGCGGAGCCGCTGGCCGCGCTCGCCTTCAAGGTGACGGCGACGGCGACCGGGCGGCTGACGTACGTACGCCTCTACGCGGGCACCCTGCGCAAGGGCGACACCGTCCTGGACCCCGGGACGGGCCGGACGGAACGGATCGGGCGGATCCTGCGGGTGCAGGCCGACCGGCACGAGGAGCGGGAGGAGGCGGTGGCCGGTGACATCGTCGCCGTGATCGGACCCAAGGCGGCCCGGGCCGGAAGCACGCTGTGCGCGCCGGGGGCGCCGCTGCTCCTCGAACCGCCCACCGTGGCCGACCCGGTGGTGTCGGTGGCGGTCGAGGCGGCCCGCAGCACCGACACCGGCCGGCTCTCCGCCGCGCTGGCCCGGATCGCCGAGGAGGACCCCTCGCTGGTGGTCCGCACCGACGCCGAGACCGGGCAGACCGTGCTGTCGGGGCTGGGCGAGCTGCACCTGGAGGTCGCGGTGGAGAAGATCCGCCGGGACCAGGGGGTCGAGGTCGTCGTGGGCCGGCCCCGGGTGTCCTACCGGGAGACCGTGGTGGAGGGGGTCAGCGGGCTGGCCTACCGGCACGTCAAACAGGACGGCGGCGCCGGCCAGTTCGCCCATGTGGTGATCGACGTCGAGCCGCTGGGCGAGCCGGGCTTCGCGTTCCGTTCGGCGGTCGTCGGGGGCCGGGTTCCGCAGGAGTACGCGCGGGCCGTGGAAGCCGGCTGCCGGGACGCCCTCGCCGAAGGGCCGCTCGGCGGGCACCCGGTGACGGGGCTGCGGGTCGTCCTCACCGACGGGGCGACCCACTCCAAGGACTCCTCGGAGCTCGCCTTCCGTGCGGCCGGCCGGTTCGCGCTGCGGGAAGCCCTGCGCGCGAGCACGCTGGAGCTGCTGGAGCCGGTCGCGGAGATCACGGTGACCGTCCCGGACGAGTCCGTCGGCACGGTCCTCGGCGATCTCGCCGCCCGGCGGGGCCGGGTGACCGGCTCGGCCACCCGGACCGGCACCGCGGTGGTGACGGCGACGGTGCCGCTGGCCGAACTCTTCGGCTACGCGTCCCGCCTGCGCGGCCGCACCCAGGGCCGGGGCACCTTCACCACCCGCCCGGCGGGCCTGGCCCCGGTCCCGGCGGCCGTGGCCGCGACGCTCCTGGCCGCCCGCTAGCCGATGGCCCCCGTCCCGTCCTGCCGGGGCGGGGGCCCTCCGCCTTCCGCGGTCAGTGCTTCTGCCGTCCGCGCTTCTGCCGTCCGCGCTCGAAATATCTTGACGTCGAGATAGATGACCCGGCAAGCTACCCCAGGTATCTCGACATCGAGATACTTTCGACGGGGGAAGGCGGGAGCCCGGCATGGGGCGGCGCGGCACGGCGGACCAGCACGAGGACAACGGCACCGGCACCGGCCGGGACACCGGCGAGGGGACCGGGGCCGACCCCGGCGCGGCGTCGAGCGGGCTGTTCGCGCAGCTGCGGCGGCCGCCCGGGGGGCGCGACGCGCGCGTCATGCTGCTCGCCCAGCTCCTCGACCGCACCGGGACCGGGGTCTGGGCCGCCTCGTCCGTCCTCTTCTTCACCTTCGTCGTCGGCCTCGACGCCGGCCGCCTCGGCCTCATGCTCGGCGTCGGCGCCGTGGCCGGCATCGCGGGCTCCCCGGTCGCCGGCCACCTCGCCGGCCGGTTCCCGATACGGCCCCTCCTGATCGGCTGCCACCTCCTGCGCCTCGCCGCCCTCTGCGCGATGCTCGTCGTCACCCGCTTCGAGCTGCTCCTGCTGATCGTCGCCCTCACCCAGCTCGGCGACCGGGCCGCCAAGATCCTCGAAATGCTCTTCGCCACCCGCGTGGCGGGCGACCGGCGCGCCACCTACCAGGCCCTGTCGCGCAGCGCCGCCAACGCGGGCTACGCCGTCGGCGCGGGCATCGCCGCGCTCGGTCTCGCCGTCGGCACCCGGGGCGCCTACGAGGCGCTCATCCTCGGTAACGCCCTGTCCTTCCTGCTCGCCTCCGCGCTCGTGTGGCGCACCCGGGAACCGCAGGGCCACGGCCGCCTCGTCACCCCCGCGCGCCCGGCGCGGGACACCACCCCCGCGCCCGGCCGCCGCAGGAGCCCCTGGCGGGACCGCGGCTACCTCCGCTTCGTCCTGCTGGACCTGCCGCTCAACCTCGACGACTCCCTCCTCAACGTCGGCCTGCCGCTCTGGCTCGTCCACCACACCGACGCGCCGCACGCCGTCGTCCCGGCGTTCCTCGCCGTCAACACCGTGCTCGTGGTCGTCCTCCAGCTCACCGTGTCGGCCAAGGTCGCCACCGCGCGCCAGGCCGCGACCGCCGTCGCCTGGTACGGGCTCTTCCTGCTCGCCGCCTGCGCGCTCCTCGCGCTCACCCCCGCCCACGGCCCCTGGGCCGCCTCCGCCCTCCTGCTCGGCGCGGCGGTCCTGGTCACCGCCGCCGAGCTGGTGCGCTCGGTGTGCTCCTGGGAGCTGGCCGTCTCCCTCGCGCCCCAGGAGGCGCGGGCCGCCTACCTCGGGGTGGCCGGTATCTCCCCGTCCGCCCAGAAGGCCGTCGGACCGCTGCTGCTGACCGGCGCCGTCATGGTCGCGGGCCCCGCCGGCTGGCTGGCGCTCGGGACGGGCGTGGCGGTGGTGGCCCTGCTCCAGCGCCGGGCGGCGCTGCGCCGGCTGGACGACGTCTCGCCCGCCCCGCAGGCCGGGGCGGGGATTGGCGGGCCCCGGCGCGGGTAGCCGCGTGCTGGGAGCGGTATCCGGCGCTGGGAGGAGCCATGGCGCGCAAGGTGCGTGAGGTGATGACCGGGAACCCGGTGGCCGTCGCTCGAACGACCTCGCTGGCCGAGGCGGCACGAGTGATGCGGGACGCCGACATCGGTGACGTGCTCGTCGTCGACGCGGGCCGGCTCCGCGGCATCCTGACCGACCGGGACCTCGTCGTCCGGGCCGTGGCCGGGGACCGGGACCCCGCCGAGACGGCCGTGGAGGCCGTCTGCACCACCGACCTCGTCACCGTCGGACCCGACGAGGGCGTCGACCAGGCCATCACCCTCATGCGGCGCAAGGCCCTGCGCCGCCTGCCGGTGGTGACCGGGGACGGCGAACTCGTCGGCGTCGTGAGCCTCGGCGACCTCGTGGTGGAACAGGACCCGGGCTCGGCCCTCGCGGCGATCGCGGCGGCCGGGCCGGACAGCTGAAGGGCGCAGCGGAGGAGGTGTCGCCATGAACGCGTACGTACCCCTGGTCTCGGTGGCGGACGGCGGGCTGCTGATTCCAGCGGACGAGGTCACCGCCCTGCTGCGCCGCCTCGCGGGCGGCTGGCTGTACTCGGTCTACGACGGCGAGACCGACCTCGACCCCGGCACGACCCTGGGACTGGCCAACGCCCTGGTCGAACTGGCCGACCAGATCGACGTGGAGTGCATCGGCTACATGCCCCTCGCGGAGGGGGAGAACTGACGCCCGCCCCGGCATCCGGGGGCTAGGTTGCCGGTATGGCTTCCCCCGCGCGTTCCGTACTCGGTGTCCGGGCTCTCAACCGGGCCACGCTCGCCCGACAGTTGCTGCTCGGACGCGCCGCGATGCCGGCGGGTGGGGCCGTCGCGCATCTGCTCGGGCTACAGGCGCAGAACGTCAAACCGCCCTACTACCAGCTGCACGCACGCCTCGCCGGGTTCCGGCCCGAGGAGTTGGGGCGGTTGATGGAGGAGCGGCAGGTGGTGCGGATGGTGACCATGCGGTCGACCATCCACGCCCATACCGTCCAGGACGCCCTGACCCTCAGGCCCCTGGTGCAGGGGGCGCGGGACCGGGAGGTGGGGTACTTCCGGAAGGGCCTGGCAGGGGTCGACCTCGGGGCGCTGGCCGGGCGGGCCCGGGGGTTCGTGGAGGAGGAGCCGCGGACCATGGGGGAGATCCGCGAGGAGCTGCTGCGGCAGTGGCCCGGGGCCGATCCCCAGGCGCTCGCCGTGGCCGCGCGCTGTCTGCTGCCCCTGGTCCAGGTCACCCCGCGCGGGGTGTGGGGGCGCGGCGGGCAGGTGCGGCTGACCACCCTGGAGCGGTGGACGGGGGAGAGGGAGAGGGAAGGGGAGGGGATGGACGGGGTGGTGCTGCGGTACCTCGCCGCCTTCGGGCCCGCCTCCGTCAAGGACATGCAGACCTGGGCCGGGCTCACCCGGCTCCGCGGGGTCTTCGAGGGGCTCCGCCCGCGCCTGGTGACCTTCCGCGACGAGAACGGCGTCGAGCTGTTCGACCTGCCCGACGCCCCCCGCCCCGACCCCGGCACCCCGGCGCCGCCCCGCTTCCTCCCCGAGTTCGACAACCTGCTGCTCTCGCACGCCGACCGGGCCCGTGTCGTCCCGCCGGAGTTCAAGGGGCGCAACACCAGCGGGAACCAGAGCCGGTGCGTGCTGATGGCCGACGGGTTCCTGGGCGGGGTGTGGGCCGCCGCGGGCGGTGTGGTCATCGTCGAGCTGTTCCGGGAGACGGCCGCGGCGGTGAAGGAGGAGATCGTCGCCGAGGGGGAGGCCATGCTCGCCGCGCTGGGCGACGGGCCCGGGAAGGTGCGCTTCGGGTCCGTCCGAGGCTGATGTCGCCCTGGTGCGGGGCCCGTCCGGCGCGGCACGATGCATATCATGACCATGACGGAGAACAGCGCCACCAACAGCTTCCTCGCCGCACGGGACTTCCTCCTCGAACGCCGGGGCCGGTACGAGGAGGCCCGCGCCGGATTCACCTGGCCCCGCCCCGAGCGGTTCAACTGGGCGTTCGACTGGTTCGACCGCATCGCGGAGGGGAACACCGCCGACGCGCTGCGGATCGTGGAGGAGGACGGGACCACCCTCGCCGTCTCCTTCGAGGAGATGCGGCTGCGGTCCGGATCCGCCGCCACCTGGCTGCGCGCGCAGGGGGTCGCCGCCGGTGACCGGATCCTGGTCATGCTGGGCAACCAGCGCGAGCTGTGGGAGGTGATGCTCGGCGCGATGAAGCTGCGCGCCGTCGTCATCCCGGCCACCCCGCTGCTCGGCCCCGCCGACCTGCGCGACCGCATCGAACGCGGGAACGTGCGCCATGTGATCGCGCGCGTCGAGGACGCCCCGAAGTTCGACGAGGTCCCGGGCGGCTACACACGGATCGCCGCCGGGGACGAGGTCCCGGCCGGCTGGCTGCGGCTCGCGGACGCCGGGGCGGCCGACAGCGCCTTCCGCCCCGACGGGCCCACCGCCGCCTCCGACCCCCTGATGCTCTACTTCACCTCGGGCACCACCGCCCGCCCCAAGCTCGTCGAGCACACCCACGCCTCGTACCCCATCGGGCACCTGTCCACCATGTACTGGCTGGGTCTGCGCCCCGGCGACGTCCACCTCAACATCGCCTCGCCCGGCTGGGCCAAGCACGCCTGGTCCAACCTCTTCGCCCCCTGGAACGCGGGCGCCACCGTCTTCGTCCACAACTACACCCGCTTCGACGCGCAGCGGCTCATGGCGGAGATGGACCGGGGCGGGGTCACCACCTTCTGCGCCCCGCCCACCGTCTGGCGGATGCTGATCCAGTCCGACCTGACGGCCCTGCGCCGGCCCCCGCGCGAGGCCGTGGCAGCGGGCGAACCGCTGAACCCCGAGGTCATCGAACGGGTCAGGCAGGCGTGGGGCCTCACCATCCGCGACGGGTTCGGGCAGACCGAGACCACCCTCCAGGTGGGCAACTTCCCCGGAGCCCCCGTCAAGCCGGGCTCCATGGGCCGCCCCGCGCCCGGCTACGAGATCGTGCTGCTGGACCCCGTCACCGGCAAGGAGTCCCCCGACGAGGGCGAACTCTGCGTGGACCTGCGCACCGCCCCCGCCGGGGTGATGACCGGCTACCGCGACGACCCCGAGCGCACCGCCGAGGCCATGGCGGACGGGCTCTACCGCACCGGGGACATCGCCTCGCGCGACGCCGACGGCTACCTCACCTACGTGGGCCGGGCCGACGACGTGTTCAAGGCGTCCGACTACAAGATCAGCCCGTTCGAGCTGGAGAGCGCCCTGCTGGAGCACGAGGCCGTCGCCGAGGCGGCCGTCGTCCCGGCCCCGGACCCGCTGCGGCTCGCCGTGCCCAAGGCGTACATCACCCTCGCCGCCGGCTGGGAGCCCGGGGAGGAGACCGCGCGCCTGCTGTTCGCGCACTCGCGGGCGGTGCTCTCCCCGTACAAGCGGATCCGGCGCATCGAGTTCGCCGAGCTGCCCAAGACCGTGTCCGGCAAGATCCGCCGGGTGGAGCTGCGGGACCTCACGGCCGCCGGTTCCGGCGCCGAGTACGACGAGGCCGACGTGGCGGAATGAGGCCCCCGGGCGCCCGTACCGCACGGGCGCCCGCCGGGCCCGGGGTCAGGCCGGCAGGTGTGCCTCGATCGCCGCGATGACCTCGGGGGCCTCCGGCTCGGTGCGGGGGCGGAAGCGCGCCACGACCTCGCCGGCGGGGGAGATCAGGAACTTCTCGAAGTTCCACTGGATGTCCCCCGCCTCGCCGTCGGCGTCCGGGGTCTTCACCAGCTCCTGGTACAGCGGGTGCCGGTTCTCCCCGTTGACCTCGGACTTCTCCAGCATCGGGAAGGTCACCCCGAAGCCGGCCGCGCAGAAGGTCTGGATGTCCTCCGCGGTACCCGGCTCCTGGCCGCCGAACTGGTTGCAGGGCACGCCGATGACGGTGAAGCCCCGCTCCTCGTACTTGAACTGCAGCCGGGCCAGACCCGAGTACTGGGGGGTGAGCCCGCACTGCGAGGCGGTGTTCACCACCAGGACGGCCTTGCCGCGGTGGGCTCCCAGGCTGGTGGGCTCGTCGTCCAGGGTGGTCAGCGGGATGTCGTACAGGCTCATCGGACTCTCCTCGGCTCGGCGGTCGGGTCAGCGGTCAGGGCCGACAGCCCCCGAGCCTAAGCTCCCCGCCCGACCAGTGCGTCCGCCGGGTCGTTGGCCGGCTGGGGCATACCAGTGAGGTCCATGACGAACAGCGGTATCCCCAGGTCGTCCGCGCGGCTGCGGGCCTCCTCCGTATAGCCCGCGAGGGCGAAGTAGACGCTGGTCGCCGAGGCCGTCAGACCGTTCAGCCACACGCACTCCACCGCCCGCAGCCCGGCCGGCGCCGTGGTCGGGTCCACCTGGGCCACCACCCCCGGCGCCCGCAGGTCCACCGCCGCCGAGGGGATGGGCACCCCGTCGGGCTGGCGGACGTCCCGGAAGCCGAGCCAGCGCAGGTACAGCACGGCCGCCGCGACCGCGTCCCGGGCGGTACGGATGGTCACGGGCCGGAACGGCGGCCGCGAGACGGGACCCCGCGCCGCGGCCTGACCGGAGCCGGGGCCGCCCGCCCGGTGCCCGGTCCCGTCCGGGCCGTCCGCCGCCGCTGGCTCCCGCCCGTCGGAACCCTCGCCGCCCGCGCCGGGCCCGGTCTCCGCGCCCCCGTCCGCCGTGGCCGGCCCCGGCGGCCGTACGGGTACCAGCACCACCGTCCCGCACGCCCCGCAGCCCACCTCCGGGTGCGGCCACTCGCTCTCCCGTCCGCAGGCCCCGCACCGCACCGTCACCCAGCTGTCCTGCCAGGTGCGGTGCGTCAGCGGCAGAGGCGCGGCCTCCCGGTCCAGCGGCGGGACGACCGGACTCCCGCAGGCACACGGGAAGACCGGTGAGGTGTAGCTGTTCTCGCGCTGGCACGCCGGGCAGCGCACCGGTACCGCTTCCGCCATGAGCCCTGGACCCCCTCCGTCGCTGTGCGTGCGTCCATGCTCCACCACCGGCGACCGCCGGGGCGAGCGTGCCCGCCGAATCACGCCGTTTCGGTCCGCGAGGGCGGTCATTTGTGCAACTCACCGAAACAGATGCGGCTTTTGGTGGGTTCCGGGGTGCCCCACCGCCTTGACGCGCAGGGAGCCGCCACTTAGCTTGTTTCGTATAGCAGAACAATAATTCCGGATGCCGGAAAAAGTCTGACCGCCAGACCCGCAGGAGAACCTGATGCCTCGTATGACAGCCGCCGCTGCCGCCGTTGAGATCCTCAAGCTCGAGGGTGTCGAACAGGCGTTCGGCGTGCCCGGTGCCGCGATCAACCCGTTCTACCGCGAGCTCAAGAACGTGGGCGGGATCGCGCACACGCTGGCCCGTCACGTCGAGGGCGCCTCGCACATGGCCGAGGGCTACACCCGTGCCAAGGCGGGCAACATCGGCGTCTGCATCGGTACCTCGGGCCCGGCCGGCACCGACATGATCACCGGCCTGTACTCCGCGATCGCGGACTCCATCCCGATCCTGTGCATCACCGGACAGGCCCCGGTCTCGAAGCTCCACAAGGAGGACTTCCAGGCCGTCGACATCGCCTCGATCGCCAAGCCCGTCACCAAGGCCGCCACCACGGTCCTGGAGGCCGCGCAGGTCCCCGGCGTCTTCCAGCAGGCGTTCCACCTGATGCGCTCCGGCCGTCCCGGCCCGGTCCTCATCGACCTGCCGATCGACGTCCAGCTGACGGAGATCGAGTTCGACCCCGAGACCTACACCCCGCTGCCGGTCTACAAGCCGCAGGCCAGCCGCGCGCAGGCCGAGAAGGCCCTGGGCTTCCTGCTGGAGGCCGAGCGTCCGCTGATCGTCGCCGGCGGCGGCATCATCAACGCCGACGCCTGCGACCTGCTGGTCGAGTTCGCCGAGCTGACGAACATCCCCGTCATCTCCACCCTGATGGGCTGGGGCACCATCCCGGACGACCACGAGCTGGCCGCCGGCATGGTCGGCGTGCAGACCGCCCACCGCTACGGCAACGCGACGTTCCTGGAGTCGGACACCGTCATCGGCATCGGCAACCGCTGGGCCAACCGTCACACCGGTTACAACCTGGACGCCTACACCAAGGGCCGCAAGTTCGTCCACGTCGACATCGAGCCCACCCAGCTGGGCAAGATCTTCGCCCCCGACTTCGGCATCGCCTCCGACGCCAAGGTCGCCCTGGAGCTCTTCATCGAGGTCGCCAAGGAGCTCAAGGCCGAGGGCAAGCTCCCGGACTTCTCCGCCTGGGCCGCCTCCGCGCAGGAGCGCAAGGCCACCCTGCAGCGCCGTACGCACTTCGAGAACATCCCCATGAAGCCGCAGCGCGTCTACGAGGAGATGAACAAGGCGTTCGGCCCGGAGACCCGCTACGTCACCACCATCGGCCTCTCGCAGATCGCCGCCGCGCAGTTCCTGCACGTCTACAAGCCGCGCCACTGGGTCAACTGCGGCCAGGCCGGCCCGCTCGGCTGGACCATCCCGGCCGCCATCGGCGCCGCGACCGCGCAGCCCGAGACCCCCGTCGTCGCCCTCTCCGGCGACTACGACTTCCAGTTCATGATCGAGGAGCTGGCGGTCGCCGCCCAGCACCGGGTCCCGTACGTCCACGTCCTCGTGAACAACGCCTACCTGGGTCTGATCCGCCAGGCGCAGGGCGGCCTCGGCATCAACTTCGAGGTCAACCTGGAGTTCGAGAACATCAACACCCCGGAGATCGGCGTCTACGGCGTCGACCACGTCAAGGTCGCCGAGGGCCTGGGCGTCAAGGCCATCCGCGTCACCGACCCGGAGAAGCTGGGCGAGGCGTTCGAGCAGGCCAAGAAGCTGGCGCAGGAGTTCCAGGTCCCCGTCGTCGTCGAGGCCATCCTGGAGCGCGTCACCAACATCGCGATGAGCAAGACGGTCGACATGAGCGACGTCACCGAGTTCGAGGAGCTCGCCACCGAGCCGGGCCACGCCCCGACCGCGATCAAGGCCCTCCAGGTCTGACCGCCCCCGCACCGCGCAGCGGCCCCCGCCCTTCCGGAAGGAGGGACGGGGGCCGCTTCACGTGCCCGTCTCCCTGCCGCTCGTGAGCGCGCGCCGGGATGCGGCACGGCGGGTCCTGGTGTGGACTTCTGGAGGGGCACCGCCGCCGCGGGCCCCGCCGCCCGCACCCCGCCCCGGAAGGCCGGGCGCGGCCGCGGCAGCCCCGTCCCCGGAGGAGCACGCAGATGTCGTCGAGCAAGCCGAGCATCGTCTTCGCCCACGGCCTGTGGGCCGACGGATCCTGTTACAGCAAGCTGATCCCGGCCCTCCAGCGCGAGGGGCACGAGGTGGTCTCCGCGCAGAACAGCCTGGACTCCCTGGACGGGGACGTGGACGCCGTCCACCGCGCGCTGGCCCGGGTCAGCGCCCCGGCCCTGCTCGTCGGGCACTCGTGGGGCGGGTACGTCATCACCGCCGCCGGCACGGACGCACGGGTCGCGGGACTGGTCTACCTCGCGGCGCTGGCGCCGGACAGCGGCGAGACCCCCGAGGAACTGATCGGGAAGTTCGACCCGCCGCCGCTCTTCTCCCACCTGGACCAGGAGGACGGCCGCATCTGGATCTCCCGCGACGGCATCTCCGACTTCTGCGGCGACCTGCCGGAGGAGGAGCAGCGCCTGGTGTGGGCCACGCAGGGTGCGCCCCGCGCCGAGGTCCTGGGCTCCACGGTCGATGACCCTGCCTGGCGGGTCAGGCCCAGCTGGTTCCTGGTCACCACGCGGGACCGGGCGGTCGATCCGGAACTCCAGCGCTTCGCCGCGCAGCGCATGGGCGCCACCACCGCCGAGGCGGACTCCTCGCACGTGCCGATGCTGTCGCGGCCGCAGGAGGTCCTGGACCTGATCCGTACGGCCGCCCGCTCGGTGTGACGTGTGACGTGTGACGGCCAGGACGGCCACGGGTACGGCAAAGCGCCGAGTCACGGGACCGTCCGTGACTCGGCGCTCTGGTTTGTGACCGCCCGACGGAGCGAGGCTGGCGCGACAGGACGTTCGCACCGCCGGGCGGAGACTGAAGGGGAGGTGTCCTCCGTACAGGGGGCTCTGTGCGCGGCCCCGGTACGAAGGGGAATGGCTGGGACCGTGGCGGGCGGGCGACGAGAACTCCGGCGTCGTCTCCCTCAGGTCAAGAGACGGGCCTCGGAACCCATGACCACCGCACTGGCTCGCTCGCCCACCACGGTCCTCGTCCGGCCCCCACCGCGTACCACCCCTCATCCGGGTCCGCGGTGCGGGCTCAGCACCCGGGGCCTGACCTCCCGTCAGACCCCCGGCACATCTGTGGGGCTCAGGCGTCGCGCAGGGCGCGCACGGCCTCCTCGACGCGGCGGCCGTAGTCGGCGTCCGCGGCGTGGAAGTGAGCCAGGTTCTTCTCGATGACGTCCTCGAGGGTGACCTGGGACAGGCCGCCGGCGATGTTCGCCACCAGACGCTGCTTCTCGGCCTCCGACATCAGGCGGTAGAGCTCACCGGCCTGGAAGAAGTCGTCGTCCTTGGTGTGGGCCGGCGCCTCGTGGGTACCCGTGTAGCCGGAGACGGCCTTCGGGGCGCCCAGCGCGAGACCGGTTTCGGCCGGACCCTGGTACGAGTTGGGCTCGTAGTTCTTGTCGTGGCGCGAGCCGTTGCGCAGCGCCATCACACCGTCGCGGCCGTAGTTGTCGGCCTTCGTCGCCTTGGGGGCGTTGACCGGCAGCTGGGTGTGGTTGACGCCGAGGCGGTAGCGCTGGGCGTCGGCGTACGCGAACAGGCGGCCCTGGAGCATCTTGTCCGGCGAGGCGGTGATGCCCGGGACGAAGTTGTTCGGGGAGAACGCGGACTGCTCCACCTCGGCGAAGACGTTGTCCGGGTTGCGGTCGAGGACCAGGCGGCCGACGCGCTGCAGCGGGTAGTCGGCGTGCGGCCACACCTTGGTGAGGTCGAACGGGTTGAAGCGGTAGTCCGCGGCCTCGGCGGCCGGCATGACCTGGACGTAGAGGGTCCAGCTCGGGTTCACACCGCGCTCGATGGCCTGGAGCAGGTCCGTCTGGTGCGAGTTGGCGTCCTTGCCGGCGAGTTCGGCGGCCTGCTCGGACGACAGGCAGCGGATGCCCTGGTTCGTCTTGAAGTGGTACTTGACGAAGAACGCCTCACCCTGGGCGTTGGTCCACTGGTAGGTGTGGGAGCCGTAGCCGTTCATGTGGCGGTAGGAGGCCGGGATGCCGCGGTCGCCCATCAGCCAGGTGATCTGGTGCGTGGCCTCGGGGGCGTGCGCCCAGAAGTCCCAGACGTTGTCCGGCTCCTGCTTGCCCGTGAAGGGGTCGCGCTTCTGGGAGTGGATGAAGTCGGGGAACTTGATCGGGTCCTTGATGAAGAACACCGGGGTGTTGTTCCCGACGAGGTCGTAATTGCCGTCCTCGGTGTAGAACTTCAGCGCGAAGCCGCGCGGGTCGCGGACGGCGTCCGCGCCACCGAGGGAGTCGGCCACCGTGGAGAACCGCAGGAAGGTCTCGGTCTTCTTGCCGACCTCGGAGAGGAACTTGGCCGAGGTGTAGGCGGTGACGTCGTCGGTCACCTCGAAGTAGCCGTACGCGGCCGAGCCGCGGGCGTGCACCACGCGCTCCGGGATGCGCTCACGGTTGAAGCGGGCGAGCTTCTCCAGGAGCTGCTGGTCCTGAATCAGGAGCGGGCCACCGACGCCGGCGGTGGCGGAGTTCTGATTGTCGGCGACCGGGGCGCCGGACTCGGTCGTCAGCGTGCGCTTCGACATGGTGACCTTCCGTACGGGAAACTGCGACGGAAAGCGTCTTCCGTCATGCGGAACAGCCTAATTTCGGCGTGAACGCATCGTCAACAGTTTGTTGAAAGAAAGAATGGGGAGGTGATCCGGACGGTGCCGGCGCTTGGGCGCGACAGGACAGGTGTCAGCACCGGCACCATCCGGAAACTCGGGCCCCCTTCAGGGGGAGTGCGGCCCGGGCGGGCGGGCCGCGGGGGGATCAGACCTGGGCGCCGGAGAGGCGCTCGACCGCGCGGAGCAGGGCGGAGTGGTCCAGGCCGCCGTCGCCCTGGGCGCGCAGGGAGGCGACCAGCTGGGCCACGACCGCGCCGACCGGCAGGGCGGCACCGACGTTGCGGGCGGCGTCGGTGACGATGCCCATGTCCTTGTGGTGCAGGTCGATCCGGAAACCGGGCTTGAAGTCGCGGTTCAGGAAGTTGTCCTTCTTGCGGGTCAGGACCGTGGAGCCGGCCAGACCGCCGTTGAGGACGTCGAGGGCGGCCTCCAGGTTCACGCCGGACTTCTCCAGGAAGACCACGGCCTCGGCGCACGCCTGGATGTTCACCGCGACGATGAGCTGGTTGGCGGCCTTCACCGTCTGGCCGGAGCCGTGCGGACCGCACAGGACGATGACCTTGCCGAGGGCCTCGAGGATCGGCAGGGCCTCGTCGAAGTCGGCCTGCTCGCCACCCACCATGATCGACAGGACGGCCTCGATGGCGCCGGCCTCGCCGCCGGACACCGGGGCGTCGAGGACGCGGATGCCCTTCTCGGCGGCGTTCTTCGCCAGGTCGACGGAGGTCTGCGGGGTGATCGACGACATGTCGATGATCAGCGCGCCGGACCGGGCGTTCTCGAGGATGCCCTCGGGGCCGTAGTTGATGGCCTCGACCTGCGGGGAGGCGGGCACCATCGTGATGATGACGTCGGCGTCCTTGACGGCCTCGGCGATCGAGCCCGCCGCGGTGCCGCCGGCGGCGGCCAGGCGCTCCAGCTTGTCCTGCTCCAGCGTGAAGCCGGTGACCGAGTAGCCGGCCTTCAGCAGGTTCTCGGACATGGGGGAGCCCATGATGCCGAGGCCGATCCAAGCGATCTTGGGGAGGGTGCTCATGATGAGGGTCCTTCTATTGATACGTACGAAAAGTGCGGGGGTCGCCTGGGCGTTCGCCCGGACTTCGTCCTTCTACTGGGCGGCGCGGGCCTCGGCCGGCAGCCACGCGAAGGACGCGGCGGCGTCGGCGGCCTTGTACTCCAGGCCGACGAAGCCCTGGTAGCCGGCCTTCCTGAGCTGGTCGAGGAGGTCCTCCAGCGGCAGCTCACCGGTGCCGGGGGCACCGCGCCCGGGCTTGTCGGCGATCTGGACGTGCCCGGTCTTGGCGGCGTACTTTTCGATGACCTCGGAGAGGTCCTCATCGTTCATCGCCAGGTGGTACAGGTCGAGGAGGAACTTGGCGTTGCCGAGGCCGGTGGCCTCGTTCACCTTGTCCACGATCTCGATCGCGGCCGGCGCGCTCACCAGCGGGTAGAGCGGCGACTCGGGCTTGTTGAGGGTCTCGATCAGGAGGATCGCGCCCACGCGGTCCGCGGCCCGGGCGGCCACGACCAGGTTCTTCAGGGCCAGCTCGTCCTGGACGGCCGGGTCCACACCCTCGACGCGGTTGCCGTAGAGGGCGTTGAGCGCCTTGCAGCCGACCGAGGCGGCGAAGTCCGCCGCGACGTCGATGTTGGCGTTGAAGCGGTCCGACTCCTCGCCGGGGACCGACACCGCGCCGCGGTCCGGGCCCGGCAGCTGGCCGGCGTAGAAGTTCAGGCCCACCAGCTGGGTGCCGGCGTCCTCAAGAGCCTTCTTGAGAGCGTCCAGTTCCTCCTGGGCGGGGGTGGGGGTCTCGATCCAGGGCCACCACAGCTCGACCGCGGTGAAGCCCGCCGCGGCGGCGGCCGCGGGACGCTCCAGGAGCGGGAGTTCCGTGAAGAGGATCGAAAGGTTCACATCGAAGCGCTGGTCCGTGTATCCCATGAGGGGTGTGCGCTCCTTCCGTATTGCGGAAGTTAGTTTCTGCTTGATGGAAGACTGCAAGCCGGGTGTCGGACTTGTCAAGTGCCGGCTCCCGGAATCTCAGGACTGCCGGGTAGCTTGGGCGGCGTGCGATTGAGAGTGGAGTTCACGACCGAGCCCTTCGACCTCGAAGAGGCCCCCGCCCACGCCGTGGCCGCCCGCGAGGTCATCCAGAAGGCCCAGCTGGACGCCGTCGACGTGGGTCCCTTCGGCAACACCGCCGAGGGCGACGCCGGCCAGGTGCTGGGCGCGGTGACCGCGTTGCTGCGCGACGCGCTGGACGCCGGCGCCACCCGGGTCTCGCTCCAGGTCAACGTGATCGGTGAGGACGGCGCATGACCGAGCCCCGCGACCACCCGTTCGTCGCCGCGGTCAAGCCGCTGGTGGACGCGATGGGCGGCGAGCTGATGGACCCCGCCCGGGCGGAGCCCGACGATGTGGTGCTGAGCTGGGAGGGGCGGGAGGTGCTGGCGGTACGGCTGCCGCAGCTCTCCGACTCGCTGGACCACATCCTGGCGGCGCTGGAGCGCCGGCACGGCGTACCGCTGGCACAGCTCGACAGGAAGTCCAAGCAGGACGTCGTGCGCATACTGGAGGCGCGGGGCGCCTTCTCCGTGCGGCACGGCGTGGAGACCGTCGCCGGGGCCCTGGGCGTCAGCCGTTTCACGGTCTACAACTATCTGAACCGCGACTCCGCCACCTCGACCCGCCCGAACAAGACAGCGAGGCCGGACAGCCCGGAGTGAGGGACACTCGACCCACGGTCACGAGCCGCCGCCCAATTCACCCGGGGGGCGGCTTTTGTGTACAGGAAGTTTCAACAAAGTGTTGACGCCGTGTTGTCGAGGGCGTTAGCTATGCGCAGCCCGTCAAGCAACAACAGGCCACGGAGGTCTACCGTGACTTCGAGTCCGACCCCGGGTCTGACCCGGTTCAACGCCTTGGACGACAGCGCGGCCACGGCCGAGCTGCACGAGGTGTGCGCCAGCTCGGCGTGGGTGGGCAAGCTGCTCGCCCAGCGCCCCTTCGCCACCGCCGATGCCCTGTACGCCGCGAACGAGACCGCCATGGCGGAGCTCACCGCGGACGACCTGGGCGAGGCGATGGGAGGCCACGCGCCGATCGGCCGGCCGAAGCCGGGGGACCCGACCTCCGCCCGCGAGCAGCGTGGCATGGCCGGTGCCTCGGAGGAGCTCAGGAACGAACTCCTGGAGCTCAACCTGGCCTACCAGGAGAAGTTCGGCCACGTGTTCCTCATCTGCGCCACCGGTGCCACCGGTGAGTTCATGCGGGACGCGGTCAAGGTCCGGATCGGGAACTCGCCGGAGCAGGAGCGAGAGATCGCGCGCGGCGAGCTCGTGAAGATCAACCGGATCCGTCTGACCCGTCTCGTCGGATCCGCAGGAGGAGAGTGACCATGAGCACCGAGACCACCGCGTCGGTGTCCACGCACATTCTGGACACCAGCATCGGCCGCCCCGCCGAGGGCGTCGCCATCTCCCTGTCGGCCCGCGCGGGCCTGGAGGGCGAGTGGGCGGCCCTGGGCGGCTCCGCCACCGACGCCGACGGGCGCTGCAAGGACCTGCCGGCGCTGCCGGAGGGCACCACACACGTGCGTCTCGACTTCGAGACCGAGACGTACTTCGACAAGAAGCAAGCCGAGGCGCAGCAGGACGCCCCCCGCGTAAGGGACAGCGGTGCGTTCTTCCCCGAGGTAACGATCACCTTCGCGGTGAACCCGGGCGAGCACTACCACGTACCGCTGCTGCTCAACCCGTTCGGCTACTCCGTTTACCGAGGGAGCTAGCATGGCCACGATTCTGGGCCAGAACCAGTACGGCAAGGCAGAGAACCGCGTCGTCAAGATCACGCGGGACGGCGACACGCACCACATCAAGGACCTGAACGTCTCGGTGGCGCTCTCCGGCGACATGGACGACGTCCACTACTCCGGCTCGAACGCCAACGTCCTTCCGACCGACACCACCAAGAACACGGTGTACGCGTTCGCCAAGGAGTACGGCATCGAGTCCGCCGAGCAGTTCGGCATCCACCTGGCGCGCTGGTTCGTCACCAGCCAGGAGCCGATCAAGCGGGCGCGCATCCGGATCGAGGAGTACGGCTGGGACCGGATCGCCACCTCGGACGCCAACTCGAAGTTCATCGGCTCCGACGAGGTCAACCACTCCTTCGTCCGCCAGGGCATGGAGACCCGCGTCACCCAGATCACGTACGACGGCGAGAGCTGGGAGGTCATCTCCGGCCTCAAGGACCTGGTCGTCATGAACTCCACGAACTCCGAGTTCTGGGGTTACGTGAAGGACAAGTACACGACCCTGCAGGAGGCGTACGACCGCATCCTGGCCACCCAGGTGTCGGGCCGCTGGCGCTTCAACTGGTCGGACGACGAGCAGCGGATGCCCAACTGGGAGAAGTCCTACGCCGAGACCAAGAAGCACATGCTCCAGGCGTTCGCGGAAACCTACTCCCTCTCGCTCCAGCAGACCCTGTACCAGATGGGTTCGCGCATCATCAACCACCGTTCGGAGATCGACGAGGTCCGCTTCTCGCTCCCGAACAAGCACCACTTCCTCGTCGACCTGGAGCCCTTCGGCCTCAAGAACGACAACGAGGTGTACTTCGCCGCGGACCGTCCGTACGGTCTGATCGAGGCGACGGTCCTGCGCGACGGCGTCGACGCCCGTATTCCCGTGGACATGACCAACCTCTGAACCACCTCCGAGCAGTGCACGCGCGTCCCGGGGCTCCGCAGTGGCCCCGGGGCGACACCCCCACAGCTTCCTGAATCGGCACCCGGACGCATCACACGGGGCGGCAGTACTGTCAGCTGTCAGGCCCCCGGCTCCGGCACTCAAATCCCCTGGGTTTTGCCGTGCCCGCACCGCCACTGAAAGCACGAGGAAGTCCCATGGCAGCATCGGCAGCCCTTGACGGCGCTGTGGAGCGCATCGTCATCGAAAACTGTGCGATCGCGACCGTCGACGCAAACGACACCGAGTACGCCTCGGGTCACGTCGTCATCGCAGGCAACACGATCGAGTTCGTCGGTGCGGGCAAGGCCCCCGAGAACCTCGAGAACGTCGTCCGCCGCATCGACGGCACCGGGCACCTCGTGACCCCCGGTCTGGTCAACACCCACCACCACTTCTACCAGTGGATCACCCGGGGCCTGGCCACCGACCACAACCTCTTCAACTGGCTCGTCGCGCTCTACCCGACCTGGGCGCGCATCGACGAGCAGATGGCGTACGCGGCGGCCCAGGGCTCCCTGGCCGCGATGGCCCGCGGCGGTGTCACCACCGCGATGGACCACCACTACGTCTACCCCAGGAACTCCGGCGACCTCTCCGGCGCGATCATCCGCGCCGCGTCCGAGATGGGCGTCCGCTTCACCCTCGCCCGCGGCTCCATGGACCGCAGCGAGAAGGACGGCGGCCTGCCGCCGGACCACGCCGTCGAAACCCTCGAAGGCGCCCTCGCGGACACCGAGGCGACCGTCAAGAAGTACCACGACGCCTCCTTCGACGCGATGACCCAGGTCGCCGTCGCCCCCTGCTCCCCCTTCTCCGTCTCCACCGAGCTGCTGAAGCAGGGCGCCGAGCTGGCCCGCCGCCTCGGTGTGCGGATGCACACGCACGGTTCGGAGACCGTCGAGGAGGAGAAGTTCTGCCACGAGCTCTTCGGCATGGGCCCGACCGACTACTTCGAGTCGACCGGCTGGCTCGGCGAGGACGTGTGGATGGCGCACAGCGTCCACATGAACGACTCCGACATCGCCGCGTTCGCCCGGACCAAGACCGGCGTGGCGCACTGCCCGTCCTCCAACGCCCGCCTGGCCGCCGGCATCGCCCGCGTCCCGGACATGCTGGCCGCCGGCGTCCCGGTCGGCCTCGGCGTGGACGGCACCGCCTCCAACGAGTCCGGCGAGCTGCACACCGAGCTGCGCAACGCGCTGCTGATCAACCGTCTGAACCCGGTGCACCGCGAGGCGGCTCTCAACGCCCGCCAGTCGCTGCGCCTGGGTACCTACGGCGGTGCGCAGGTCCTCGGCCGTGCCGACAACATCGGCTCGCTGGAGGCCGGCAAGTGCGCCGACCTGGTGCTGTGGAACATCAGCACCTTCCTGCACTCCTCGATCGCCGACCCGGTGACCGCGCTGGTCTTCGGTGCGGCCGCCCCGGTGACCGCCTCGTTCGTCAACGGCAAGCAGATCGTCGAGAACAACCGGCTGCTCTTCGCGGACGAGGACGCCATCGCGGTGTCCACCCGCGCGGAGGCCCAGCGCCTGGCGCGCATCACCGCGCAGGGCTGACCCCCACGGAGTCCGGCCGGGGGGGACGGCCCCTGGCCGGCCGCCGCGGGCCCGAGCGGGGTCCGCGGGAGCCGTTCCCGGGAAGCGCCCGAGGAGAGATCCGAGGGCGCCCCGGGGCCGGTGACACGTAACACCCCTCCCCAGTACGGCGCGTCACCCGCGCCCCTGCCACGGCACCCCCAGCCCCGACCCCGGGCTGGCCCCACCGGGCGGAACCGGTTTTTGGGCGAATCGTTTCCGCGCACCTTGGGACGAGAAGTACGAGAAGCACGAGAAGCAGCTCCACCCACAACTCCATACAGGCTCGACCAGCACGCTTTCGCACCACCTCCATGACACCCACGTCCCTGCCGACGTGTTTAACCGACCGGAGGAAGCCGTGGCCGATGCGCCCAGGTTCCGCAAAGATGCAGTCGCAGTACCGGACGAGAAGCACCCGGTCGACGAGACCCTGCCTCCGTTCAAGATGTTCACCAGCGGCCTCCAGCACGTGGCCGCCATGTACGCGGGTGTCGTCGCCCCTCCCATGATCGTCGGTCCCGCCGTCGGCCTCTCGGCCACGGAGACCGCCTTCCTGATGGGCGCCTCCCTCTTCACCGCAGGACTCGCCACCCTCCTCCAGACCCTCGGGTTCTGGAAGATCGGCGCCAAACTCCCCTTCGTCAACGGCGTCTCCTTCGCCGGCGTGACCCCGATGATCGCCATCGGCAAGGGGCAGGGACACGACGCCATCCCCGTCATCTTCGGCGCGATCATCGTCGCCGGACTGATCGGTTTCCTCGCTGCCCCCTACTTCGGCCGGCTCGTCCGGTTCTTCCCGCCGGTGGTCACGGGCACGGTCATCACCCTGATCGGCGTCTCGCTGCTGCCCGTGGCGTTCAACTGGTCGCAGGGCGGCAACCGCACCGCCACCGACTACGGGTCCATGAAGAACATCGGCATGGCCGCCCTCACCCTGGTGATCGTCCTGGCGATGCGCAAACTCCTGCGCGGGTTCCTCCAGCAGATCTCCATCCTCCTCGGCCTCGTCGCGGGAACGCTGATCGCGATACCGCTGGGCATGGCCCACTTCGACGCCGTCCGCGACGCCGACCTCATCGGCTTCCCCACCCCGTTCCACTTCGGCGCACCCCAGTTCAACGTCGCGGCCATCGTCTCGATGTGCATCGTGATGCTGGTCTGCATGACCGAGTCCACCGCCGACATCCTGGCCCTCGGCAAGATCGTGGGACGTCCGGCGGACGCGCGGACCATCGAGGGGGGCCTGCGCGCCGACACCCTCGGCAGTGCGCTCAGCCCCCTGTTCAACGGTTTCATGTGCAGCGCCTTCGCCCAGAACATCGGGCTCGTCGCCATGACGAAGGTCCGCAGCCGCTTCGTCGTCGCCGCGGGCGGCGGCATCCTGATCCTGCTGGGCCTGTGCCCGGTGGCCGCCTCCGTCATCGGGGTCGTCCCGCTGCCGGTCCTCGGCGGCGCCGGGATCGTGCTCTTCGGCTCGGTGGCGGCCAGCGGTATCCAGACCCTGGCGGGCGCGGCCATGGAGAAGGGCGAGAACGCGCTCATCGTCGCCGCCTCGGTCGGCATCGGCCTGATCCCGATCGCCGCGCCGACCTTCTACCACGCCTTCCCCAAGGACCTGCTGGTCGTCCTCGACTCCGGCATCAGCACCGGCTGCGTGGTCGCGATCGTGCTCAACCTGGCCTTCAACCACCTCGGAGCCCGCAAAACCGCGGCGGAACCCGCCGCGGAACCGGCCTTCGTGCACTGACGCCCCGCAGGGGGCGCCCAGCACACCCCCGGCGGGCGTGCGGCGGTGCGTACGTCACCCACTGCGGGTGTGGCGTACGGGCCGCCGCACGCCCGTCTCAGCTCCGGTCCGCCGCCCCCGGCGCCGGGTCCGTCCAGATGTCCGGCGGGACCGTCCGCAGCCGCCGCCCCGTGGGGTCCAGCTCCTGCGCCTCCGACTTGCGTACGTGCAGCGCCACCGCCGTATCGGTGACGCGCAGCCCCGGCAGCCGCCGGGACAGGTCGGCGGTGTAGCGCGCCAGCCCCTCGACGGTGCGCAGCCGGGCGCTGATCATGAAGTTCCAGGTCCCGCTCACCGACATGCAGGTCCGCGTCTCGCGCAGCCCCGCGGCCACCGCCGCGCAGTCGGCCACCTCGTGCTCGCGCACCTCCGCCCACAGGGTCGCCGACACCGGCCAGCCGGACAGGCCCGAGGCCATCGCGCAGCTGTAGCGCAGGCTCTGCCCCGCCTCCAGCCTGCTCAGCCTGCGCCGTACGGTCGACTCGCTCATCCCCGCCTCCCGGGCCAGCGAGGCCACGCTGCGCCGCCCGTCCGCGGCCAGCGCCATCATCAGCGGCCGGTCCTCCTCGGGTACCGGGGTGACCGGCGGCGCGGCCGGGCCCGGCGCGGCCGGGGCGCGCCGGGTGCGGCCGGTCAGCAGGGCGGTCTGGGCGGGGGACAGCTGGTCCATCCGCCAGCGGTCGGGGGCCGAGTGCACCGCCGTGACCACGGAGGACCGGGTGCCCGTCACGCCCTCGATGCGCTGCACGCGGAACGACAGGTAGCGGAACAGCATGTGCAGGTCCGGTACGGCCACGAAGACCAGCAGGTCCCGGCCGCCCGTGGTGTGCTGCACCCCCAGCGTGTGGGCGTCGTCCACCAGGGCCGCGCCCACGGCGGGGGAGGCGCCCGCCGCGCACATCACCTCGACCCACGCCATACAGGGCGCCTGGCCGCCCGTCCGCAGGCCCAGCCCCGACACCCACGCCTCACCGGAGGAGGTCATCCGCTCCCAGCGGCGGGCCAGCGTCTCCGGCCGGGCCCCCAGCACCGAGGCGAGCCGCTCCCAGCTGGCACGGGGTGCGAGCTGGAGGGCGTGCACCAGGGCGCGGTCGGTGTCGTCGATGGAGGAAATGGCCGAGTTCATACTTACCCCTGGCGGTTTTCCCGGCCCTGGACCGGTTAACCGGACTTTCGGCTGATCATCTCTCTTCGTGCGCCGAACCGCCGCATCGGACGGCGGAGCCGGACGGGAGGCAGGTGCGCGACCCCAGGAGACGAGCAGCGGGAGGACCGATGGGGGAGCCCGGGTCGTGGATGCGCCACGAGGTGCCCGCCGAACTGTCCAGCCTCGTCGGCCGGGGCGCCGAAGTGGCCCGGACCCGAGCCCTGGTGGACAGGGAACGCCTGGTCACGCTCACGGGACCGGCCGGGGTGGGCAAGACCCGGATCGCCGTGCGCGCCGTCCGCGAGCTCCGCGGGGAGCGCGGGGCCGACGTCCTGTGGGCCGGCCTGGCGCGGTGGCCGTCCTCCCCGGCGGACGCCCTGGCCGCGGAGCTGGGCGGGGGGCTCGCCGGGCGGGAGGCGCTGCTGGTCCTGGACGGCTGCGAGCAGCTCGGGGAAGGGGCCGGGGAGCTGGTGGGAGAGCTGCTGGCCCGGTGGCCCGGGGTACGGGTTCTGGCCACTTCGCAGCGGGTCCTCGGGGTGGACGGGGAGACCCTGCTGCCGGTAGGCCCGCTGGCCCTGCCCCCCGCGCCCGGGGACTCCGCCGCGCCGGGGGAGGCCGCCGCACCGCCCGCGGTGGCCGAGATCGCCCGCTCCGCCGCCGTACGGCTCTACACGGAGCGGGCCCGTGGGGCCGACCCCCGCTTCGCCCTCACCGAGCACAACGCGGGGGCCGTGGCCGCCCTGTGCCGCGCCCTCGACGGGGTCCCCGGCGCGCTGGAGCTGGCGGCCGCGCGGGCCCGGTGGACCGGGCCCGCCGAGGCGCTGCGCCGGCTGACCGACGACCCGCTGGAGTTCCTCGCCGGCGGCGCGGGCCGGGCCGGCGGGGCCGACGCCCTGCGCCTGTACCGGCTGGCCCCGCCCGGGGAGCGGCTGCTGTGGGAGCGGCTCTCGGTCTTCGCGGGCTCCTTCGACGAGGCGGCCGCCGCCGAGGTGTGCGGGTTCGGCGCGCTCGGCCCGCGCGACGCCGCCCGGATCCTGCGCCGGCTGTCCCCCGCCCTGCTGGCGGAGCCCGGGCACGCCGCCCGCTACCGGCTGCCGCTGGCCGTACGGGCCTTCGCGGCCCGGCGCCTGGCCCGTAACCCGGACGGGGACGCGGACACCGCCGCCCGCCGCCACCACGAGCGCTGCCGCGTCACCGCGGAACGGGCCGCGTGGCTGTGGCGCGTCGGGGCGCAGCTGGAGGCCCGCGCCCTGGCCCTGCGGGAACTGCCCGAGCTGCGCCGGGCGATGGACCCGTCCGGCCCGGGCGGTCCGGGCGGCGCGCTGGAGATCGCCGTCCGCCTGTGGTTCCTGTGGTCGGCCTGCGGGCTGGTGGAGGAGGGCGGCCGGCTCCTGGAACGGGCCCTGGCCGCGCACCCGGCGCCCCGTCCGGCCCGGGCGCTGTGGCTGGCGGCCTGGCTGGCGGCGAGCTTCGGCCGGCCGGAGGTGTCCGATCCGCTGCTCGTGGAGGCGTGGGCGGCGGCCGTGCAGGAGGGGGAGGACGCCGTCCTGGCCTACCTCGCGCATGTACGGGGCACCGTCGCCCTGTGGCGGGACCGGCCCGCCGAGGCCGCCGACGAGTACCGCGACGCCCTGGAACTGCTGCCGGAGCGACCCGGGTTCGGGCCCGGCCGGCAGGCGCTGGAGGCCGCCCTGGCGATGGCCCTCGCCGCCATCGGCCCGACGGCCCCGCCCGCCGGGGCGGGCGAGGGGCCCGACCTGTGGGCCCGGTCCTGGGCCGGCTACGCGCAGGCCCTGCGCCGGCGCCGCGAGGGCCGGCCCGAGCTGGCCCGTACCTGGCTGCTGCGCTCCCTGGAGACCCAGTTCGCCCTCGGCGACCGGCTCGGCCAGGCGCTGTCGGCGGAGCTGCTGGCCCAGATGGAGGCCGAGCTCGGCCGGTACGAGCTGGCCGCCCGGCTGCTCGGCGCCGTCGCCGGCCACCGCCCGGCCACCGCCTGCGCCCCGCGCGCCGAACGCGTCCTGCGGCTGCGGCTGACCCCGGAAGCCCTGCGGGCGGCCCACACCGAAGGCGCCCGCACCCCGCTGCGCGAACTCCTGCGGGAGCTGTGAGGGGCAGCCGGGGGCCCGGGCGGCCGGGCTCCTGAGACCGCTGTGGACCGGCGGGGCACGGGGTGCCAGGGGGCCCGGAGTTGCCGCCCCGATCCGGCGTACGGCGTAAGGGACGCGGAAAGACATCGCTGGAGCGCTGGCTCGTCCCACCCCTCTGACCGGACAGGTGGTACAGCGATGGCCGAAACCCCGCAGCTGTGGATCCGCAGCGAGACCCGCCCCACCGAACGCCGCGCGCCGCTGACCCCCGAGGACGCCGGGCTCCTCGTCCGCCGCGGCGTACGGATCACCGTGGAGGACTCCGCCCACCGCGTCTTCCCGCTCGACGCGTACGCCGCCGCCGGCTGCCGTACCGCGCCCGCCGGTTCCTGGGCGCGGGACGCGCCCGGGACGGCGTACGTCCTCGGCCTGAAGGAACTCCCGCCGGCGCCCGAGGCCCTGCACCACCGGCACGTCTACTTCGGCCACGCCTACAAGGGCCAGCCCCAGGCCCCCGGGCTGCTGCGGCGGTTCGCCGTGGGCGGCGGGACCCTGCTCGACCTGGAGTACCTCGCCGACGCCGAGGGCCGCCGGCTGGCCGCCTTCGGCTACTGGGCCGGCTACGCGGGCGCCGCGCTGGCCGCCCTGCACGCGCGGGGCCGGCTGACCGCCCCCCTGGTCCCGGCGCCCCGCCGGGAACTGGACGCCCGGCTGCGGGAGGCGGCGCCCGGGGGCTTACGGGCCCTGGTGATCGGCGCCGGCGGCCGCAGCGGGCGCGGCGCCTGCGACGCCCTCACCACCGCCGGGATCGCCGTCACCCGCTGGGGGCGCGGGGCCACCCGCCGCCTGGACCGGGCCGCGCTGCTGGACCACGACATCCTGGTCAACGCGGTGCTCACCACCCGGCCCGTGCCGCCCTTCCTGACCGCCGCCGACCTGGAGAGCGGCACCGGCCGGCTCTCGGTCATCGCCGACATCACCTGCGACACCGGCTCGGAGCTGCACCTGCTCCCCGTCTACGACCGACTCACCGACTGGACGACCCCGGTCCGGCGGCTGCGCGGCGGCAGCCGGCCGCTCGACGTGATCGCCATCGACAACCTGCCCTCGCTGCTCCCGGCCGAGGCGGCCCGGGCCTTCTCCGCGGACCTGCTGCCCAAGCTCGCCGACCTGCACGCCCCGTCCCCCGACCCGGACTGGCTCCGCTGCCGGGCGGCCTTCACCACGGCGATGCGCGCCCTCACCGGCCCGGACCGGGCGGCGTAGCCGGCGCACCGCAGGCCCGGACCGGGCGAGGAAGCCGGCGCGCCGCAGGCCCGGATCAGCCCGCGTACAGGACGGCGACCGGCCCGCGCCGCGCCGTCCTGTCGGGCAGCTCCCAGCCGGCGGTGACCCGGCCGAGCGTCCCGGGAGCGGCCCGGCCGGTCCCCAGCACCCGCACCAGCTCCAGGCCGAGCCGCCGCCCGTCCGCCTCCACCGCCAGACGGGTTCCGTCCGGTCCGTCCTCCACGGCCACCACCACCGCACCCGCCGGGAGGACCTCCCCGTCCGACTCGGCCACGACGGTCGGGTCGGCGGCGTCCGTCACGCTCTGCTGCTGGGGCTCGGCGGCGCCCCGGAGGAGGGCGAGCAGCCGCTCGGTGAACACCGGGTCGTGGGCCCCGTCGTAGATCCAGCGGGTACCGAGGACCCCGTGCTCGGAGGTGCCGACGAGCCCCGCCTCGGCGCCCTCCAGCGGGGCGCCGCGGTAGGTGAGCGGCACCAGGTAGGCGACGGGCTCACCGCCGGAGGCGTCGGTGACGACGATGAACTCGATGCCCACCTCGCCCTCCGGGTCGTCGAGCCGGAACCCGCCGGCCGGCGTCAGCTCCGGCGCCGGGGACGCGCCGGCGTACCAGGGCCGGGTGGGCAGCCAGCCGGCGAGCAGCTCCCGCTTGCCGGGCTTCATGGTGGTGCGGTGGATGACGGCCATGTCCGGTCAACTTCCTTCGTGGGTGCGGCTTCGGGGGCGGGGTGCCCCTGGTTTGATCATGACAGCCCGCCCCCTCGGCCCACCTCACCCGTTCACGGGGCGGACGTCAGGTACATCCCGCTCTGGTCGCTCCCGGCGGTGTTCTTGCAGCTGGAGGCCGAGTTCGCGGGCTGGGCCACGGCCAGGGCCAGGCAGCGGCCGACGGCCAGCTGGCCGAAGTAGTTCGGGTGCATGGACTCCTGGACCAGGCCCTGGGTCTCGTTGTTGTCGATCCAGCGTGCCCACTCGCTGCTCTGCCCCGACGCGGGGACCGCCGAGGTGACCTGCTTGCTGGCCTTGGCGCAGACCTCGCGCCCCTGGAGCATGTCGCGCAGGTCCAGGAACTGGGTCCCCTTGGCCGCCGCCACCTGCTTGAGGCGGTTCGCGAGCTGCGGGACCAGGGAGTCCCGGGCCCAGTCGGAGTCACGGTTCCAGAAGGGGCAGCCGCCGCTGTTGAGCCGGCTCCAGTCGCTCTGGGTGTAGCGGTTCTCGGCGCCGCGCGGGATCGGGGAGGGGTAGGACTGCAGGACGATGCGGTAGGAGGAGTCCGTGTAGCCGGCCTGGCGCATCACCGCCCGGATCTCGTCCACCGACTTGCCGACGTTCGCCATCACCCCGTCGATCTTCTCGTCCACGCCCGCCTGCTGGTCGTCGTAGCAGTACGAGTTCCAGAGCACGAAGTCCATCGCGCACTCCTTGATGATGTCGGCGAACCCGAGATCGTTGCCGCCGACGGAGAGCGCGATGACCTTCACGTTGCGGCTCGCGGCCACGGCCGCCAGCTGGTCGGCCTGAGGGGCCTCGCCCTTGTAGGACACGCCCCCGCTGGAGGCGCGGAAGACGTTCTGCGAGGTCGCCCCGGAGCAGGCCAGGTTGACGGCCGTCTCGGCGACGGCGCCCGCGCTGAGCACCTCGGCCGAGTCCGAGCGGTCGCAGCCGCCCGCCGTGGCGCCGTACACCTTCGCGGGGTCGTAGCTGCTGCCGCTGACCCACGCCCGGTCGGTGCCGTTCCTGCTCCCGCTGTTGGTCAGGCTGTTGCCCTTCCAGCGTCCGGCCTCGCCGGAGATGTAGCTGTCGCCCATGGACACGACGGCGGTGGGACCCGTCCCGGGCCCGGCCGCCGCCGGCCCGGCCCCGCCGAAGAGCAGCGCGCCGGCGGCGAGCGGTGCGACCATCCCGGCACCGGCCACCCGTCGCACACGGCCTCGGGCGGCCCGGTCCTTGCCGGCCTTGCGGAATCCGATCACTGCGGAACTCCTGCGGTCGGCCACGCCGAAGTCGCCAACAACTTCGGTGCGTGGCTTGGAAAGTGGGGGTACCGCCGGCGCCGGTGGCATCGGAAAGGTGGCACGCGCCCGCTTGTTACCGCTAGGTACAGTCGGATTACGATGACGTAACGCCCGACCGGTCGGTCGGGACATGGCTCCGCCCCCGGGCCCTGGGGGGCGGCGGGGGCGGAGGGGGTTCGGCTGCTGTGCGATTCAGCCGAAGTGGTGTCAGCCGGTCAGCTGGTCGTACGCGGGAAGGGTGAGGAAGTCCGCGTAGTCGGCGTCCAGGGAGACCTGCAGGAAGAGGTCGTGGGCCTGCTGCCACTTTCCGGCCGCGAACGCCTCCTCGCCGGCCTCGGCGCGGATCGCCGCGAGTTCCTCGGCGGCGAAGGAGCGGGTGAGTTCGGCGGTGGCGCGCTCGCCGTTCTCGAAGACGACTCCGGCGTTGATCCACTGCCAGATCTGGGAGCGGGAGATCTCGGCGGTGGCGGCGTCCTCCATGAGGCCGAAGATGCCGACGGCGCCGAGGCCGCGCAGCCACGCCTCGATGTAGCGGATGCCGACCTGGACGGCGTTGCGCAGGCCCTCGTAGGTGGGGCGGGCGTCCAGGGAGTCGATGGCGATCAGGTCGCCGGGGGCGACGGCGACGTCCTCGCGGAGCCGGTCCTTCTGGTTGGGCTTCTCGCCCAGGACGGCGTCGAAGGAGGCCATCGCGATCGGGACCAGGTCGGGGTGGGCGACCCAGGAGCCGTCGAAGCCGTCGTGGGCCTCGCGGTCCTTGTCGGCCTTGACCTTCTCGAACGCGACCCGGTTGGCCTCGGCGTCCTTGCGGGAGGGGATGAAGGCCGCCATGCCGCCGATGGCGTGCGCGCCGCGCTTGTGGCAGGTGCGGACGAGCAGTTCGGTGTAGGCGCGCATGAAGGGGGCCGTCATCGTCACCGCGTTGCGGTCCGGCAGGACGAACTTCTCGCCGCCGTCACGGAAGTTCTTCACGATGGAGAACAGGTAGTCCCAGCGGCCCGCGTTGAGACCGGAGGCGTGGTCCTTGAGCTCGAAGAGGATCTCCTCCATCTCGTAGGCCGCGGTGATGGTCTCGATGAGGACGGTCGCGCGGACGGTGCCCTGGGGGATGCCGACGTAGTCCTGGGCGAAGACGAAGATGTCGTTCCAGAGGCGGGCCTCCAGGTGCGACTCGGTCTTCGGGAGGTAGAAGTACGGGCCCTTGCCGAGGTCGATCAGGCGCTGGGCGTTGTGGAAGAAGTAGAGGCCGAAGTCCACGAGGGAGCCGGAGGCCGGGCCGCCCTCGAAGCGCAGGTGGCGCTCCTCCAGGTGCCAGCCGCGCGGGCGCATGACCACGGTGGCGAGCTGCTCGGCGGGCTTGAGGGCGTACGCCTTGCCGGTGCGCGGGTCCGTGAAGTCGATCCGGCGCTCGTAGGCGTCGATGAGGTTGAGCTGGCCGAGGACCACGTTCTCCCAGGTGGGGGCCGAGGCGTCCTCGAAGTCGGCGAGCCAGACCTTGGCGCCCGAGTTGAGGGCGTTGATGGTCATCTTGCGGTCGGTCGGACCGGTGATCTCCACGCGGCGGTCGTTCAGGGCGGCCGGTGCCGGCGCGACCTTCCAGTCACCCTCGCGGACCTGTGCGGTGTCCGGGAGGAAGTCGAGCGTGGAGGTGCGGGCGATCTCGGCGCGCCGCTCGCCGCGTCGGGCGAGGAGCTCGGCGCGGCGGGGGGCGAACCGCCGGTGGAGCTCGGCCACGAAGGCGAGGGCCGCATCGGTGAGGACTTCGTCCTGCCGGGGCAGGGGCTCGGCGTCGACGATGGCCAGCGGGGACGGCGCTGGTGCGGACATATCTGTCACTCCTTCAGCGGCGGTGCCTTGCGGCCGCGGGGAATGCTCGCGCGAGACGGCACGCAGTGCCGTCGGGTGTGGAGAGTTCCGGTCAACGGTCGCGGGCGCCGTCTGGGGGTTCAGGGCGCTTCTGACCAGTGGATAGTAATTTCCTCATGGTGGAAGTTCAATGGTTTGTTGATGTCGAGATTCTCTGAGTCGACAGATTCCCGCTCCCTGTGGCCCTCAGTGCCATCACGGTCACAGCCCGCTCAGGCCCGGCTCCAGGCCGCCTCAGGCGAGACGTGCCAGGTCGGACGGGGTGTCGATGTCGAAGGCGGCCGCGACGTCCCCGCACTCCACCAGGATGACCTCGCCGGCGTGGTTCCTCAGGTGGACACGCGCACCCTGGTCCCCGGTCGCCGTCGCCGCGATGTCCGCCCAGCGGGCCGCCCCGAACAGCACCGGATGCCCGCGTTCCCCGTCGTACGAGGCCGCCACCAGGCTGTCGGGGGAGCGGTACGCCTCCCGTACCCGGGTCACGGCCGCCGGCCCGATGCCTGGCTGGTCCACCAGGGACACCAGGGCCGCGCCGGCCCCCGTACCGCCCAGCGAGGCCAGGCCCACCCGGAGGGAGGAGCCCATGCCCTCAGCCCAGTCGGGGTTGTCCACGACCACGCATCCGCTCAGGTCGGCACGCTCGCGGACCTCCGCGGCAGAGGCGCCCAGCACCACGTGCACCGGATCGCAGCCGGCCTCGCGCAGCACGCGTACGGCGTTCTCCACGAGGGGCCGGCCATGGTAGGGGAGCAGGGCCTTGGGGCGCCCGCCGAGGCGGCGGCCGCCGCCGGCGGCCAGGAGCAGGCCCGCGATCACCGGGGGAGCGGACGGACGGGTGTGTTCGGCTGCTGACATGGGAGCGATTCTCGCGCCTTCCCCCGTACGGGTGCGCGCCGTACGGGCGGACGCCGCCCGAGCAGACGCCGTATGCCTGCGGCCAGTGCGGCGCCGATCCGCAGCGGCGCGCTGATCCGCTGTTCGGCGGCCGCCAGCAGGACCCGCTCGTCACGGTCGGTCAACGGGTCGCCGGACGTCGAGGAGGACATCGAGGACGACGGCGGGAACGACATCGGGGACGACGACATGGGCCTCTCCTTGCCATTTACGGGCCAATGAGGGGAGTCTGGCCCCTGATTGGCCCGGCAGGCAGAGCCAATCAGGGGAGGTTGGCATGGCGAACGGGCGAGTGGTCCACACAGTGGCCGACAGAGCGGTCCACGGAGCGGTCCACAGGGCGGTCCACAGCGTGGCCCCCCGGGCGGTCCCCGCGGCGGACACGACGCTCGGCAGCCGTCAGGTCGCGGCCATGCTCCCGGCACAGGTGCTGGCCCGCCCCGGCTACCGCTCCCTCGCCGACGCGCTGCGCACCCTGATCCTCGACGGGCGGATCGCCCTGCACGTCCGGCTGCCCGCCGAGCGGGAGCTCGCCGAAGCCCTCGGCGCCAGCCGCGCCACCGTCACCGGCGCCTACGACCTGCTGCGCGGAAGCGGCTACCTCCGCAGCCGGCGCGGCTCCGGCACCTGGACCGAGCTCCCCGAGGGCCACGGCCCGGTCGGTGCCCACCTGCC
This sequence comes from Streptomyces sp. NPDC006687, assembly GCF_040636215.1. Taxonomy (NCBI): domain Bacteria; kingdom Bacillati; phylum Actinomycetota; class Actinomycetes; order Kitasatosporales; family Streptomycetaceae; genus Streptomyces; species Streptomyces sp. NPDC006687. The sequence continues at coordinate 127,109 of NZ_JBEYJJ010000010.1, read as the reverse complement.
GACCGCCGGCTCCGGCGCCCGGGCCGGCGGGGAGGCCGGCATCGACCTGGCGATCGCCGCCATGGGAGCCCCCGAGGACAGCCTCGCGGAAGCCCTCGCCTGGGCCGTGCCCCGCCTGCCCGCCCTCGCCCGCAGCCCCGGCTACCACCCCTTCGGCCTGCCCGACCTGCGCGCGGCCGTGGCCGACCGGTTCACCCGGCGCGGCCTGCCCACCCGCCCCGAGCAGATCCTCGTCACCGCGGGCGCCCAGCAGGCGTTCGCCCTGGTCGTCAGCCTGCTCTGCCGGCCCGGCGACCGGGTCCTCACCGAGAGCCCCACCTACGCCAACGCCCTCGACGCCCTGCGCCACGCCCGGCTGCGCACCGGCTCGGTCCCCGTCTCCGACGCGGGCTGGGACATGGAGACCGCGGAGTCCGCGCTCCACCGGACCCTCCCGCGCCTGGCGTACACCATCCCCGACTTCCACAACCCGACCGGCGCCCTGATGCCCGAGGAGCACCGGCTGCGGCTGCTGTCGGCCACCCGCGCCACCGGGACCTGGCTGGTGGTCGACGAGACCATCGCCGACATCGCCCTGGACGTGCCGGCCCCCGCGCCGCTGGCCTCGCTCGCCCCGCGCTCCGGCGCCGACCACGTGATCACCATCGGCTCGCTGAGCAAGAGCCACTGGGGCGGGCTGCGGGTGGGCTGGATCCGGGCCACGGCCAGGCTGGTCAACGAGCTGACGGCCGTACGGGTCTCGGCGGACATGACGGGCTCGGTCCTCGACCAGGTGGTGGCCCTGCCGCTGCTGGAGGGCCTGGACCGGCACCTGCCCAGGCGGCTCGCGGAGCTGCGGGTGCGGCGCGCGGCCCTGGTGGGCTCGCTGGAGCGGCACGCCCCCGAGTGGTCCTGGCGGCTGCCGCCGGGCGGCCTCTCGCTCTGGGTGGACCTGCGTGAGCCGGTCAGCTCGGCCCTGGCCGAGCGGGCGGCCGCCGCGGGGGTGCACATCGGCCGGGGCGCCCGGTTCGGCGTCGACCCGGGCACCTTCGAACACCGTCTGCGCATCCCGTACACCCTGCCGCCCGACCGCCTCGACGAGGGCGTACGCCGGCTCGCGGCGGCCTTCCACGACGGCGTGCCGCTGGCTCCGGCGGTGGAGCGCCCCTACTGGGTGGCGTGAAGGCCGGCCTGGGGGGGCCGGCCGGCGGGGCCGGTCAGCTGTGCCGCAGCTCCGCCCAGGTCGCGGCGTCCACCGCGCCGGTCACGGGCAGGGCCCGCCGCTCCTGGAAGGACCGCGTGGCCGACGCGGCGTCGGGCCCGAAGACGGTCGCGGGCTCCTCGTCGGTGGCCCGCAGGCCGGTCCAGAAGGCCAGCAGGCAGCGCGCCTCCAGGACCGTCCGCCCCCGGTCGCCGAGGGCGAGGGGCGGGGGCGGGGTGCGGTTGTCGTAGCCGCAGCTCAGGCCGGTGAGCTCGGGCTCGGCGGCGGCGGAGGCCGCGGCGGCGGAGCCGAGGAGGAGGGAAACGGCGAGTGCGGCCGAGGCCGCGGTGCGTGTCAGTAAGGAGGTCATGGTCCAGACCTTAATGATCACCGTGGGTCCGGCGAAAGCGATATTCAGGGCGTGCGGATCAGCCGCCGCGTGGCCGCCGCCGCCACCGCCGCCGTACGGGAGTCCACCCCGAGCTTGGCGTAGACGTGCACCAGATGGGACTTGACGGTGGCCTGGCTGAGGAAGAGCCGCTTGGAGATCTGCTGGTTCGACAGGCCGTCCGCGACCAGCTGGAGCACCTCCAGCTCCCGCTTCGTCAGTGCCTCGGCGGGCGTCCGCATCCGGTCCATCAGCCGCAGCGCCACCGCCGGGGCCAGCGCCGACTGCCCGGCCGCGGCTGTGCGCACCGCGGCCGCCAGCTCCTCCGGCGGGGCGTCCTTGAGCAGGTAGCCCGAGGCGCCCGCCTCCACCGCGGCGAGGATGTCCGCGTCCGTGTCGTACGTGGTCAGCACCAGTACCCGGGGGGCGCCGGGGCGGGCGGTGATCGCCGCCGTGGCCGCCGAGCCGTGCATCCCGGTGCCGAACTGGAGGTCCATCAGGACGACGTCCACCGGCTCGGACGCCGCCAGCTCCACGGCCCGTTCCGCCGTCGCCGCCTCCGCGACCACCGCGAAGTCCGGTTCGGTGTCCAGCACCGCGCGGAGCCCGGCGCGGACCACCGGGTGGTCGTCGGCGAGGAGCAGCCGGATGGTCATCGTCAGGTCTCCAGGGGCAGCGGCAGGGTGACGGCCACGGCGGTGCCCTGGCCCGGTCCGGACTCCACGGTGAACAGCCCGCCCAGCGACTCGGCCCGCGCCCGCATCGCGGGGAGGCCGAACCCGCCGTCGCCGGAGGGCGCCCGGTCGGGGTCGAAGCCGCGGCCGTCGTCGACGACGTCCAGCGTGACGGAGCTGTCCATGAAGGTCAGGGTGATCTCCGCCCGGCCGGCCCGGGCGTGCCGCACCACATTGGCCAGCGCCGACTGGGCGATCCGCAGCAGGGCCACCTCGTACGGGGTGGGCAGCTCGCGCAGGACGCCGCTGACGGAGAACCGCACGCGCGGGCCCGGCGCCCCCGAGCACAGCCGCTCCAGCGCGGCCGCCAGCGAGCCGTGTTCCAGGTCGGGGGGAGTCAGCGCCCGGACGAACCGGCGCGCCTCGGCGAGGTTGTCCTGCGCGGCCTCCCGGGCCCGGGCGATATGCCCGAGCGCCGCCGCCACGGAGGCCGCGGACACGGCCGCTGCCGGGGCCGCCGGGGCCGCAGACGTGCTCGGGGCTGCCGCCCTGCCCGCCGGGGTAGCCGGACCCACCGGTGCCGCCGAGACTGTCGGGGCCGCCGAGAACGCCGGGGCCGCCCCGGGCACGACGTCCGCCGGGGCGGGGACGGGGCGGGTGGGCGCCGGGTCCTCCGAGAGCGTGCGCTCCGCCGCCCGGAGCAGCAGCTGGATCGAGGACAGGCCCTGGGCCAGGGTGTCGTGGATCTCGCGGGCCAGCCGCTCCCGCTCGGCGAGGATCCCCGCCCCCCGCTCGGCCGCGGCCAGCTCGGCGCGGGTGGCGATCAGCTCCTCGATCAGCTCCCGGCGCCGCTCGCTCTCCCGGTACAGCGCCTGGTAGCCCAGGACGGTGGCCACGGCCACCGCCCCGCCCAGCAGCGGCCCGAGGAAGGCGCCCGGGTTGGCGGCGCCGGTGTGCGCGACGAAGCCGCCGATCGCCCCGCACGCCGTCACCGCGACGGCCGCGAGCGCCCAGCGCAGCCGCAGCAGGTGCAGCTCCAGGAAGTACAGCGGGAACGCCAGCCACAGCCCGTCGGGGGAGAGGGCGAGCAGTGCGGCCCACACCGCGCCCATCCCGGCCAGCCACACCCCGGCCGCGCGCGCCGACCGCCCGACGGCCGGGGCGCGTACGCCGGCCGCGTACCCGGCGGCCAGCAGGGCGCAGACGGCGGCGGTCCACCCGGCCCGGGGCGCGGAGCCGGTGACGGCCCGGGCCGCGGCCAGCGCCAGCAGCCCGGCGAAGAGGGCGTGCAGGCACAGCCGCAGGACGCGGGTGACGGGGGTCAGGGGGCGGGCGGGCGCGGCGGAGGACATCGTCCGACCAGCGTAAGCGGGCCGGCCAGGGCACCGGTCAACCGAAAGTTCGATATCGGGATGCCTCCTTCGATACCAGGATCCCTCCCGTGGCGCGATGTGCCCGGCCCGGGCCCACGGCCAAGGTGGGGGACATGTTCGTCGCATGGAGAGATCTCCGGTTCGCCAAGGGCCGCTTCGCCCTCATGGGCTCCGTCGTCCTGCTCATCACCCTGCTGGTCGGCCTGCTGTCCGGGCTGACCTCCGGCCTGGCCCGGGAGAACATCTCGGCCATCACCGGGCTGCCGGCCTCACGGCTGGCCTTCGCCGTCCCGCCCGGGGACCAGAAGGTCTCCTTCACCAGCTCCCAGCTGCCCGAGAGCGCCTGGCGGACCTGGCGCGGGCGCCCCGGCGTCAAGGCGGCGGAGCCGCTCGGAATCCGCACCACCAACGCCGTGGCCGGTGAGCGCACCGCCGCCGTCTCCGTCTTCGGCGTCGATCCCGGCGGTCGCCTCGCCCCCGCCGGGACGGGGCTGGGCCGGGGCCGGGTCGTCCTCACCGAGAAGGCCGCCAAGGAGCTCGGCGGGCTCACCGCCGGGGACCGGCTCAGGGCCGGGCCCCTGGAGCTGACGGTCGCCGCCGTCTCGGGCACCGCCGCCTACAGCCACACCCCCGTCGTCTGGGCCGCCCTGGACGACTGGCAGCGCCTCGCCGGCCCCGCCGTCCCCCAGGAGGCCACCGCCACCGTCCTCGCCCTCGCCGGCTCCGGGGAGGTGGACTGGGCCGCCGGGGACCGGGCGGCCGGCACCCGCAGCCAGACCGTCGGCGAGGCGCTGGGGGCCCTGGGCTCCTACCAGGCCGAGAACGGCTCGCTCCAGCTGATGCGCGGGTTCCTCTTCGCCATCTCCGCGCTGGTCATAGGCGCCTTCTTCACGGTGTGGACCATCCAGCGCAGCGGTGACATCGCCGTCCTGAAGGCCCTGGGCGCCTCCACCCCGTACCTGCTGAAGGACGCCCTCGGCCAGGCCGTGGTGATGCTGGCGATCGGCACCGGCGCCGGCACCGCGCTCGCCTCCGGCATCGGCGCCCTGATCAGCGGCGGCGACGTGCCGTTCGTCCTCGACGCCGCCACCGTGCTGGCCCCCGCCGCGATCATGATCGTGCTCGGCGTGCTGGGCGCGGCCCTGTCCATCCGGCGGATCACCGCCGTCGACCCGCTGACCGCCCTGGGGAGCGCCCGATGACCCTCCACCTGCACGACGTCACCCTCACCTACCCCGACGGCGACGGCCGGCTGACCGCCCTCGACGCCGTGGAGCTGGAGGTGCCCGCCGGGACCCTGACCGCGATCGTGGGGCCCTCGGGCTCCGGGAAGTCCAGCCTGCTGGCCGTGGCGGCCACCCTGGTCACCCCCGACGCGGGACGGGTGCTCGTCGCCGGCCGGGACACCGCACGGCTCGGCGCCGCCGAGAAGGCGGCCCTGCGCCGCGAGGAGATCGGCATCGTCTTCCAGCAGCCCAACCTGCCGGCCTCGCTGACCGCCGCCGAGCAGCTCCTGGTGATGGCCCACCTCTCCGGCCGGCCCTCCCGCCGGCTGCGCGGCCGGGCGCTGGAGCTGCTGGACGCGGTGGGCCTGGCCGACAAGGCCGACCGGCGCCCCCACCAGCTCTCCGGCGGGCAGCGCCAGCGCGTGAACATCGCCCGCGCCCTGATGAACGAGCCCTCGGTGCTGCTGGTCGACGAACCCACCAGCGCCCTGGACCACGAGCGCGGCTCGGCCGTCCTCGACCTGCTGGTCACCCTCACCCGCGAGCGCTCCACCGCCACCGTCCTGGTCACGCACGACCGCGCCCACCTGGACCGGATGGACCGCACGGCGACCATGACCGACGGCCGGCTCACCCACGGCGCCGCCGAGCCCTCGGCCGCCTCCGCCCCGGCGGCCTGAGCAGGCCCGCTCCACCCCGGCCCGCACACGCGTGAGCCCCGGCGCCCCCACGGGGGAGAGCGCCGGGGCTCACGTCCTGCGTACCGGCCTACGCGGGGCTCTGGCTCTGCAGGGCCACCGACAGCTCCGCGGCCACACCCTGGAGGATCGGCACGAAGGACTCGGCCACCTCCTGCGTCACCCGGCCGGCCGGACCCGAGATGGAGATCGCGGCGGCGGTCGGCGAGTTCGGCACCGACACGGCCAGGCAGCGGACCCCTATCTCCTGCTCGTTGTCGTCGACGGCGTAGCCGCTCCTGCGGACCTGCTCCAGGGCCTCCAGGAAGCCCTCGGGCGTGGTGATGGTCTTCTCGGTCGCCGCCGGCATACCGGTACGGGCCAGCAGGGCGCGTACCTCCTCGGCCGGGGTGTGGGCGAGCAGCGCCTTGCCCACGCCGGTGGAGTGCGGCAGCACCCGGCGGCCGACCTCGGTGAACATGCGCATGGAGTGCTTGGACGGCACCTGGGCGACGTAGACGATCTCGTCCCCGTCGAGCAGGGCCATGTTGGCGGTCTCGCCGGTCTCCTCGACCAGACGGGCCAGGTAGGGGCGGGCCCAGGTGCCCAGCAGCCGGGCCGCGGACTCGCCGAGCCGGATGAGACGCGGCCCGAGGGAGTACCGTCGGTTGGGCTGCTGCCGGACGTAGCCGCAGGCGACGAGGGTGCGCATCAGGCGGTGGATGGTCGGCAGCGGCAGACCGCTCGCGGCGGAGAGCTCGCTCAGGCCGACCTCGCCCCCGGCGTCGGCCATCCGTTCGAGCAGATCGAAGGCGCGCTCAAGGGACTGGACGCCACCGCTGGCGGCGGTGGGCTTGGCGGAAGCGTCGGTGGTGCTGGCGCTGGACGTCGGCACGGCGCGGTCCTTTCGGTGCTGGCAGGCAAGGAAGCAGCCTACCGGTCGCTCGACGTCGGCCCTAGAGCCGGGCCTCGGCCGTCCCCGCCGGTCAAAGGCGGTTTGTCCTGGTGGCGGACACCCTCGGAAGGTACCCGCCGGGGTACCCGTGGCGGTAGCTACATTCTGGATAGTGAAATCCTAATTCCATCTAGTGGAAACATCCAATTGCGACGGGGGTGGGTCGGCCGTCCGTCCGGGGGCTCTTGACGGGCTCCGGATCGGGGGGAAGACTCCGTCAACAGAACGTTGAATTTCGCTCTGTGGAAGTAGATGGGGAGGTTCCGGTGGCCGATGCGGCTGTGGAACTGGTAGTGCGCTCGACACGCGTCATCACCCCCGAGGGGACGCGCGCCGCCTCGGTCGCCGTCGCCGGCGGGAAGATCGCGGCCGTGCTGGCGTACGAGGCCGAGGTGCCGGCCGGAGCCCGGGTCGAGGACTTCGGTGACGACGTCCTGCTCCCCGGCCTGGTGGACACCCACGTCCACGTCAACGACCCGGGCCGCACCGAGTGGGAGGGTTTCTGGACGGCGACCCGCGCGGCCGCCGCGGGAGGCGTCACCACCCTCCTCGACATGCCCCTCAACTCCCTCCCGCCCACCACCACGGTCGACCACCTCCGCGTCAAGCAGGAGGTCGCCCGGGCCAAGGCGCATGTGGACGTGGGCTTCTGGGGCGGCGCCCTGCCCGACAACGTCAAGGACCTGCGCCCCCTGCACGACGCCGGCGTCTTCGGTTTCAAGTGCTTCCTGTCGCCCTCCGGCGTCGAGGAGTTCCCCGAGCTCGACCAGGAGCAGCTGGCCGCCTCCCTCGCCGAGATCACCGGCTTCGGCGGCCTGATGATCGTCCATGCCGAGGACCCGCACCACCTCGGCTCCGCGCCCGTCGTGCCCGGCCCCAAGTACGCCGACTTCCTCGCCTCCCGTCCGCGCGACGCCGAGAACACCGCGATCGAGAACCTGATCGCCCAGGCCCGGCGGCTCGGCGCCCGGGTGCACGTGCTGCACCTGTCCTCCAGCGACGCGCTGCCGCTGATCGCCGCCGCCAAGGCGGAGGGCGTGCGGATCACCGTCGAGTCCTGCCCGCACTACCTCACCCTGACCGCCGAGGAAGTGCCCGACGGCGCCAGCGAATTCAAGTGCTGCCCGCCCATCCGCGAGGCCGCCAACCAGGACCTGCTCTGGGAGGCGCTGGCCGACGGCACCATCGACTGCATCGTCTCCGACCACTCGCCCTCCACCGCGGACCTGAAGACCAGCGACTTCTCCACCGCCTGGGGCGGCATCTCCTCCCTCCAGCTGGGCCTGCCGGCGATCTGGACCGAGGCGCGCGGCCGCGGCCACTCCCTGGAGGACGTCGTCCGCTGGATGTCCGCCGCGCCGGCCCGCCTCGCGGGGCTGTCGCAGAAGGGCGCCATCGAGGCCGGCCGCGACGCCGACTTCGCCGTCCTGGCCCCCGAAGAGACCTTCACCGTGGACCCGGCGCACCTGCACCACCGCAACCAGGTCACGGCGTACGCGGGCAAGACCCTGCACGGCGTCGTGAAGTCCACCTGGCTGCGCGGTCGCAAGATCGCCGACCACGGCACCCCGACCGAGCCCACGGGCCTCCTCCTTGAAAGGCAGAACTGACAGTGGCGATTGCATCCTTCACCGGTAACGCGAACCCGTACGGAGGCGGCGACCCGTACGCCGACTACCGCACCGCGGAGTTCGAGTTCACCCAGTACGCCAACCTCGCCGCCCGCGAGCTGGGCGCCGGTGTCATCGCCGCCAACGACGAGTTCTTCGCCGAGCGCGAGAACCTGCTGATCGCCGAGGCCGCGCACTTCGACCCCGAGCACTTCGGCCACAAGGGCAAGGTCATGGACGGCTGGGAGACCCGCCGCCGCCGCGGTGTCTCCGCCGAGCAGCCCTGGCCGACCGCCGAGGACCACGACTACGCCCTGATCCGCCTCGGGGCCCCCGGCGTCATCCGCGGCATCGTCGTGGACACCGCCCACTTCCGCGGCAACATGCCGCAGGCCGTGTCCGTCCAGGCCGCCGCCGTCGAGGGCTCCCCGACCGCCGAGGAACTCCTCTCCGACGACGTCAAGTGGACGACCCTCGTCGAGCGCACCCCGGTCGGCGGCCACGCGGCCAACGGCTTCGCCGTCGACGTCGAGCAGCGCTTCACGCACCTGCGCCTCAACCAGCACCCCGACGGCGGCATCGCCCGCCTGCGCGTCTACGGCGAGGTCCGCCCCGACCCGAAGTGGCTCGCCGCGCTGGGCACCTTCGACGTCGTGGCCCTGGAGAACGGCGGCTCCGTCGAGGACGCCTCCAACCGCTTCTACTCCCCGCCGACCAACACCATCAACCCGGGCCGCTCCCGCAAGATGGACGACGGCTGGGAGACCGCCCGCCGCCGTGACAACGGCAACGACTGGATCCGCTACCAGCTCGTCGCCGAGTCCGAGATCCGCGCCGTCGAGATCGACACCGCCTACCTCAAGGGCAACTCGGCCGGCTGGGCCTCGCTGTCGGTCAAGACGGGCGAGGAGGGCGAGTGGACCGAGTTCCTGCCGCGCACCCGCCTGCAGCCCGACACCAACCACCGCTTCGTGCTGGACACCCCGGCGGTCGGCACGCACGTCCGGATCGACATCTTCCCGGACGGCGGCTTCTCCCGCCTGCGCCTGTTCGGTTCGCTGACGGAGGCCGGCGCGGCCGTGCACGCCGCCCGCCACCAGGAGCTGGGCGGCTGAGTCCGCGCCGCCCGCCGGCCGCCTCGGGGGCCGACACCCCCGGGGCCCGGCAACGGCCCGATGGGCGCACCGCGAACGCGGTGCGCCCGTCGGCGTTCCCTCAGGCGGCGTGGCCGCCGTCCACCGAGAACTCCGCCCCGGTGACGTACGCCGCGTCCGGCCCGGCGAGGAAGGACACCAGGGCGGCCACCTCCTGCGGCGTGCCGTAGCGCCCGAGCGCCGTCAACGACCGCTGCGCGTCGGCGTACGGGCCGTCGGCCGGGTTCATGTCGGTGTCCGTCGGCCCCGGGTGCACCAGGTTCGCGGTGATGCCGCGGGCGCCGAGCTCCCGGGCGAGGGCCTTGGTCAGGCCGGTCATGGCCGCCTTGCTCATCGCGTACAGGGTGCCGCCCGGCCCGGGGACCCGCTGCACCATGCAGCTGCCGACGGTGACGATCCGTCCGCCGGGGCCCATGTGCTGGGCGGCCGCCTGCGCGGCCAGGAAGGCGCCCCGGACGTTGACGGCGAGGACCCGGTCCACGTCGGCGGCGGCGAGCGTCCCGATCGGGCCGAGTACGCCCGCGCCCGCGTTGTTGACCAGGACGTCGAGCCGTCCCAGCGCGCGGACGGTCTCCTCCACCGCCGTCCGGGAACCGTCGGCGGAGCCCGCGTCGGCCCGTACCGCCAGCGCCCTGCGGCCGAGGGCCTCCACCTGGCCGGCCACCTCGGCCGCGGCCCCGTCACCGTTGACATAGGTGAGGGCGACGTCGAAGCCGTCCGCCGCCAGCCGCAGTGCGGTGGCCGCCCCGATCCCCCGGCTGCCGCCCGTCACCAGAGCCACCGTGTCGTCGTTCATTCCCGCTCCCTTCCGAGCTGTTTGGTTGCGAGTTCAATCAAATCGGCCGGGGGTGGGCGGCGCTGGCGGGAATCCGACCTGGCGTTCACGCGCGCCGCGCCGATGAGTGAGGGGCCGGGCGGGAGTCTGGAAGGGGAGCAGGTCACCGACACAAGGAGCGCCGAGCCATGGGCAAGCTGACCCTCACCACCTTCCTGACCCTCGACGGGGTGATGCAGGCCCCCGGAGGGCGGGAGGAGGACAGCAGCGACGGGTTCCGCTACGGGGGCTGGCTCGCCCCCCACGCCGACGCCGGTATGCAGGAGTTCATGGAGGAGGTCTTCAGCCGCGCCGGCGCCTTCCTGCTCGGCCGGCGGACGTACGAGATCTTCGCCGCGTACTGGCCGCACCACGACGACCCCGCGAACCCGATCGCCGCAAGCCTCAACCGGCTGACGAAGTACGTCGCCTCCACCACCCTCGAAGACCCCGCCTGGGGCCCGGCCGCCGTCCTGGACGGGGAGCACCTCCAGGCGGAGGTCGTCCGGGCCAAGGACGCCATCGGGGGCGAGCTCCAGGTGCACGGCAGCGGGCGGCTCGCCCAGTGGCTGCTCGCCCGGGACCTGGTCGAGGAGCTGAACCTCCTGGTCTTCCCGGTCTTCCTCGGCGCGGGCCGGCGCCTGTTCCCCACCGGCGGCCTGCCCACCGCCTGCGAGCTGGCCGCCTCCCGCACCACCAGCGGCGGGACGGCCATCCACACCTACCGCCCGAAGGGCCGGGCCGTCTTCCGGGACTTCGAAGCCTGACCCCGGCCCGGGCGCGGGCACCCCGGTCCCGGGACTCCACACGGCCCTGCCGTTTGGCCGGTAATCGCCTCTTCCGGATTTGATCACCGGGCCTACTGTGGCCGGATGCCCGTCCCGCCCGCGCTACAGGTCCGGGAGCTCCTCCAGCCGTACCGGGCGCCGCTCCCGCCGCGAGCGCTCGCACGCCTCCGCGATCCGGAACGCGGCCAGCGCCTCCCGGCCGTCGCACGGGTTGTCCCCCTCGCCGCGCACCAGCCGGACGAAGGCCGCCAGCTCGGCCTCGTAGGCGGGTCCGAACCGCTCCAGGAAGCCGGTCCACGGCTTGCTCGCCGGGGGCGGCCCGTGCGGTTCCGTCGAGGCGATCGGCGTACGGTCGTCCAGCCCGCAGGAGACCTGGTCCAGCTCCCCGGCGAGCTCCATCCGCACGTCGTACCCGGCGCCGTTGCGGCGGGTGCCGGTGCTGGAGACCAGGGTCCCGTCGTCCAGGGTGAGCACCGCCGCGGCCGTGCCGATGTCGCCGCTCTCGCGGAAGACGGCCGCTCCCGCGTCCGAACCGGCCGCGTACACCTCGGTGACCTCCCGCCCGGTCACCCAGCGCACCATGTCGAAGTCGTGCACCAGGCAGTCCCGGTACAGCCCGCCCGAGGCGGTGAGGTAGGCGGCGTCCGGCGGGGCCGGGTCGGCGGTCGTGGTGCGGACGGTGTGCAGCCGCCCCAGCGCACCCGAACGGACCAGCTCCCGCGCCGTGCGGTAGCCGGGGTCGAAGCGGCGCATGAAGCCCACCTGGAGCAGCCCGCCGGCGGAGGCCACCTCGCGCAGCACCGCCAGGGTCCGGGCCAGGTCCGGGGCCAGCGGCTTCTCGCAGAACACCGGCAGCCCGCCGCGCACCGCCCGGACGACGAGCTCGGCGTGCCCCTCGGTGGCGCAGGCCACGACCAGCGCGTCCACGCCCCAGGTGAAGACCTGGTCGACGGCGGGCGCGGCGGTGGCGCCCAGCCGGTCCGCGAGCCGCGCGGCCCGCCCCGGCTCGGCGTCGGCCAGCAGCAGGGAGCCGGCGTCCCGGTGGCGGGCCAGCGCGGCCGCGTGGAAGGAGCCGATCCGGCCCGTTCCGATGAGCCCGATGCGCATGCACTCAACGTGACCCCGTACGGGGGACCTGTCAATCCGCGCCCGCACGCCCCGATGACCCCGCATGGTCCACTGTGGCGGATACTGGGCGGCTGACACCGGAAATGACCGATTCATGACGGACGAGGGAAGGGCACGGGGACGTGGCTAGGGTTCGGACAGGGGTACGCGTCGTCGGCGCCGTGCTCGCGGCGGTACTGGGGGCCTCCCTCGCGGGCTGCAGCAGCACGGGCGGCAAGCGTGCCGAGGAACGGGCGAAAGCCGCGGAGGCGGGCCGGCCCGCCGTCTCCACACCGCGCTGGACCTTCGCGATGATCACGCACGCGGGTGACGGCGACACCTTCTGGGACATCGTCCAGAAGGGCGCCAAGGAGGCGGCGGCGAAGGACAACATCAACTTCGTCTACTCGCACGACGACCAGGCGCAGCAGCAGGCCCAGTTCGTGCAGAACGCCATCGACCAGAAGGCCGACGGGATCATCGTCAGCCTGGCCAAGCCCGACGCCCTCAAGGACGTCGTGGCCAAGGCCGTGAAGGCGGGCATCCCGGTGATCACGGTCAACTCCGGCTCCGCCCAGTCGGCCGCGTACGGGGCCCTGGCCCACATCGGCCAGGACGAGGAGATCGCGGGCGAGGCCGTCGGCACCGAGATGACCAAGCGGGGGCTGAAGAAGGCCGTCTGCGTCCTGCACGAACAGGGCAACGTCGGCCACGAGCAGCGCTGCGCCGGGGCGAAGAAGACCTTCGGCGGCAGCCTGGAGAACCTGTACGTCGAGGGCACCAACATGCCCTCCGTCCAGGCCGCCATCCAGGCCAAGCTCCAGGCCGACCCCGGCGTCGACGGGATCCTCACCCTGGGCGCCCCCTTCGCCCCCACCGCCGTCAAGGCCAAGGAGGCGGCGGGCAGCAAGGCGGAGGTGGACACCTTCGACCTCAACGAGTCCGTCGCCCGCGACCTCAAGTCCGGCGCCCTGGGCTTCGCCGTCGACCAGCAGCCCTACCTCCAGGGCTACGAGGCCGTGGACCTGCTGTGGCTGCACCGCTACAACGGGGACGTGCTCGGTGGCGGCCGGCCGGTGCTGACCGGCCCGCAGATCGTCACCGCGGACCAGGCCGCCGCGCTGGAGCCGTTCATCAAGCGGGGCAGCCGATGAGCGCCGCCGCCCCGGCGGCCGACGAGCGGCTGGCGCCCGTCTCCTACGTCCGCCGGCTGCTGGGCCGCCCCGAGCTGGGCGCGGTCGTCGGCGCCGCCGCCGTCTTCGTCTTCTTCTCCTTCGCCGCGGACAGCTTCCTGAGGGCCTCCAGCCTCAGCACGGTCCTCTACTCGGCCTCCACCATCGGGATCATGGCCGTTCCCGTCGCCCTGCTGATGATCGGCGGCGAGTTCGACCTGTCCGCGGGCGTCATGGTGACCACCTCGGCACTGGTCAGCTCGATGTTCAGCTACCAGATGACCGCCAACGTCTGGGTCGGCGTCGGCGTCTCCCTGCTGGTCACCCTGGCCATCGGCTTCTTCAACGGGTTCATGCTGACCCGTACGAAACTGCCCAGCTTCATCATCACGCTGGGCACCTTCCTGATGCTGACCGGCCTGAACCTCGGCTTCACCAAGCTGATCAGCGGCACCGTGTCCACCAAGTCCATCGCCGACATGGAGGGCTTCCCCTCCGCCCGGGCGCTGTTCGCCTCGCAGTGGAACGTGGGCTCGGTCACCCTCAAGGTCACCATCCTGTGGTGGCTGGTCCTGGTCGCCGTCGCCACCTGGATCCTGCTGCGCACCCGCGCCGGGAACTGGATCTTCGCCGTGGGCGGCGGGGCCGACGCGGCCCGCGCCACCGGCGTCCCGGTCGTCAAGACCCGTATCGGCCTCTACATGGGCGTCGCGCTGTGCGCCTGGATCTCCGGGCAGCACATCCTGTTCTCCTTCGACGTGGTCCAGTCGGGGGAGGGCGTCGGCAACGAGTTCCTCTACATCATCGCGGCCGTCATCGGCGGCTGTCTGATGACCGGCGGCTACGGCTCCGCGATCGGTTCGGCCGTCGGCGCGTTCATCTTCGGCATGGCCAGCAACGGCATCGTCTACGCGCAGTGGAACCCGGACTGGTTCAAGTTCTTCCTCGGCGCCATGCTGCTGCTCGCCACGCTGCTCAACGCATGGGTCCGCAAGCGGGCGGAGGCACGGTCATGAGCACGCCACTGGTGAAGCTGACCGGGGTCAGCAAGTTCTACGGCAGCATCCGCGCCCTGCGCGAGGTCTCCCTGGAGGTCTCGGCCGGGGAGATCACCTGTGTGCTCGGCGACAACGGCGCCGGCAAGTCCACCCTCATCAAGATCATCGCGGGGCTGCACCGGCACGACGCCGGCACCTTCGAGATCGAGGGTGAGGAGACCGTCCTGGCCAACCCCCGCGCGGCCCTGGACCGGGGCATCGCCACCGTCTACCAGGACCTCGCCGTCGTCCCCCTGATGCCGGTCTGGCGGAACTTCTTCCTGGGCTCCGAGCCCACCCGGGGCCGCGGCCCCCTGCGCCGCCTCGACGTGGCGCTGATGCGCGAGACCACCCGCGCCGAGCTGCTGCGCATGGGCATCGACCTGCGGGACGTGGACCAGCCGATCGGCACCCTGTCCGGCGGCGAACGCCAGTGCGTGGCCATCGCCCGCGCCGTCCACTTCGGCGCGAAGGTCCTCGTCCTGGACGAGCCCACCGCCGCGCTCGGCGTCAAGCAGTCCGGCGTGGTCCTCAAGTACGTCGCCGCCGCCCGCGACGCCGGACTCGGCGTGGTCCTCATCACGCACAACCCGCACCACGCCCACCTCGTCGGCGACCGCTTCGTGCTGCTCAAGCGCGGGGCCATGGCGGGCAGTCACACCCGGGACTCCATCACGCTGGACGAGCTCACCCGGCAGATGGCCGGCGGCTCCGAGCTGGAGGAGCTGAGCCACGAACTGGAGCGGGTGGCAGAATCGGGACGGGACACCCCGTCCGGCTCCCTCCCCGCCACCGACACCGCCGCCGCCACCACCGCCTCCGACAGGGACGACACGACTCGATGACCACCTACCGGGACTTCTCGCTCACCCACCGCGGGTCGGCGCGGGGCACCGTCCTGCGGACCATCGGGAGCCGTGAGCGCCGCTCGCACCTGACCGCCCCCCGGGTCCCGACGGTCGGCATCGACATCGGCGGCACCAAGGTGATGGCGGGCGTCGTCGACGCCGACGGGGTCATCCTGGAGAAGATCCGCGCCGAGACCCCCGACAAGTCCAAGAGCCCCAAGGTGGTCGAGGACACCATCGTGGAGCTGGTCCTGGACCTCTCCGACCGGCACGACGTGCACGCGGTGGGCATCGGCGCGGCCGGCTGGGTCGACGCCGACCGCTCCCGCGTCCTGTTCGCCCCCCACCTCGCCTGGCGGGACGAGCCCCTGCGCGACGCCCTCCAGTCGCGCCTCGCCGTCCCCGTCATGGTGGACAACGACGCCAACACCGCCGCCTGGGCCGAATGGCGCTTCGGCGCGGGCCGCGGCGAGGACCACCTGGTGATGATCACCCTGGGGACCGGCATCGGCGGGGCCATCCTGGAGGGCGGCCAGGTCAAGCGCGGCCGCTACGGCGTGGCCGGCGAGTTCGGCCACATGCAGGTCGTCCCCGGCGGCCACCGCTGCCCCTGCGGCAACCGCGGCTGCTGGGAGCAGTACAGCTCCGGCAACGCCCTGGTCCGCGAGGCCCGCGAGCTGGCCGCCGCCGACTCCCCGGTCGCCCACAACATCATCGCCCGGGTCGGCGGCAACGTCCAGGAGATCACCGGGCCGCTCATCACCGAGCTGGCCCGCGAGGGCGACGCCATGTGCGTCGAGCTCCTCCAGGACATCGGCCAGTGGCTCGGCGTCGGCATCGCCAACCTCGCCGCCGCCCTCGACCCCTCCTGCTTCGTCATCGGCGGCGGCGTCAGCGCCGCCGACGACCTGCTGATCGGGCCCGCCCGGGACGCCTTCCGCCGCCACCTCACCGGCCGCGGCTACCGCCCCGAGGCCCGGATCGCCAAGGCCGAGCTGGGCCCCGAGGCCGGCATGGTCGGCGCCGCGGACCTCGCCCGGCTCGTCGCCCGCCGCTTCCGCCGCGCCACCCGCCGGCGCGTCGAGCGCCACGAGCGCTACGCGCAGTTCGGCCGGCGCGCCGCCGCCGGCCCCGAGGAGCAGGAACAGCCGTGACCCCGCCCACCTTGCCCCGTCAGGCCACCTCCCCCGAGGCGGGCGCGGACCGGCCCCCCACCCCCGAGGAGCGGCGCAGCACCGTGCGCCGCCGCTGGGTCACCGCGGTGATCATCCTGCTGCTCGTCGGCGTCCCGGCGGGCTACCTGTTCGTCTCCGCCCAGCAGAGCCGCGAGAGCGGCCGGGACAAGGCCGCCCGGGTCGGCGCGGTCAAGGTGCGCCCGGACTGGCCGTCCAAGGTGCAGCGCAGCATCTACGAGGTGCCCATCCCGCTGATGGCCTCCTCCGTCGGCTACCTGGAGACCAACAACTGGCACACCAGCAGGCTCTACGTCCAGTTCCAGGCCACCCCCGAGCTGCTGGACACCTTCCTCGCCGACCTCGGCACCAGCCGCGGGGCGCTCACCCCCGGCGTCTCGGTCTCCGAGCGCGACGCGCACGTCGCGGGCTGGAGCTGGAACCCGCGGCACCAGTGGTCCGGGGTCACCCTGGAGGCCCAGGACCCGCGCCCCACCCGGGACGTCACCGTCGACTTCACCAACCCAGCCGCCCCCCGCGTCTACGTGGTCTCCACCACCGTTCCGTAAGCGGCGCGGCATAGGGTGGGGATCATGAAGCTCACCAAACGGCTGCACTCCTGCGTCCAGTTGGAGAAGGACGGGCGCACCCTCGTCATCGACCCGGGCGCCTTCAGCGAACCGGACGCCGGCCTCGGCGCGGACGCCCTGCTGGTCACCCACGAGCACCCCGACCACTTCGACGAGGGCCGGCTGCGCGCCGCCCTCGACGCGAACCCGGCGGCGGCCCTGTGGACCCTGCGCAGCGTCGCCGGACGGATGGCCGCCGCCTACCCGGGCCGGGTGCACACCGTCGGCCACGGGGACACCTTCACCGCCGCCGGGTTCGAGGTCCAGGTCCACGGCGAACTGCACGCCGAGATCCACCCGGACCTGCCCCGCGTCACCAACGTCGGCTACCTCGTGGAGGGCTCCCTCTTCCACCCCGGAGACGCCCTGACCGTCCCGGACGCCCCCGTGGACACGCTGATGCTGCCGGTGCACGCCCCCTGGAACAAGATCGCCGAAGTGATCGACTACGTCCGCGAGGTCGCACCACGCCGGGCGATCGACATCCACGACGCCTACCTCGCCGACCTCGCCCGGCCCGTGTACGACACGGTCCTGGGCAACCTCGCCCGCGCCCCCCACAGCCGGCTCGGGGCCGGAGAGAGCGCCGACCTCTGAGTGTCGGTGCCGGGCGGTAGGTTGGGGGACATGCGTATCGCCACCTTCAACGTCAACTCGATCACCGCCCGGCTGCCCCGCCTGCTGGCCTGGCTGGAGGCGTCGGGCACCGATGTGCTCTGCCTCCAGGAGGCCAAGTGCACGGCCGAGCAGTTCCCGGCCGACGCGCTGCGCGAGCTGGGCTACGAGTCGGCCGTCAACGCCACCGGCCGGTGGAACGGCGTCGCCCTGCTCTCCCGGGTCGGCCTGGAGGACGTCGTCACCGGACTGCCCGGCGGCCCGGACTACGAGGGCGTGCAGGAGCCCCGCGCGATCTCCGCCACCTGCGGCGGGGTGCGCCTGTGGTCGGTGTACGTGCCCAACGGCCGCGAGGTCGCGCACGACCACTTCGGCTACAAGCTCCAGTGGCTGCGCGCCCTGGCCGCCGCCGTCGCCGAGGACGCGGCCGGCCCGCGCCCCTTCGCCGTGCTCGGCGACTTCAACGTGGCCCCCACCGACGAGGACGTCTACGACCCGGCCCTCTTCGAGGGGCTCACCCATGTCACCCCCGCCGAGCGCGCCGCCCTGGAGGCCCTGCGCGGCACGGGCCTGTCGGACGTGGTGCCGCGCCCCCTGAAGTACGACCGCCCCTACACGTACTGGGACTACCGCCAGCTCTGCTTCCCCAAGAACCGCGGCATGCGCATCGACCTGGTCTACGGCAACGACCCCTTCGCCACGGCGGTCAAGGACGCCTACGTCGACCGCGAGGAGCGCAAGGGCAAGGGCGCCTCCGACCACGCGCCGGTCGTGGTCGACCTCGATCTGTAGAAGCCTCCAGGATCGGGGCGCGCCCTGTGGCCAGGCGGGGGTCCCGGTGTCACGCTGGGCGGTATGCGCATCCCCTTCCTGGCCGGCTGGCTCCACCGGGACGATACGGAGCAGGGCGCCGTGGGACTGGCCACCGCCCTCGCGGAGGACCCCGAGGGCGTCGGCGAGCTGTTCGCCGAGTGCGAGCTGCTGCGGGCCCAGGCGAGAGCCGCGGGCCTGGAACTCGACCGGACCCCGGCCTCGTTGGAGGCGCTGGACCAGCTGATGCCGCGCTGGCGGCGCGACCCCGAGGCGGTGCCCTGGCTGGGCAGCGACGCGGGCTTCTACCTCGGGACCGTGATCGTGGCGACCGTCCCCGGCACCGGCTGGCGGGTGTGGCCGGGCGGCCGGCCCGTGGTCCGGCTGGCCTCGGGGCGCGAGCTCAACGTGGTCGAGTCGGGGGTGTCCTGGGCCATGACCGGCTCCCCCGAGCTCAGCCAGGCGTACGCGGAGGCGTCCGAGGGCTGACCGTGCCGCTTCCTGAGCCGCTGCCCCGGCCGCTCACTCAGCGGTTCCCCCCAAGGGCCCGATGTGCTTTATGCACCTTCAGGCGTGTCGCGGAGAAGTCCCTTGAGGGGGCTGGATAGTTTGCGCTGACCTCGACACACCGACAAGTGGGCAGGGCAGCGTATGGCCGTCGAACCGTTGATCGAGCTGCGGGACGTCAACAAGCACTACGGGAACCTGCACGTCCTCCAGGACATCAACCTCACCGTCGGCCGCGGGGAGGTGGTGGTGGTCATCGGTCCCTCCGGTTCGGGGAAGTCCACCCTCTGCCGGACCGTCAACCGCCTGGAGACCATCGGCTCCGGCGAGATCCTCCTCGACGGCCGGCCGCTGCCCGCCGAAGGCAAGGAACTGGCGCGGCTGCGCGCCGAGGTCGGCATGGTCTTCCAGTCCTTCAACCTCTTCGCGCACAAGACCGTCCTCGCCAACGTCTCCCTCGCCCAGATCAAGGTCAGGAAGCGGGGCCGCGAGGAGGCCGACCAGCGCTCCCGGGAACTCCTGGACCGGGTCGGCCTCGCCGACCAGGCCGGGAAGTTCCCCGCCCAGCTCTCCGGGGGACAGCAGCAACGCGTGGCCATCGCCCGCGCCCTGGCCATGGACCCCAAGGTTCTCCTCTTCGACGAGCCCACCTCCGCCCTCGACCCCGAGATGATCAACGAGGTGCTGGAGGTCATGCAGCAGCTCGCCGCCGAGGGCATGACCATGGTCGTCGTCACCCACGAGATGGGCTTCGCCCGCTCCGCCGCGAACCGCGTCGTGTTCATGGCCGACGGCAGGATCATCGAGGACCGCACCCCGGAGGAGTTCTTCACCGCCCCCGAGAGCGAGCGGGCCCGGGACTTCCTCTCCAAGATCCTCAAGCACTGAGGGGCCGCCCGATGAAGCACACCCCGCGCGCCCTGGCCCTGGCCCTCGTCCTCCTCGCGGCCGTCAGCGGCTGCGGCAGGAGCGGCAGCCCCCCGGTCAAGGGGCCGCAGCCCGAGGACCTGCCCGCCTACCGGGTGGACACCGCCTTCCGGCTGCCCGGATCGCCCACCTGGGAGAAGGCCAGGCGGCGCGGCCACCTCGTGGTCGGAGCCAAGGAGGACCAGCCGTACATGGGGCAGAAGGACCCCGCCACCGGCGTCTACTCCGGCTTCGACATCGAGATCGCCAAGATGATGTCCGCCTCCCTCGGCTTCGCCCCCGGGACGACCGAGTTCAGGACCATCGCCTCCGCCAACCGCGAGACCGCCCTGCAGAACGGCCAGATCGACTACTACGTGGGCACCTACACGATCAACGACAAACGCAAGCAGCAGGTCGGCTTCGCCGGCCCCTACTACCTGGCCGGACAGTCCCTGCTGGTCCGCCGGAGCGAGAAGGGCATCAAGGGCCCCGAGGACCTCGCCGGCAAACGCGTCTGCTCGGCCGCCGGCTCCACCTCCTACCAGCGCCTCCAGAGCGAGTTCCCCCGGGCCGTCCTCGTCGCCTACGACACCTACGCGGTCTGCGTGGACAACCTCCTGACCTTCCAGGTCGACGCCGTCTCCACCGACGACTCCATCCTCCTCGGCTACGCCGCCAAGGTCCCCGAGGAACTCAAGGTCGTCGGCAGGCCCTTCTCCCAGGAGCCCTACGGCATCGGCGTCCCCCGCTCCGACAACCAGCTGCGCCTCGCCCTCGACGACGCCCTGGCCGCGCACGAGAAGAACGGCGACTGGAAGAAGGCGTACGAGGCCACCCTGGGCCTGTCCGGACAGCCCGCCCCGAAACCGCCCGCCATCGACCGCTACCCCGCGGGCTGAGGGGAGAGCGCACCACCATGGACGTACTCACCGAGAACTTCGCGCTCTACGGCAAGGGCTTCCTCGGCACCGTCGAGCTCACCGTCTACGCCTCGCTCCTCGCCCTGGTCCTCGGCTTCCTGATGGCCTCCTTCCGCGTGGCGCCCGTCGGCTCCTTCCGGGTCTTCGGCACGGTCTGGGTCACCGTGCTGCGCAACACCCCGCTGACCCTGCTCTTCTTCGCCGTGCTGCTGGGCCTGCCGCGCTTCGGGCTGGTCCTTCCCTTCCAGCTCTTCGCCGTCCTCGCCCTCGGCTGCTACACCTCCGCCTTCATCTGCGAGGCGCTGCGTTCGGGCATCAACACCGTGCCCAAGGGGCAGGGGGAGGCCGCCCGCAGCCTCGGGATGAGCTTCGGCCAGACCCTGGGCGCGGTCGTGCTGCCGCAGGCGTTCCGCTCCGTCATCCCGCCCATCGGCTCCACCCTGATCGCCCTCGCCAAGAACTCGGCCATCGCGGGCTCCTTCAGCGTCACCGAGCTGCTGGGCACCTACAAGCCACTCAACGAGCTGGGCTACAGCATCGTCTGGACCTTCGTCTGGATCGCCGTCGGCTACCTGATCATCACCCTGTCCATCAGCGCGCTCTTCAACGTGCTGGAGAAGCGGTACGGAGTCGCCCGATGACCGCGCACGCGCTGCACGGGGACCTGGGGTCCACGGCCCTCTACGACCTGCCCGGACCCAGAGCCCGGCGCCGGCACTTCCTCTACGGGATCGTCTCGACGGTGGTGATCCTCGGCCTGCTCGTCTGGATCCTCTACCTGCTCTTCGACACGCACCAGTTCACGGCCGTCAAGTGGCGGCCCTTCGCCTACGAGGGCATCCAGGAGCTGCTGCTCAAGGGCCTGGGCAACACCCTGCGGGCCTTCGCGTACGCCTCGGTGCTCTCCCTGGTGCTCGGCGCGGTGCTCGCCGCCGGCCGGCTCTCGGAGCACCGGGCCCTGCGCTGGCCGGCCACGCTGTGCGTGGAGTTCTTCCGGGCCATGCCGGTACTGGTGATGATCTTCTTCATCTTCGTCGCGCTGAAGGTGCAGCCGCTGCCCGCCCTGGTGGCGGGGCTGACCCTGTACAACGGCTCGGTGCTGGCGGAGCTCTTCCGTACCGGCGTCAACTCCGTGGCGCGCGGCCAGGGGGAGGCGGCGTACGCACTCGGTATGCGCAAGACGCAGGTGATGACCAGCGTGCTGGCCCCGCAGGCGGTCCGGGCGATGCTGCCCGCGATCATCAGCCAGCTGGTGGTGGCCCTGAAGGACACCTCCCTCGGTTTCCTGATCACCTACGAGGAGTTCCTCCACGCCGGCAAGCTGATCGCCTCCACCCTGGACTACGACCTGCCGTTCATCCCCGTCGTCCTGGTCATCTCGCCGGTCTACATCGGGATGTGCATGGCGCTGTCCTGGTTCGCCACCTGGGTGGCGCGGCGGGAGCGCCGCAGCCCGAAGACCAGGGCGGTCGACGTAGCCCCCGCCGAACCGGGCCCCGTGCTGCCGGGGAGGTAGGCGCGGAGCCTCCTCCGCCGGCCGCAGCCGTGGATCACTGCTCGCGCAGGGGCACCGAGACGTACGAGGGGTCGGTGCGCGGCGAGGAGAAGGTCAACTGCGCGCCGGCGGGGTTGTGCTCGGCGTAGAGGGGGTCGACCGTGTCGATGACGACGGCGAGCCGGTGGCCCGCGGGCACGTCGTAGGCGGTGGAGAACAGGTCCAGGTCCACGCCGAAGGGCTGCCCGGGCTCCTTCCCGTGGAAGGTCTGGGGGGCGTGGGTGACCAGCTTGCCGACGCCGAGGGGGCCCACGTCGTAGAGGTAGGCGACGAAGGTCCCGTCGCCGCGGGTGGGGGTGACGGTGGTGTGCAGGCGGACGATGCCGCGCACGCGGCGCTCGGTGGCGTAGCGGGGGGACTGCCAGACGGCGGCGAAGGCGCGGGGCAGGAGCGGGATGGAGGCGACCGGGGGAGCCTGGGCGAACTGGTCGAGGATGCTGGAGAGGAAGATCACCCCGCCGTCGGCGCCCGAGTCGACGCCGGTCAGCAGGTGCTCGGTTCCGGTGAGCGGGAGCTGCTCGCGGCCGCCGGAGCCGACCGACTTCCAGTCGGGGTAGCCCTCGTAGCCGCCGGTGCTGCGGGACTTGATCTGGACGGGGGCCTCGGTGTCGACTCCGTTGCGCTCGCCCTTGAGGTAGCGGTCGAACCAGCGGTGGGCGTCGGTCCAGGTGTCGTTGGGCAGTCCGAGCAGGCCGGTCGCCTCGGCGGTGGCGTGGTCGCCGGGGCGGAACTCCAGGCGCTTGGGGCCGGTGAGCTTCTCGAAGAACTCCGCGTACTGGTTGGGCGGGAAGATGGTGTCGCCCCAGGCGTTGCCGAGCATGACGGCGGCGCCGCCCGCGTTGATCCGGTCGACCTGTTCCGAGGCGGAGCGCTTCTTCCCCCACTCGATCATCGCCGGCTCGCTCTCCAGCTTCGAGCCGAGGAAGTCGCCCAGGATCCGCTGGAGTTCGGGTCCCGGGCGGCCGGTGAGCGCGCCGGCGGCGCCGAGCATCCCGGCGGCCTGGAGGTGCTGGGTGCGGCCGGAGTAGATCGAGTCGACGAGGTCCGCCCAGCCGCTGAGCGCGACCACGGCCTTGATCCGGGGGTCGTGCGCGGAGGCCAGCAGGCTGATGCCCGCCCCGTACGAGACCCCGCCCAGGCCCACGTGGCCGGGGTCGGCGGGGGTGGTGGCGAGGGCCCAGTCGATGACGGCCGAGACGTCGGCGATGTCGGCGGGGCCGGCCGTCTCGATCTGCCCGCCGGAGAGCCAGAAGCCCCGGGAGGTGTAACTCACCACGGTGTAGCCGGAGTCGGCGAGCTGCTTGGCCTGGGCGAGGTACTCGATCTGCGGCATCCCCCAGCTGGTGGGCAGCACGATCAGCGGGTACTTCCGGCCGGGCTCGGCGCCGGAGGGGGTGAAGACGTTGCCCTTGAGCGTGATGCCGCCGGAGCCGGGGATGTCGTGGAAGCGTACGCCGGAGGACTGCTGCTCCGACGGCTGAGGGGCGGTGGGGGCCGCCTGGGCCTGGTGGGGGGCCAGGCCCAGGGCGGTCGCCGCGATCAGGGCGGCCGCGGCCGCTGCGGTGTGGGGGCGGGTTCTCATCGAACGCTCCTCGCGTGCGCCGGAGTCCGAAAGTGACCCGACGGTAACCGGAGGGGCTTACCGATGGTAACCCGCGAGTAAGTTACGTACTGGTAACAATTGACGGAATGTCTGCTTCCGTTCGTGCCGCCGGCCAGGGCGCTCTTGGCCTTCCACTGCTCCCACGACAGGTTCCACTCGCCGTAGCCGTTGCCGAGGTCTGCGGTGCCCTTGGAGCCGCTGCCGACCACCTCCAGGGGGTCGCCGGCCTGCACCTGCTCGTATACGGCCTTGGCGTTGGCGTCGCTCATGCCCACGCACCCGGAACTGGTGTTGGCGTTGCCGAAGTGGTCGGCGTTCCAGGGGGCGGCGTGCACGTACATGCCCGACCAGGTCAGCCGCATCGCGTAGTCGACCATCTTGTCGTAGGCGTCGCCGAGGCCCACCGTCTGGGAGTCCATCCGGATGGTGCCCTCCTTCGCCATCAGCACCATCTTCCCGGACCAGGACGCCTTCTGGCCGCCCGGCGTGCCCGCCGAGACCGGCACCGTCCTGACCACCTGGCCGTCCTCGGTGACCGACATCTTCTTGGTGTCGAGGCTGACCTCCATCCGGCGGTCCTTGCCTATCGTGAACTCGGTGGTGTAATCGCGGGCGAAGAGCCCGCCGCCCGCGCCGGAGTCCACACCGTTCAGGTTCATCGCCACCTTCACCTCGGTGCCGGACTTCCAGTAGTCCTTCGGCCGCCAGTCCACCCGGTCGTTGCCGGAATAGTCCTTGACCCAGCCCCAGGAACCCTCGGTGCTGTTCGAGGTGGTCACCTTCAGCTGCTTCTCGACCTCGGCCTTGTTCTTCACCGGATTGTCGAAGACGAGCGAGACCGGCATCGCGACCCCGACCGTGCTGCCCTTGGAGATGTTGATGGAGACCTTGTTCACCTTGTCGGCGGCCGAGGTCTTGAACCGGGTGCTCGCGCTCTGGCTGTCGGTGTTCTGCGCCTCCACCGTGTAGTCGGTGTCCGGCGCGGCGTTGCGGCCGGAGGTCCAGGTCTTCCCGTCGGCGGCGATCTGCCCCGCCAGTTCCCCGCCCTTGCCGTCCGTCACCTTGACCTGCGCCAGCTTGCCCTCGGCGACGGTCACCCTGACCGGCTCGCCCGCCTTGACCTGGCTTCCCGTCAGGTTCACCGAGACGGCCATGGGGGGCTTGTTCTTGGCGTCCGCCTTCCCGTCGCCGCCCGCACCGCCGCCGGAGCCGCCCGAGCAGGCGGTCAGCGCGGCGGCCAGCAGCGCGGTGCCGGCGAGTGCGGCATGACGCAGCCGGCGGCGCGGAAGTGCGGTACGGCGTGTGCGGCTCAAGGAAAACCCCTCCGAAGTAATGATCGTCCACAAGGAAGGAGTGAACGGCATGACTTTAGGTTGCCCATTCCGCGGAAGATATCGCTCTTCCCCTTGTGACGAGGGCCGCAGCGAAACGGTTGCCGAACGGTCACAAACACAGCCGCCGGATAAAAGGACCTTCGCCTCCCCGGAAGGGGGCGAACGCCCTCTTGGTGTGACGGAATTCCATGTGATCCTCCGCCCGGGTACTGTCCACCCCCGACCCCCGCCGTCCCGACCCCTGGGAGACCGCCCGTGACAGCCACCGACACCAGGGCGCCTGCCGCCGAGGCGCGGCAGACGCCTGCGGCGGGGAGCTCGGTGCTGCGCAGCGGCGCCCTGATGGCGGCCGGGTCCGTCGTCTCCCGCGCCACCGGCTTCGTCCGCTCCGCCGTCGTCCTCGCCGCCCTGGGCGCCGGGTTCCTCGGCGACGGCTACGCCGTCGCCAACACCGTCCCGAACATCCTCTACATGCTGCTGATCGGAGGCGCGCTCAACGCCGTCTTCGTCCCCGAGCTGGTGCGGGCCGCCCGGCAGCACCGCGACGGTGGCGCCGCGTACACCGACCGGCTGCTGACGGCCTGCGCCCTGGCCCTCCTCGCGCTCACCGCCGCCGCGGTCCTCGCCGCGCCGCTCATCGTGGACGCGTACACCCCCGCCTCGTACAGCGCGGCGGAGCGGAACACGGTCGTCGCCCTGGCCCGCTTCTGCCTGCCGCAGATCCTCTTCTACGGGCTGTTCACCCTGCTCGGCCAGATACTCAACGCCCGCGGCCGGTTCGGGGCGATGATGTGGACCCCCGTCCTCAACAACCTCGTGATCATAGGGGTGTTCGGGTTCTTCCTCCACGCCTCCCACGGCGGCCGCGACGGACTCGACGCCGCCGACACCCGGTTGCTGGGCCTCGGCACCACCGCCGGCATCCTCGTCCAGGCCCTCGCCCTGATCCCCTCGCTGCGCGCCGCCCGCTTCCGCTGGCGCCCCCGCTTCGACTGGCGCGGCAGCGGCCTCACCCGCCCCCTGCGCAGCGCCGGCTGGCTGGTCCTGCTGGTGTTCAGCAACCAGATCGCCTACTGGGTGGTGACCAAGCTCTCCACCACCGCCGGACACCGGCCGGGAGGGTTCGGCTACGCCGCCTACACCAGCGCCTACCAGCTGTGGGTCGTCCCCCAGGGCATCATCACCGTCTCCCTGGTCACCGCCCTCATGCCCCGGATGAGCGCCGCCGCCGCCGAGGGGAACCCCGGGGCCGTCCGCGCCGACGTCTCCTACGCCCTGCGCTCCAGCGCCGCCCTCGTCGTTCCGGCCGCGGCGCTGTTCGCCGCGCTGGCCCCGTGGCTGATGGACTGCGTCGCCGGGTACGGGGACGTCACCCCCGGCGAGGTCGAGGCCATGGCCGGCATGCTCGTCGCCTTCGCCCCGGGTCTGCTCGCCTACTCCGCCCAGTACGTGCTCGCGCGCGGCTTCTACGCCCTGTCCGACACCCGCACCCCGTTCTTCCTCAACCTGGTCGTCGTCGCCCTCAACGCCGGGCTCTCCTACGCCGCCTACCTGCTGTTGCCCGCCCGCTGGGCCGTCACCGGCATGGCCGGCGCGACCTCCCTCGCCTTCGCGGGCGGGGCCGCCGTCACCGCGTACGCCCTCTCCCGCCGGCTCGGCCCGCGCACCGGCCCCCGCGGCGCCACCGCCCTGCGCACCCACCTGCGGCTGCTCGCCGCCTGCCTGCCCGCGGCCGCCGCCGGATACGGGGCCGCCCGCGCCGCCGACGGGCTCGGGGCCTTCGCCGCGGCCGGGACGGGAACCGCCGCGCTGGCCCTGGTCGTCGTACTCCTCGCCAGGCCGCTGCGCCTGCACGAGATCACCGACCTGCTGGACTCCCTGCGCCGCAAGACCGGCCGATAAGGGGAGGAACGGCGCACACCGCCTTGGGACACTGGACCGGATGCCACGCGTACTGCTGATCGAGGACGACCCTTCCATCCGGGAAGGAGTCGCCCTCGGCCTGCGCCGCAGGGGCCATGAGGTCGCGGCCGCCGCAACCGGCGAGGAGGGCCTCGCCCTGGCCGCCTCCTTCCGGCCCGAGCTGATCCTGCTCGACCTGATGCTGCCCGGGATCAACGGCGTCCAGGTCTGCCGCCGGATCCGCGAGACCAGCCTGGTCCCGGTCATCATGCTCACCGCCCGAGGCGACGACTTCGACATCGTCGTCGGCCTGGAGGCCGGAGCCGACGACTACATCGTCAAGCCCGCCCGGACCGCGATCATCGAGGCCCGTGTCCGCGCCGTCCTGCGCCGCCGCCCCGACCCCCTGGGCCGCCTCGGGGTCGAACACCACGGCGAGCTCGCCATCGACCGCGCCGCACTGACCGTCGCCAAGAACGGCGCACGGCTCGCCCTCGCCCCCAGCGAGCTCAAGCTGCTGCTCCACCTGTCGGCCGCCCCGGAACAGGTCCACTCCCGCCAGCAGCTGCTGGAGAGCGTCTGGGAGCACAGCTACCACGCCGACGCCCGGCTGGTGGACGCCTGCGTCCGGCGGCTGCGCCACAAGCTCGGGGACCGGGCCCACGGCCCCCGCTACATACAGACGGTGCGGGGCTTCGGCTACCGCTTCGGGCCGCTCTAGGAGATCTCTGTGCCCAGCCGCGCGCCGTTCGGCCTGCGCACCCGCCTGATCGCCGCGTTCCTCCTGGTCGCCGCGATCTGCGCGGTCAGCACCGCCGCCCTCACCTACCGGCAGGCGCGCAGCGCCGTCCTCACCCAGAGCCAGGACACCGCCGTCAGCACTTTGCGCGACCAGCTGGAGGCCGTGGCCCTGACCCTCCCGATGGACCAGCCCCAGCTCCAGCGCGTCGTCGACGACCTCGGACGGCGCGGCAAACCGCACCCCTGGGTGGTCTTCGGTGAGTACGGCACCCTGCGCGCCTCCTCCGCCGACCTCGGCGCGCCCGTCTCCGACGTCCTCACCGCCACGCTGCGCTCCCAGGTCGCCGCCCACCCCCACGGGGCGTTCCAGCGGGTGACCGACGACCGGGGCGAGCCGTACCTGACCATCGGGATGCCCGCCGTCTTCCGCCACAACGGCGTCCGGGAGGCCACCGGGGCCGTCCTCTACGCCGTCATGCCGCTCTCCACCGAGCAGCAGACCGTCGACGCCATGGTCCAGGCGGCCAAGCAGGGCGCCGTCCCGGGCCTGGCCATCTCCCTGGTCCCCGCCCTGCTCGCCGCGCGCAGCGTGCTGCGTCCCGTACGCGATATGCGCCGCGCCGCCCAGAACCTCGGCCGGGGCCGCCTCGACACCCGCATCGAGGTCCGGGGCGCCGACGAACTCGCGGGACTGGCCCGCACGTTCAACGAGACCGCCGGGGCCCTGGAGGAGTCCGTGGCCGAACTGCGCGAGGCGGAGGCCCGGGCCCGCCGGTTCGCCGCCGACGTCTCCCACGAACTGCGCACCCCGCTCGCCGGGATGCTCGCCGTCACCGAGGTCCTGGACGAGGACGCCGAGCACCTCGACCCCGACACGGCCAAGGCGCTGCGGCTGATCAGCGCCGAGACCGGGAAGCTCGCCGTGCTCGTCGAGGACCTGATGGAGATATCCCGCTTCGACGCCCGCGCCGCCGGCCTCAACCTCGACGAGGTGGACGTCGCCGAGGCCGTAGGCAAGACCCTCCAGCGCCGCCACTGGGACGACCACCGGGTCACCACCGACCTCCCCGACGGGATCCGCGCCCGCCTCGACCCGCGCCGCTTCGACGTGGTCCTCGCCAACCTCGTCGGCAACGCGCTGCGGCACGGCGCCGCCCCCGTCCGGATCACCGTGCGCACCGCCCCCGCCGCGGAAGGGGAACGGCTCCTCGTGGAGGTGGCCGACAGCGGAGCCGGGATCGGCCCCGAGGTGCTGCCGCACATCTTCGACCGGTTCTTCAAGGCCGACGCCGCCCGTACCCGCTCGGCCGGGAGCGGGCTGGGCCTGGCCATCAGCCTGGAGAACGTCCGGCTGCACGGCGGCACCCTGAGCGCCGCCAACGCCCCGGACGGGGCCGGCGGCTTCGGGGGAGCGGTGTTCACCCTCGACATGCCCCTGGAGGCGGCGCCGTGACCCGGACGCTGCGCGGCCGGCCGGTCACCCGGCCGCTGCGGGGGCCCGGTGTGGCCGCCGCGCTGCTGGTCCCCCTGCTCACGGCCACCGCCTGCGGGATCAAGCCCACGGGGGTGGTGGAGAGCGGCGCCGCCGCGCGGGTCACCGTCGCGCGCGCCGGAGCCGCCATGGCCTACTTCGTCACCCCCGACGGGCTCCTGGCCCCCGCGCCGCAGCCCGAGTACACCCAGGGCGGCCCCCGGGGCAGTGTGATCGGGCTGCTGCGCGGTCCCGGCCCGGCGGAGCGGGAGGCGGGGCTGGGCAGCCGGGTGCCGGTGGTGGAGGGGGAGGCGGCCGAGGCGGGGGTGAGCGTGACCGTGACCGACCGGCTGGAGGTGCGCCTGCCCTTCCCCGTCGCGGGACTCGACCCGCTGGGCCGCCGTCAGCTGGTGTGCAGCGCCCTGTCCACGGTGGACCCGCGGTACGGGGTGGTCCTGCGGGGCACCGACACCGCCCTGGATCCGGCCCGCTGCGATGCGGGGCTCTGAGCGGCGGGCCTTGTGGGAGGGCCCCGGGCGGGGCCACCGTGTGGACCATGGAACCCGCCGCAGACGATCCCGCCGTGTCCGCCGCCCCCGCCGCCCGTCCGGGTGCCCGCCGCCGGCCCGGTGTGCCCGACGTGTTCGACCCGTACCTGTACGCCGCCGGCATCCCGCACGAGCGCTACCGCGTCCTGCGCGACCGGTACCCGGTGGCATGGCAGGAGGAGCCCGAGGTGGCGGGCTGGCCCGCAGGGCCCGGGTTCTGGGCCGTCACCCGGCACGCCGACGTCGTCCGCGTCCTGCGCGACCACACCACGTACTCCTCCTGGCTCGGCGCCACCCAGATCCGCGACCCCGACCCCGCCGACCTGCCCTTCCTGCGGCGCACCATGCTCAACCAGGACCCTTCCCCCGGGCCGTGCGGGCCCGGGGAGACCCCCACGCGCCACGGCCGGCTCCGCCGCCTGGTCTCCCGGGCCTTCACCCCCGCCCGGGTCGGCGCCTTCGCCGGCCGGATGCGGGAGCGGGCCCGTACGCTCCTGGCCGCCGCCCGGGACGCCGCCGAGGGCGGCGCCGCCGACGTGGTCCGTACCGTCACCGACGAGTACGCCCTGCTGGGCCTCACCGACCTGCTGGGCGTCCCGGCCGCCGACCGGGGCCTGCTGCTGGAGTGGACCGTACGGGTCATCGGCTACCAGGACCCCGAGGACGCCCCGGTCCCGCTCCTGGGCCCCGACGGCACCCCGCTCAACCCGCGTTCACCGGCCCTGCTCGGGGAGATGTTCGGCTACGCCCGCGAACTCGCCGCGTACAAGCGGGCACACCCCGCCGACGACGTGATGACCGTCCTCGCCCACGCCGGGCTGGACCCCGCCGAGCTGGAGATGTTCTTCTTCCTGCTGACCGTCGCCGGCAACGACACCGTCCGCGGCGCCGCCCCCGGCGGCCTCCTCGCCCTGGCCCGCGACCCCGGCGCCTACCGCACCCTCGCCGAAGGAGCCGTCCCGTCCGCCGCCGCCGTCGAGGAACTCCTGCGCTTCCACCCGCCGGTGCTCAGCTTCCGCCGCACCGCCGCCCGCGACACCGAACTCGCCGGAACCCCGATCCGCGCCGGGGACAAGGTGGTGGTCTTCCATGCCTCCGCCAACCACGACGAGCGCGTCTTCACCGACCCGCACCGCCTCGACCTCGGCCGCTCCCCGAACCCGCACGTCTCCTTCGGCGACGGCCCGCACGTCTGCCTGGGCGCCCACTTCGCCCGGCTCCAGCTGCGCACCCTCTACGAGGAGTGGTGCGCTGCGATGCCCCCGCCCGAACTCGCCGGTGAGCCGCGCCGGCTGGTGTCCCACTTCATCAACGGGATCACACGGCTGCCGCTGCGGGTGTCCGGGCCGCGGCGGTGACGTCCGCCACCAGCTCCGTCACGTCCGGCCCGTACGCCTCGGAGTTGATCACCTTCAGGAGGAGGCAGAAGGAGGCCCCGCGGTAGGTGCGGGCCAGTTTCTCGTGGTGGCGGGCCAGGTAACGGGCCGCGGCCTGGTTGCTGTTGGCGGTCTGGCCCGACAGCAGGAACACCGGCCGCGCGCCCTGACCGGTCGTCAGCCGGGCCAGCAGCACGTACTCCACCAGGCCCGGCTCCCAGCGGTACGTCTCCCCGCCGACGCGGATCGCCCCCCGGTCCGGACCGGCCTCGGAGGAGTGGTCGACCCGGACCCCCGGCAGCATGGAGTGCAGGTGCGCCACCGTACGGATGTTGGAGGCGGGACCTCCGACGCAGAACTCGGCGCGCTCACCGAAGCCCTGGCGGGCCTCGTGCGTGACGATCCGCACCGTCGCCCCGCAGTCCTTGATCAGGGCCGATATCTCCAGCAGCGCGAAGGCGTCGTTGCGGTGCAGCGAGTTCTCCGTCCCGCCCATCTGCCGGTTGACCACGAACAGGCAGTCCGAGCCGGTCGGCAGCCCGAAGAACGCCTGCTTGCGGCGCAGCGCCCGGCGCCACAGGTACGTCCGGGTGAACCAGCCCGAACCGCCGCTGATGGCGGTGGCCAGCACTCCGAGCACGATGTTGCGCACGTCGTCGTTCATGCGGCGGATGCTAGCCGCCGCATCGCCGCCCTGACGCGGGGGGTGCGGCGAAGCTAGGCTGCCGGTCCATGGTCTGACAGGCAGTCGACTGGAGGAACCGGATGCGCCCTCGCGCAGCACGTCAGTTCGCGTTCGCCGCCCTCGCCGGGGCGCTCGTCTCCACCGGGGCCGCCGCGCCCCCGCCGTCCGCCGCCCCGGCCAAGGTGCCGGTGGCCGTCGGCTACGGAGGGGCCGTCGCCAGTGTCGACGCCGATGCCACGGCGGCCGGGATCGCCGTCCTGCGGGCCGGGGGCAACGCCGTGGACGCGGCCGTCGCCACCGCCGCCGCGCTCGGGGTCACCGAACCGTACTCGGCCGGTGTCGGGGGCGGCGGGTACTTCGTCTACTACGACGCCGCCTCCCGCCGGGTGCAGACGATCGACGGCCGCGAGACCGCGCCCGCCACGGCCACCGAGACCCTGTTCCAGGAGAACGGCGTCCCCCTGCCCTTCGAGGAGGGCCAGACCAGCGGCCGCAGCGTCGGCGTCCCCGGCACCCCCGCCACCTGGAAGACCGCCCTGGACGCCTGGGGCAGCAAACCGCTGGCCCAGCTCCTGCGCCCCGCCGAGAAGCTGGCCCGCGACGGGTTCACCGTCGACAGCACCTTCCGCGCCCAGACCCAGGCCAACCAGGACCGCTTCAAGGACTTCCCCGACACCCGGAAGCTGTTCCTGCCCGGCGGACAGCTCCCCGTCGTCGGCTCGGTCTTCAAGAACCCCGACCTCGCCGCCACCTACGCCGAACTCGCCCGCAAGGGCACCGGCGCCCTCTACCGGGGCCCGATCGCCGAGGACATCGTCGACGCCGTCCGCAAGCCCCCCGTCGACCCGGCCGCCACCCGCAAGGTCCGCCCCGGCGACCTGACCACCGCCGACCTGCGCGCGTACGCGACCAAGCGGCAGGCGCCCACCCAGATCGGCTACCGGGGCCTGGACGTGTACAGCATGGCGCCCTCCTCCTCCGGCGGCACCACCGTCGGCGAGGCGCTGAACATCCTGGAGCGCACCGACCTGTCGAAGCTCTCCGAGGCCCAGTACCTGCACCGGTTCATCGAGGCGTCCCGGATCTCCTTCGCCGACCGGGGCCGCTGGGTCGGCGACCCGGCCGCCCAGGACGTCCCGACCCGGGAGCTGCTCTCGCAGCGGTTCGCCGACTCGCGCGGCTGCCTGATCAGCCCGGACAAGGCCCTGACGAGCCCGCTGGCCCCCGGCGACCCCCGCCACCCGGCACCCTGCGGCGGCACGGGACAGACGGCGCCCACCACTTACGAGGGGGAGAACACCACGCACCTGACGGTCGCCGACCGCTGGGGCAACGTGGTCTCCTACACCCTGACCATCGAGTCCACGGGCGGCAGCGCCATCACGGTCCCGGGGCGCGGCTTCCTGCTCAACAACGAGCTCACCGACTTCTCCTTCGCCCCGGCCGCCCCCGGCGTCCCGGACCCGAACCTGCCCGGCCCCGGCAAGCGGCCGCGCTCCTCCATGTCCCCGACCATCGTCCTCGACCACGGCCGCCCGGTCCTGGCCGTCGGCTCCCCGGGCGGGGCGACCATCATCACCACCGTCCTGCAGACCCTCCTCGGCCATCTGGACCGGGGCCTGCCGCTGGTCGACGCGATCAAGGCACCGCGCGCCAGCCAGCGCAACCAGACGACGACGGAGCTGGAACCGGCCCTGTGGAACAGTCCGCTGCGCGGCGAACTGGAGGCACTGGGCCAGGCGTTCCGGCAGAACCCGGAGATCGGCGCCGCCACCGGTGTCCAGCGGCTCCCGGACGGCCGCTGGCTGGCGGCCGCCGAGACCACCCGGCGGGGCGGGGGCTCGGCGATGGTCGTGCGCCCGCAGGGGAGGCCGTAAGGCCCTGCCGGCTGCGGG
This sequence comes from Streptomyces sp. NPDC006687, assembly GCF_040636215.1. Taxonomy (NCBI): domain Bacteria; kingdom Bacillati; phylum Actinomycetota; class Actinomycetes; order Kitasatosporales; family Streptomycetaceae; genus Streptomyces; species Streptomyces sp. NPDC006687. Next base: position 93,434 of record NZ_JBEYJJ010000010.1, on the reverse strand, counting down.
TCACAGGGCCGTCAGGATCCTGGGGCCGGCGGCGGTGATGGCGACCGTGTGCTCCACATGGGCGGCGCGGGAGCCGTCGGTGGTGCGCAGGGTCCAGCCGTCGGGGTCGCAGGTGTAGTCGTCCCCGCCGCCCGCGATCACCATCGGCTCGATCGCCAGGACCATGCCGGGGCGCAGCCGCATCCCGCGCCCCGGCGGGCCCTCGTTGGGCACGCCCGGGTCCTCGTGCATGGCGCGGCCGATGCCGTGCCCGCCGAAGCCCTCCGGGATGCCGTAGCCCGCGGCGCGGCAGACGCTGCCCACCGCGTGCGCGATGTCGCCGATCCGGTTGCCGGGTACGGCGGCGGCGATGCCGGCCGCCAGGGCCGCCTCGGCGGTGGCGATCAGCCGCAGGTCGGCGGGGCGGGGCCGGCCGACGGTGAAGCTGACGGCCGCGTCGCCGGCCCAGCCGCGCAGCTGGGCCCCGCAGTCGATGCTGACGAGGTCGCCGTCGCGGAGCCGGTAGCCGCCGGGGATGCCGTGCACGACGGCGTCGTTCACCGAGGCGCACACGACCGCGGGGAAGGGGACGGGCGCGAAGTGCGGACGGTAGCCGAGGAAGGGGGAGCCGGCCCCCGCCTCGCGCAGGACCGCCCGGGCCACCGCGTCCAGTTCCCGGAGGGAGACGCCCACCCGGGCGGCCTCCCGTACGGCTGTCAGGGCATGCGCGACCACCCGGCCGGCACCGCGCATCTCGTCGATCGCTTCATCGGTTTTCAAGTGCACCATGCCAATAACTATACCGGTATAAGAGTAACGGGATAGTTATCGGTGGGCGGGGTAGGATGGGGGCATGGTGCGAACCCCCCTGACCCCCGAAGAGCGCGAGCGCGGCGAGCGGCTGGGCGCGCTGCTGCGCGAGGCGCGCGGCGCGCGGAGCATGGTCGAGGTCGCGGCCGGCGCCGGGCTCTCGCCCGAGACCCTGCGCAAGATCGAGACCGGCCGGGCGCCGACCCCCGCCTTCTTCACCGTCGCCGCCCTGGCCGGGGCGCTGGGCCTCTCGCTGGACGAGGTCGTGCACCGCTGCGCGCTGGTCCCCGCCTGACGGGCCCCCGCCTGACGGGCCCCCGCCGGGTCGTCTCCGGCGGCCGGACGGCGCAATCGCCGATCGCGGCGGCGCAGTCCCGGGCAGGGTGAAGGCGTGTCGACCATGAACGCGTCCAAACGGCTCGGTCTCGCGCTCCTCGGCGCCGTCCTCGCGGCCGGCCTGCTGGCCGCCGCCTGCTCCACCCCGGCGGACGCGGCCCCGCCGGGCATGTCTCGCCCGCCCGCCTCCGCGGCCTCCCACGCCCTCCGCGCGGCGGGGCCTCCGCACGCCCTGGCCCTGCCGGAACCGTCCGTCCGGTGACCGGGAACGACCGGGTGGCGACGTAACCTGATCGACTACTCCAACCGCGCAAGGCGGTCTTGCCCCGCGCTGTGCCGGGGCCTACCTTCGACTCCCTACGCACACCGTCTACGTGCGTAGAAGCCGGCGTTCCCGTCGCGAGGAGCAGCTCATGGCCCAAGTCGTCCGCGCCGCACTCGTCCAGGCCACCTGGACCGGAGACACCGAGTCGATGATCGCCAAGCACGAGGAGCACGCCCGCAGGGCGGCCGCTCAGGGTGCGAAGATCATCGGCTTCCAGGAGGTGTTCAACGCCCCCTACTTCTGCCAGGTCCAGGACCCCGAGCACTACCGCTGGGCCGAGCCCGTCCCCGACGGTCCCACCGTCCGCCGGATGCAGGAGCTGGCCCGGGAGACCGGGATGGTCGTCGTCGTCCCCGTCTTCGAGAAGGAGGACGAGGGCTTCTACTACAACACCGCCGCCGTCATCGACGCCGACGGCAGCTACCTCGGCAAATACCGCAAGCACCACATCCCGCAGGTCAAGGGGTTCTGGGAGAAGTACTACTTCCGCCCCGGCAACCTCGGCTGGCCCGTCTTCGACACCGCCGTCGGCCGCGTCGGCGTCTACATCTGCTACGACCGCCACTTCCCCGAGGGCTGGCGCCAACTGGGCCTGGCCGGGGCCCAGCTGGTATACAACCCGTCCGCCACCTCCCGCGGCCTGTCCGCGTACCTGTGGCAGCTGGAGCAGCCGGCCTCCGCCGTCGCCAACGAGTACTTCATCGCCGCGATCAACCGCGTCGGCCAGGAGGAGTACGGCGACAACGACTTCTACGGCACCAGCTACTTCGTCGACCCCCGGGGCCAGTTCGTCGGCGAGGTCGCCAGCGACAAGGAGGAGGAACTCCTCGTCCGGGACCTCGACTTCGACCTGATCAAGGAGGTCCGCGACCAGTGGGCCTTCTACCGCGACCGCCGCCCCGACGCCTACGGAGGGCTCGTTCAGCCGTGACCAACCCCACCCCCCTGCACAGCCGCCACCGCACCGTCCTGCCCGACTGGCTCACGCTCTACTACGAACGTCCCATCGAGCTCACCCACGGCGAGGGCCGCCACGTCTGGGACGCCGACGGCAACCGCTACCTCGACTTCTTCGGCGGCATCCTCACCACCATGACCGCCCACGCCCTGCCCGAGGTCACCAAGGCCGTCTCCGAACAGGCCGGGCGGCTCATCCACTCCTCCACCCTCTACCTCAACCGGCCCGTGATCGAGCTGGCCGAACGGATCGCCGCCCTCTCCGGCATCCCCGACGCCCGCGTCTTCTTCACCACCTCCGGCACCGAGGCCAACGACGCCGCCCTGCTGCTCGCGACCACGTACCGCCGCTCCAACCAGATCCTGGCGATGCGCAACAGCTACCACGGCCGGTCCTTCTCGACCGTCGGCATCACCGGCAACCGCGGCTGGTCCCCGACCAGCCTGTCCCCGCTCCAGACGTACTACGTCCACGGCGCCGTCCGCACCCGCGGCCCCTTCGCCGCCCTCGACGACGCCGCCTTCACCGCCGCGGCCGTCGCCGACCTGGAGGACGTACTCGGCCAGGCCCGCGGGGGAGTGGCCGCCCTCATCGCCGAACCCGTCCAGGGCGTCGGCGGCTTCACCTCGCCCCCCGACGGCCTGTACGGGGCCTTCCGCGAGGTTCTCAACCGGCACGGCATCCTCTGGATCAGCGACGAGGTGCAGACCGGCTGGGGCCGCACCGGCGACCACTTCTGGGGCTGGCAGGCCCACGCGCAGAGCGGCCCGCCCGACATGCTCACCTTCGCCAAGGGCATCGGCAACGGCATGTCCATCGGCGGGGTCGTGGCCCGAGCCGAGGTGATGAACTGCCTCGACGCCAACTCCATCTCCACCTTCGGCGGTTCCCCCGTCACCATGGCGGCCGGCCTCGCCAACCTCGCCTACCTCCTGGACCACGACCTCCAGGGCAACGCCCGCCGCGTCGGCGGCCTCCTCCTGGAGCGGCTGCGCGCCCTCGCCGCCGCCTCGCCCGCCGTACGGGAGGTCCGCGGCCGGGGCCTGATGGCCGGACTGGAGCTCACCGAGCCCGGCACCGACCGCGCCGACCCGCAGGCGGCCGCCGCCGTCCTGGAAACCGCCCGCGCGGGCGGCCTGCTCATCGGCAAGGGCGGCGGGCACGACACCAGCGTGCTGCGCATCGCACCGCCGCTCTCCCTCACCGTCGCCGAGGCGGAAGAGGGGGCCGACATCCTCGGACAGGCACTGCGCGGCATCGAGTAGGGGGACCGACATGAGCATCCGCACCCTGATCAGAGGCGGCCTGGTCGTCACCGCCGCCGACGAGCTCCACGCGGACGTCCTCATCGAGGACGGCCGCGTGGCGGCCCTCGCCGCCACCGGCTCGGCCGCCGCCGGGGCCTGGACGGCGGACCGTACGCTCGACGCGAGCGGGAAGTACGTCATCCCCGGCGGGGTCGACGCGCACACCCACATGGAACTGCCCTTCGGCGGGACCGCCGCCTCCGACACCTTCGAGACCGGCACCCGGGCCGCCGCCTGGGGCGGCACCACCACCATCGTCGACTTCGCCGTACAGAGCACCGGCCGCTCCCTGCGCGAGGGCCTGGACACCTGGTACGCCAAGGCAGACGGCAACTGCGCGATCGACTACGCCTTCCACATGATCCTCTCGGACGTCAACGAGCACACCCTGAAGGAGATGGACCACCTCGTCGGCGAGGGCATCACCTCCTTCAAGCTGTTCATGGCCTACCCGGGCGTCTTCTACAGCGACGACGGGCAGATCCTGCGCGCCATGCAGCGGGCCTCCGGCAACGGCGGGCTGATCATGATGCACGCCGAGAACGGCATCGCCATCGACGTCCTCGTCGAACAGGCCCTCGCGCGCGGGGAGACCGACCCCCGCCACCACGGCGAGGTCCGCAAGGTCCTCCTGGAAGCCGAGGCCACCCACCGCGCGATCCAGCTGGCCCGGGTCGCCGGCTCCCCGCTGTACGTGGTGCACGTCTCGGCGGAGGAAGCCGTGGCGGAGCTCGCCGCGGCCCGCGACAAGGGCCTGCCCGTCTTCGGCGAGACCTGCCCCCAGTACCTCTTCCTGTCCACCGACAACCTCGCGGAACCCGACTTCCAGGGCGCCAAGTACGTCTGCTCCACGCCGCTGAGGCCGCGCGAACACCAGGCGGCCCTGTGGCGGGGGCTGCGCACGAACGACCTCCAGGTGGTCTCGACCGACCACTGCCCGTTCTGCTTCCGGGGCCAGAAGGAGCTGGGCCGGGGCGACTTCTCCAAGATCCCCAACGGGCTGCCGGGGGTGGAGAACCGTATGGACCTCCTCCACCAGGCCGTCCTGGACGGGCACATCAGCCGCCGCCGCTGGATCGAGATCGCCTGCGCGACCCCGGCCCGGATGTTCGGCCTCTACCCGCAGAAGGGCACCATCGCACCGGGCTCCGACGCCGACATCGTCCTCTACGATCCGCACGCCGAGCAGGTCATCTCCGCCGAGACCCACCACATGAACGTGGACTACTCGGCGTACGAGGGCAGGCGGATCACCGGACGCGTCGAGACGGTCCTCTCCCGGGGCGAACTCGTCATCGACCGACGTGAGTTCACCGGCCGGGCCGGCCACGGGGCCTTCGTCCACCGCTCCACCTGCCAGTACCTGTAAGGAGAGTCCCCGCATGGACTTCGGCCTCGTCCTGCAAACCGACCCGCCCGCCTCCCAGGTCATCAGCCTGATGAAGCGCGCCGAACGCAACGGCTTCCGCTACGGCTGGACCTTCGACTCGGCGGTCCTGTGGCAGGAGCCGTTCGTCATCTACAGCCAGATCCTCGCCCATACCCAGAAGCTGCACATCGGCCCGATGGTGACGAACCCCGGGACCCGCACCTGGGAGGTCACCGCCTCCACCTTCGCCACCCTCAACGACATGTACGGCAACCGCACGGTCTGCGGCATCGGCCGCGGCGACTCGGCGATGCGGGTCGCCGGCCGCGCCCCCAACACCCTGGCCCGCCTGGGCGAGGCCATCGGGGTCATCCGCGACCTGGCCGAGGGGCGCGAGGCACTCGTCGACGGCAAACCCCTGCGCATCCCGTGGATCAAGGACGGCCGGCTCCCCGTCTGGATGGCCGCGTACGGCCCGAAGGCCCTCGCGCTGGCCGGAGAGAAGGCGGACGGGTTCATCCTCCAGCTCGCCGACCCCTACCTCACCGAATGGATGATCAAGGCGGTCCGCGAGGCCGCGGCACGCGCCGGCCGGGACCCGGAGTCGATCACCATCTGCGTGGCGGCCCCCGCCTACGTCACCGACGACCTGGCCCACGCCCGCGACCAGTGCCGCTGGTTCGGCGGCATGGTCGGCAACCACGTCGCCGACCTCGTCTCCCGCTACGGCGAGCACTCGGGCATGGTCCCCGACGCCCTCACCGACTACATCAAGACCCGCCAGGGCTACGACTACAGCCACCACGGCCGCGCCGGAAACCCCTCCACCGACTTCGTCCCGGACGAGATCATCGACCGCTTCTGCCTCCTGGGCCCGGCCGAGGCCCACATCGAGAAGCTGCGGGTCCTGCGGGACCTCGGGGTCGACCAGTTCGCCGTCTACGACATGCACGACGCGCGGGAGGCCACCATCGACGCGTACGGACAGCACGTCATCCCGGCGCTGCGCGACTGATCCCCGTGCCCCTGCTCCCGTCAGGCCGGTGGCCCCGCACGCCCCCGTACAAGGGGGTGCGGGGCCACCTGGCTTTCCCGGTCCGAGGCAGGGGGTGTTACTTCGGCATCAGGACGCTGTCGATGATGTAGACATTCGCGTTGGCGGTCTTGACGTTGCCGCAGACCACGTTCGCGGTGTCGTTGACCGCGTACGCCTCGCCGGAGCCGGTGGTGGTGACCATGCCCTTCTGGAGGGTCTCGAAGCTGCCGTTCTCCAGCTGCTTGGGGCTGAGCTTCTGGCCGACGACGTGGTAGGTCAGGATCTTGGTGAGCTGCTCCTTGTCGGCGAGGACCTTGTCGAGGTCGGCCTTCGGGATCTTCGCGAAGGCGTCGTTGGTGGGCGCGAAGACGGTGATGTCCTTGGCGTTGTTGAGGGTGTCGACCAGACCGGCCTTCTTGACGGCGGCGACCAGGGTGGACAGGGCCGGGTTGTTGGACGCGGCGGTGGCGACGGGGTCCTTGGCCATGCCGTCGAAGGAGCCCGCACCGTCCTTCGGTACGCCGGCGCAGGCCGGGCCGAAGGGCTTGTCACCGGTCATCGTGTCGGCCGCCGGGGTGCCGGCGCCGGTCTTCGCCTCATCGCCGGCGGCCGCGGTCGGGGCGGCCTTGGTGTCACTGCCGGAGTCGGAGCACGCGGCCAGGGAGAAGGGCAGCAGGGCGGCTGCGGCGACGGCGATCGCGGTACGGCGGATCTTCATGCTGTTCATGACGGTTCGCTCCTTGGGGAGTGGGTTCTCGGTACATGCCGGTCGTGCTGCCGGATCCGGCCCTGAGCGGGCGGTCCGGTGGTCTAGGGGATGGTGACGAAGACGCTGTGCCGGCCACTGGCCCCGTCGGGGATGGTCCGGGTGCGGTCCTCGGTCTGCACCGCTCCGGTGCCGTCGGTGGCGCGGACGGTGACGGTGTGTCCGCCCGGGGTGGGGTCCCAGCGGTAGGACCACTGGCGCCAGGTGTCGACGCTGTCCTGGGCGGCGAGGTCCGCGTCCTGCCAGGGCCCGTCGTCGATCCGGACCTCGACGCGGGTGATGCCGCGGCGCTGGGCCCAGGCGACACCGGCGACCATGACGGGGCCGGGGGCGGGACGTCCGAATGGCTTGGGGGTGTCGATGCGGGCCTGGGTCTTGACGGGTGCCCTGCGGGCCCACTTCCGCTTGACCCAGTAGGGGTCGTAGGCGTCGAAGGTGGTCAGCTCGATGTCCTCGATCCACTTGCAGGCGGACACGTAGCCGTAGAGGCCGGGCACGAGCATGCGGACGGGGAAGCCGTGGTCGAAGGGCAGCGGCTCGCCGTTCATGCCGACGGCGAGGATGGCGTCGCGGCCGTCCAGGAGGTCCTCGACCGGGGAACCCAGGGTCATGCCGTCCACGGAGCGTGCCACCAGCTGATCGGCCTTCCCGCCCTTCGAGGGGGGACGGACGCCGGCCTCCCGCAGGAGCTCGGCGAGGGGGACGCCGAGCCAGCGGCCGTTGCCGATGTAGGGTCCGCCGACCTCGTTCGACACACAGGTGAGAGTGATGTCGCGTTCGATGAGGGGGCGGGCCAGGAGCTGGTCCAGGGTGTAGGTACGGGGCCGGGTGACGCCTTTGCCGTGGATCCGCAGCCGCCAGGTGCCCGCGTCGACCCGGGGCACGACGAGTGCGGTGTCGACACGGTAGAAGTCCCGGTTCGGCGTCGTGAAGGGGCTGGTGCCGGGCACCTTCACCTGGGCGCCCGCCGGGACGGCCGGGGCCGGTGAGGCCGGCGCGGGGAGGACGAGGGCGTTGCGGGAAGCCACGGCGCCCTCACCTCTCCGGCCGGCGAGGAACCGGCCGAGCGCACCGGCTGAGGCGGCCGTACCGGCGGTCACGGCGGCGGCGGTCAAGAACCTCCTCCTGCTCCATCCCGAGCCGTCGCCTTCGTCGTCCGTGGGTGCGGGGGCCGCTGCCCTGCCCGCCAGGAGGTAGAGGACGCCCGCGCCGGCGAGGGCTCCGGCGACCGAGGGAAGGGCGTCACCGATTCCGGCGGAGTCGGGCCGGCTCAGGGCCGCGGCCGCACCGGCGATGCCGAACAGCAGCACTCCGGCCGCGCCGGTCCGCCGGTGGCGCAGGCTCAGCGTGCCCAGGCCGACGGCGAACAGCGCGAGGAGGGCGAGGATCCCGATCTGCAGGACGGTCTTGTCGTTCTCTCCGAAGGTTCGGATCGCGAAGTCCTTGACCGGTGCCGGTGTCCGGTCGATGACCGCGCCGCCCACCACGGTCACCGGTCCCGCGGCGGGCCGCAGCAGGGCGGCGACCAGCTCGGCCACGGCCAGAGCCGTGAACGAGGCCAGAAGACCGGCCAGCGCGCCGGGCGCGGCGCGGAACAGGGTGTTGCGGAAGCTGCTCACACCGGCCATTCGGCAGCACCCGTCCGGCGGATTGGTCCCACACCCGAAAGAGTGAACCGGTGGCCCGTGTTGCCCACGCGGCGCGGTCGTCACGGCCTTCGGGCGGCCAGGTCACCGGACGGCTGCCGAGCGCCGGCCGGAACGGCCGCCCCGTACCGACCGCAGGTTCATGCAATCCGGCACCGGTGTCGTCCCGAATCATCCGCGTAAACCCTGCGGAAGCGGCCGTTCCGGCGGTCCTGGGGCCCCACAACCTTCTCCGACCCCGTCTTGACGGCGGGTCCGCACACCGTGAGGAATCATCATGGACACCGCCATCGCGCCCTGCACGGGTCCGGCCACGCTGCACATCCGGCTCCCGTCGCGTGCGCAAGCGGCACACCAGGCCCGCCAGGCGGCAGCAAGCCTGATGGCAGAGGGAGACTCCGCCTGCCCCTGCGGCATCGCCGAGGACATCGTGCTCATCGTCTCGGAGCTGGTCACCAATGCCGTCCTGCACGCGGACGGCCCCTACGCGCTGACCGTCAGCCTGGAGCAACGGCGGGCGGGCATCGCCGTCAGCGACGGGTCCGCCGACCTCTCCGGACACCATGGACCCGCGCAGCGGGTCGGGTCCGGGGGCCGGGGACTGAAGATCGTCCGGGCCCTGGGCGCGGAGCTCTTCGTCAGCCGGTCCGGGCGCGGCAAACACGTCATCGCGGTCCTCACCTGGTAGGCGGACCGTCGCCCGGCGGCGCCAGGCCGTCCGGTTCGCCGCGACCGCGCGCGGCCGCGCGGGTCACGCGCAACCGGTGGGGAGCCCGGCTTCCCTCCAAAGGGTTGGCCCCGGCTGGTGCGGCCACCGAAGAGACCCCCATCCGCAGGCCCGTCCGCTACGAAGAACCATCGACACCGCACAGCTTCCCAAGACCGGACCGTCCCGCCGGGGCGGTCCGGCCCCGTACACACGAGAGTCAAGGACCGGCATGCGATGGACGCCCCGCCCTCCGACGGCCGCCCCAGGCCGCCGCTTCGCCTCCTCTCCACGGCCGGAGCGCGGCAGGTGAACCAACCGATCCCCTTCCACGGCGCCCGCTCCGCCGACTCCGCCCGCAGCGACCTGAGCGAGGTCATGCGGAAGGTCGCCCACGGTGACAAACAGGCGTTCTCCGCGCTCTACGACGCCCTCGCCCCCCTGGTCTTCGGGATCGTGGTCAAAGTGGTCCGCGACCGGGCCCAGTCCGAGGAGGTCGCCCAGGAGGTCATGATCGACCTGTGGCGGCAGGCGGCCCGCTACCGCGCCGACGCCGGCTCCGTCACCACATGGGCGGCGACGATCGCCCATCGGCGGGCCGTGGACCGGGTGCGCTCTGCCCAGGCCGCGACCGACCGCGAGCACGCCCAGGCCGCCCGCGAGCACACCACCGCCTTCGACGAGGTCGCCGAACAGGTCGAGACCCGCCTGGAGTCCGAGCAGGTCCGCCGTTGCATGCGCGGCCTCACCGAGATCCAGCGCCAGGCCGTGACGCTGGCCTACTACCAGGGGCTGACCTACCGTGAAGTCGCCGAAGCCCTGCGCACTCCGCTTCCCACGATCAAGACACGCATGCGCGACGGACTGGTCCGGCTCCGCGACTGCATGGGGGTGACCACATGAAACACCACGCCACCGACGCCCACACGCTCGTCGCCGCCTATGCTCTCGGCGCACTTGAGGATGAGGAACGCGAGGACTTCGCCGCCCACCTCCAGACCTGCGAGGCATGCCGACAGGAGGCCGCCGAGTTCGAAGCGACCGCGGCACGCCTGGCGGCAGCCGTCTCCCAGCCGCCGGCCGCCGCGTCCAAAGCCCAGGTCATGGCTGCCATCGACGGCGTCCGCCAGCTTCCGCCGCGCATCCCGGCGCCCACCGCGCATCCCGCCTCCGGCGGCATGCTGCGCCGCCGGGCGGTGCCCCTGGCACTGGCCGCCTGCGTGGCAGCCGCCGCACTCGGGGGCCTCGCGGCATGGCAGAGGCAGAACGGACAGGACCTCAAGCAGCAGACCCGGCAGGTCCAGCGGCAACTCGACGCGGTCAGCGCCGTCCTGGCGGCCCCGGACGCGCGCACCGTCCACGGCCGGGCGAGCAACGGCGCCGTGACCACCGTCGTCACCTCCGGCCGGCAGAACAAGGCCGTCTTCTCCGCCGCCGGCCTTCCCGCACCCGCGGAGGGCAGGACGTACCAGCTGTGGCTGGACCACGGCGGCACCATGCGCCCCGCCGGACTGATCGACCACGACGGCACCGTCGTCCTGACCGGCAGCCCCGCCGACGCCGCCGCCGTCGGACTCACCCTGGAACCCGCCGGGGGCTCCCCCCGGCCCACCACGGACCCCCTGCTCCTGCTGCCCCTTCCCGCCTGACGGGGCGGGCGGCCACCGTTCCGCCGTGAGATGCCCGCGTCCGGGTGGGGTCACCCGGACCGACGCCGTCGTCATCCACGGCGGAACGGTGCGTTGCTGACCCCTCAGGGGCCGGCGCCCGCGCGGGCGGCTCCGGCTTCCGCCCCGTCAAGTCATGGGCGGGACAAGATTGTTTGACGCTTGATGCCGAACGCTTTACCTGATCATGTAAGACGCGGGTAAGTACCACGATCTGGTCAAATGGCGTCCGGAATGGGTGGGTTCACGGGCGTTTTTGACCTTCTGCCCTGCCCGAGAGTGTCCGCTCAGCGGACGCGTGGGGGCGAAATCCGGACTCGTTTCGGCCAATTGCTGTCGTGTCCATGGCGATCATGAAGATCGCTGGCAACCTCTCCCCATCCCCAACACGATCAGCTCCGCACGCTCTGCCCCGGGCGGCCCCATCCCGGCTGCCCGGTTCCACCCCCCACACGCAGAAGGAGTCCGCGTGAAGTCCACGCACCGGCGGAACGCCACCGCCACCGGCGCACTGCTCGCCGCCGCAGCCCTGCTCACCGTCGGCGTCCAGGCCGGCACCGCCTCGGCGCAGCCCGACGGTTCCGCCAACGCCGCCGCCAAGGGCCAGTCGGTACGCAACCCGGGAGCGCTGCCCGCGCAGCTCACCCCGTCCCAGCGCGCCGAGCTCATAGCCAAGGCCCAGAGCACCAGCGCCGCCACGGCCAAGGAGCTCGGCCTCGGCCCGCAGGAGAAGCTCCTCGTCCACGACGTGGTCAAGGACCAGGACGGTACCACCCACACCCGCTACGAGCGGACCTACGAGGGCCTGCCCGTCCTCGGCGGCGACCTGGTCGTCAGCCGCACCGCGGCGCAGAAGACCCAGAGCGTCAGCAAGGCGTCCAACGCCCAGCTGCAGGGCGTCTCCACCGAGGCCCCGGCCGACGCCCCGGCCGCCGCCACCGCCAAGGCCCTCGACGCCGCGAAGGCCGTCGGTTCCAAGGCCGACAAGGCCGACTCCGCGCGCAAGATCGTGTGGATGGCGAACGGCGTCCCGACCCTGGCCTACGAGACCGTCGTCGGCGGCCTCCAGGACGACGGCACCCCCAACCAGCTCCACGTCATCACGGACGCCAAGACGGGCGCCAAGCTGCACCAGTGGCAGGGCATCGAGACCGGTGTCGGCAACACCCACTACAGCGGCCAGGTCACCCTGGGCACCTCGCAGTCCGGCTCCACCTTCACGATGAACGACGCCGCCCGCGGCGGCCACAAGACGTACAACCTGAACCACGGTACGTCCGGCACCGGTTCGCTCTTCAGCCAGTCCACCGACACCTGGGGCAACGGGGCCAACTCCAACGCCGCCACGGCGGGCGCCGACGCCGCCTACGGCGCCGGGGTCACCTGGGACTTCTACAAGAACGTCTTCGGCCGCTCCGGGATCCGCGGCGACGGCGTCGCCGCCTACTCCCGCGTCCACTACGGCAACGCGTACGTCAACGCGTTCTGGGACGACAGCTGCTTCTGCATGACCTACGGCGACGGCACCGCCAACAACGACCCGCTGACCTCGCTGGACGTCGCCGGCCACGAGATGTCGCACGGCGTCACCGCCGCCACCGCGGGCCTGGAGTACAGCAACGAGTCGGGCGGCCTGAACGAGGCCACCTCCGACATCATGGGCACCTCCGTCGAGTTCTACGCCAACAACGCCAGCGACCCGGGCGACTACCTCATCGGCGAGAAGATCGACATCAACGGCGACGGCACCCCGCTGCGCTACATGGACAAGCCGAGCAAGGACGGCGGCTCCGCCGACGCCTGGTACTCCGGCGTCGGCAACCTCGACGTCCACTACTCCTCGGGCCCGGCCAACCACTGGTTCTACCTGGCCTCCGAGGGCTCCGGCGCCAAGGTGATCAACGGCGTGAGCTACAACTCGCCGACCTCCGACGGGCTGCCCGTCACCGGCATCGGCCGGGACAAGGCCCAGCTGATCTGGTACAAGGCGCTCACCACCAAGTTCAACTCCACCACCAACTACGCGGGCGCCCGCGCCGGCACGATCGCCGCGGCGACCGAGCTGTACGGGGCCGGCAGCGCCGAGGTCAAGAGCGTCACCGACGCCTGGGCGGCGGTCAACGTCGGCACCCGCTCCGGCGGCGGCACCACCGGCAAGGTCTTCGAGAGCACGGCCCAGGTCGCCATCCCGGACTCCCCGGGCCCGGCCGTCACCTCCTCGGTCGCCGTCACCGGGATCACCGGCAACGCCCCGAGCACCCTCCAGGTCGGTGTGAAGATCACGCACACCTACATCGGTGACCTGCAGATCGACCTCGTGGCCCCCAACGGGACCACGTTCCGCCTGCAGAGCTCCTCGTCGGACTCCACGGCGAACCTGAACAAGACCTACACGGTCAACGCCTCGGCCGTCGCGGCCAACGGCACCTGGAAGCTGAAGGTCCAGGACAAGGGAGCCGCTGACACCGGCACGATCAACGACTTCAAGCTCACCTTCTGATCAACCGTCCCACAGCGTGCCGCACGCGCCCGGAGCCTCGCCAGGCTCCGGGCGCGTTCCGTTACTTGCTGCCCTTGTCCACGACCAGGTCGGTGGTCCAGGCGTCGCCGGCCTTCATGTCCTTGCCATTGGCGGTGATGGGGGAGTACACGCCGGTCACGGGGACCGTCTCGCCCGGTGCGGCGGACTGCAGCACGTCGCAGACGTCCGCGTAAGAGGCGACGGGGGTGTCCTTCATGCCGGTGATCACGTCGCCCGGTTCCAGCTCCGCCTTGGCGGCGGGGGAGTTGGTCCGCGCATAGGTGACGACCATGGCGTCCTGGTCCTTGAACTGCTTTTGGGTGGCGGCGACCTTGGCGGCGTCCTCCGGGAGGAAGTAGTCCGCGAGGTCCGGGTCCTGCACGGACACCAGCTGCCATCCGGGGTCGTTCTTCACGTCGCCCGCGGCCAACTGGTCGAGCAGCGGCTGCACATGGTTGCTGCTGATGGCGTAGTACTGCCCTTGGACGCCCTCTCCGGTGAGGGTGAGGGTGTTGATGCCGACCACCTCGGCCTTGCCGTTGAGCAGCGGTCCGCCGGAGTTGCCGGGGTTGATGGTGGCCGAGTGCTGGATGGTCTCGGCGTAGCGCGGCAGATCCGGGTTCGGCGCGGAGTCCTTGACGTCCGGGTTCTGCACCGCGCCGGTGGTGAACACCGGCTTCTGCGCGCCCTGCGCCTCGATGGACTCGGGGTACCCGAGCGCGGTGACGTTGTCGGCGAACGCCACCTTCTTGCTGTCGGCGAACTTCAGCGCCTTCAGGTCGGGCTGCTGATTGGAGAACGCCAGCACCGCGACGTCCTCGCACGGGTCGATCCCCAGCACCCGCGCGGCCACCGGCGCCCGGTCCTCGACGCCGACCCTCAGGGACGGCTCGTCCAGCACCACATGCGCGTTGGTGACGATGAGACCCTTCCCGGCGTCATAGATGAATCCGGTACCCGACGCGGTCGTGCCGATGATGCGCACCGTCGCCGGTGCGGCGCGTTCGTAGATCTCCTTGGGCGACAGGTCGTCTGCGAACGCCACCGCGCTGCTGCCGGTCGCGAGTACCACCATCGTCGCCACCGCCACGGCGCTCCTGGAACGTCCCCTCATGAGCCCGCCGCCTTTCTCCACGCACGGACGTCCCCTTCTCAGGCTAGCCCCGCCGCCGGGAGGTGTCCCGTCGGCCGCGGTGGCGGTGCTCCGGGGCCGCCGTGATGTGATGGGGGCATGATCGATGCATTCCTCACCCATGAGCTGCCCGCCGTCGAAGAAGCGATCCGCCAGGCCGCGGCGGCGGAGATCATGCCGCGGTTCCGGCAGCTCGCCGACCACGAGGTGGACGAGAAGAACGGACCGCACGACCTGGTCACCGATGCCGACCGGCTGGCCGAGGTGCGGCTCACGGCCGCGCTGACCCGGCTGCTGCCCGGTTCGGCCGTCGTCGGCGAGGAGGCGGTGCACGCCGACCCCGAGGTGTACAAGGCGCTGCGCGGCGACGCCCCCGTCTGGATCGTCGACCCGGTCGACGGCACCCGGCAGTTCGTGGAGGGCGACCCCCACTTCTGCACCCTCGTCGCCCTCGCCCTGCACGGGGAGATCCTCGCCTGCTGGACCTACGCCCCGGCCCTGGACGTGCTGGCCACCGCCGTGCGCGGACAGGGCGCGTACGCCAACGGGGAGCGCCTGCGCAGCGGTTCGCCGGAGCCCGGCGCCGTACTGCGCGTGGCGACCGCCCATCCGCTGTACACCTCCGAGGAGGACCGGCGCCACCTGTCCCGGCTGGAGGTGCCCGGAGTCGCCGCCCGCCCCTGCGGTTCGGCGGGCCTGGAGTACCTGAGGGTGGCGCGCGGGGAGATGGACGCCCTCGCCTTCACCTGGCCCTCGGCCTGGGACCACGCGGCCGGGCTGCTGCTGGTCGCGGAGGCGGGCGGGGCGCAGAGCACGGTGGACGGCGTCCCCTTCCGGATCGACCGGGACAACGCCCTGCCCTTCGCGGTGGGCCGCGACGAGGCCACCGCGGTCCGCGTCCGCGAGTTGCTGCGCGGCGAGGGCTGAGCGGACGCGCAGGCGCGCACTAGGCTGGAGGCAGTGGCCGGCGCCGGACGAAGGAGCTGTCAGGGTTGTCGATTCTCGACGCAGTCGTGGTGGGGGCGGGGCCCAACGGGCTGACGGCCGCCGTCGAACTGGCCCGCCGGGGCCACTCGGTGGCCGTCTTCGAGGCCGCCGGCTCGGCCGGCGGCGGGGCCCGTACCGAGGAGCTCACCCTCCCCGGCTTCCGGCACGACACCTGCTCGGCGGTGCACCCGCTGGGGGTCGGCTCGCCGGTGTTCAAGACGATGCCGCTGGCGCGGTACGGGCTGGAGTGGCTGCACGCCCCGCTGCCGATGGCGCACCCCTTCGACGACGGCACGGCCGCCGTGCTCTCCCGCTCCGTCGCGGAGACGGCGGCCTCCTTCGGGCCCCGGGACGCCGGCGCGTACCGGCGGCTGGTGCAGCCGTACCTCGGCCGCTGGGACGCCCTCGCCCGGGACTTCATGTCCCTGCCCAGCACCGCCCTGCCCCGCGACCCGCTCCTCCTGGCCCGGTTCGGCCTCACCGGTCTGCCGCCCTCCACGTGGCTGATGCGCCGCTTCCAGGACGACCGCGCCCGGTCCCTGTTCGCCGGGCTCGTCGCGCACGTCATCGCCCCGCTGAACGGCATCGGCACCGGCGCCGTCGGCCTGGTCTTCGCGCTGGCCGCGCACGCGGGCGGCTGGCCGCTGCCGCGCGGCGGCTCGCAGTCCCTCTCCGACGCCCTGTCCGGCTACCTCGCCGACCTCGGCGGCGCCGTCCACACCGGCTTCGAGGTCAAACGGCTCGACGACCTGCCGCCGGCCCGCGCCTACGTCTTCGACACCTCCCCGACCGCACTGGCCCGCATCGCCCGCCTGGGCCGGGCCTACGAGGGCTACCGGTACGGGGCCGCCGCCTTCAAGCTCGACTACGCCCTGGACGGCCCCGTCCCCTGGACCGCCGAGGCCGCCCGGCGGGCCGGCACCGTCCAGATCGGGCCCGGCAGCCGCGACATCGACGCCGCCCTCCAGCTGGCCCACGGCGGCCGCGCGCCCCGCACCCCCTTCCTCATCACCGCCCAGCCCAGCCTCGTCGACCCCGGCCGGGCACCGGAGGGCAAGCACGTCTTCTGGGCGTACGGGCACGTCCCGGCGGGCTGGGACGGGGACCTCACGGAAGCCGTCGAACGCCAACTGGAGCGCTTCGCCCCGGGCTTCCGCGACCTGGTCCTCGCCCGCGCCACCGCCGGGCCGCCGCAGCTCGCCGCCCGCAACCCCAACTACGTCGGCGGGGACATCGCCTGCGGCTCCGCCGCCGGACTCCAGCTGCTGCTCCGCCCCAAGATCACCCTCTCCCCTTACACCACCGCCCACCCGGCGGTCTTCCTCTGCTCCTCGGCCACCCCGCCCGGCCCCGGCGTGCACGGCATGTCCGGCCACAACGCCGCCAAGGCGGTCTGGCGCCACCTGCGAAAGGGACGCTGATGGTCCGGATCACCCTCGTCCAGGGCGACATCACCGCCGTGACGGCCGACGCGGTGGTCAACGCCGCCAACTCCTCCCTGCTCGGCGGCGGGGGCGTGGACGGCGCCATCCACCGGCGCGGCGGCCCCGAGATCCTCGCCGCCTGCGAGGACCTGCGCCGCTCCCACTACGGCAAGGGCCTCGCCACCGGCCAGGCCGTCGCCACCACGGCGGGCCGCCTCCCGGCGCGGCACGTCATCCACACCGTCGGCCCCGTCTGGTCGCGCCAGGAGGACCGCTCGGAGCTGCTGGCCTCCTGCTACCGCGAGTCGCTGCGCGTCGCCGACGAACTCGGCGCCCGCACCGTCGCCTTCCCCGCCCTGTCCACCGGCATCTACGGCTGGCCGATGGACGACGGCGCCCGCATCGCGATCGACACCGTCCGCACCACCCCCACCCAGGTGGAGGAGGTCCGCTTCGTCCTCTTCGACGCCGCCGCCTACGCCACCTTCCAGGCGGCACTGGGCTAGGCGCCCGCCGCCTCCGCCTCCGCCTCCCCGGCGCCGGCGCACCGGCGGGGCAGGCGGGTGGTGAGGGTGGTGGCGGCCGTGGCGACCGCTGCCGTCAAGGGGGCCAGCGGCCGGTCCGACGGGGTCATCGCCGCCAGCGCGGCCACCACGCGGCCGCCCGGGCCCCGTACCGGCAGCGCCGCGCAGCACAGCCCCGCCACCACGCGCTCCCGGTCCACGAAAGGGCCCCGCTCCCGGCTGGTCAGGGCCAGCCCGGCGGCGGTGGCCAGCGGGAAGCACATCCCGTCGCGCACCGGCACCAGCGGCTCCGCGCACCCGGGCACCGAGGCCACCGTCAGCGCCATCCCGTCGCGCAGCACCACCAGGACGGCGCTGGCGCCCGTCGTCATCCGCAGCCGCAGCAGCGGCATCCGCGCGGCCGTCCGCAGCCCCGGATACGGCTGCCAGGACTGGCCCAGCCGGAACAGCTCCGGCCCCAGGACGTACTTGCGGCCGCGCCGTTCGACCGCCCCCAGCGCGGCCAGCTGCTCCAGCAGCCGGTGGGCCGTCCCCTTCGGCACCCCGCACGCCACGGCGATCTCCGTCAGACCCGCCTCCCCGCCCGCCCGCCGCAACGCGTCGAGCAGGGCGAACGCCCCGTCGAGCACCCCCCGGCCCGCTGATTTCCCCGTCATGGTCCTCCCCCGTACGCACGTCCCCCGACCCCACGGTCCTCCGCAGTGTGCGGACGGTGCGTCGGGCGCGCCATCCCAGGAATCTGGGGGCGCGGTCGCCGGCCCGCGGCCGTTTATCGAACGTTCAGCGCCATGGCCGAATCTGTACCCACGGCCGCCCTGACGGGCGCGTGCGGCGATCGGGAGGACGCATGACCGGGTCCAGGTACGGGGAGGGCGCCTACCGGCGTACGGTCCGGGCCGCGCGGGACGCGACCGGCCCCGTACCGGTGCTGGAGGCCGCCGCCGCCGAACTGGCGCGCACCGTCCCCTTCGCACTCTGGGCCGGGGTGCTGCTGGATCCGGACACCCTGCTCAACGTCGGCGGTGTCTACCGGCACGGCGTGGAGGCGCGCTGGATGCCCCGGATGCTCGACATCGAGTACCGCGAGGGCGACGCCCTCCAGATGCCCGCCCTGGCCCGGCCGGGCACCGCGCCCGTGGGGACCCTGCACACCCGGCTCGGCGGCCGGCTCGACCGCAGCGCCCGCTACCGCGACATCTACCGCCCGCAGGGCCTCGGCGACGAGATGCGGGTCCTGCTGCGCGACGCCGGCCGGGTGTGGGGAGCGCTGGTGATGGTCCGCTCCGCCGACGGGCCGCCCTTCTCCGCCGCCGAGACGGAGTTCGCCGCCCGGCTGTCAGCCCCGCTGGGCCGGGCCCTGCGCGACTCCCTCACGGCCGCGCCCGGCGGGCGCGGCCCGGGGGCCCGGGCGATGGTGCTGCTCAGCGCGGAGTACGAGGTGCTCACCTCCTCCGCCACGGCCGAGGGCTGGTTCGCCGAGCTGGCCGAGGTGCCCGCCTCCGGCGTGGGGCTGCCGGCCGCCGCGTACGGGGTGGCGGCGGCCGCCCTGCGCAGTACGTCGGGCGGCAGCCGGGTGTGCGTGCCGACCCGCACCGGCGGCTGGGCGGGCATCGAGGGCTGGCGCCTGGACGGGGGCCCGGCGCCGCAGATCGCCCTGTCCGTCGGCCCGGCCGAGCCCCCGGACCGGATCGCCGCACTGCTGCGGGCCTACGCGCTGACCCCGAGGGAGTGCGAGGTGCTGCGGCAGGTGCTGCGCGGAGCCTCGACGGCGCAGATCGCGGCGGGCCTGGCCCTGTCCCCGCTGACGGTCCAGGACCACCTCAAGTCGGTGTTCGCCAAGACCGGCGTCCGCTCCCGCCGCGAGCTGGTCGGGCAGGTCTTCTTCGAGCAGTACCTGCCCGGGCTGCCGCTCGGGTAGGGGGCGCGGGGATCAGAACCGCTCGAACCCGTGGCTGCGGCCGATGACGGCGAAGCCCCGGCGCTCGTACCAGTGCCGCGGCCAGTCCTCCGCGTCGGCGATCAGGAAGCGGGTGGCGCAGTGCGCGTCGGCGGCCGCGCGCAGGGCGGCGGCCAGGACGGCGTCGCCGTACCCGCGCCCGAGGTGGAGCTCCGAGGTGACCAGGTCCTCGATCTGGGCCGTGCCCGAGGCGGGGTCCAGGTAGAGGTCGGCCCAGGCGGCGACCTCGCCCTCCGGGGTGCGGGCGCCGATGAACCGCACGTCGGCGGCGCCGCGCCGGCCGGTCTCGCGGCGCTCGACGAGCTGACGGATCACCTCCGCGCCGGCGTCGGGCAGGAAGTCGCGCCAGCGCCGGGCGAGCGGTACGCGCAGCGCGTCCAGGTCCACCTCACCGGCCCGGCCGCCGGCGGGCACCGGGCCGCCGTGCAGCATCACGAGGTAGGTGCAGTGCGTGTAACCGGCCCGCAGCAGCGGCCCCGCGCAGGCCGCCCCCGTCTGCTCGTCCAGGACCGAGACGAGCCGGTACGGCAGGTGCCCGAGCACCTCGTCCGCCAGGCCGGGCAGCGCCTCGGGGTCGGTCGCCGCGTCGATGACGAGCTGGTTGTTGGCGTAGGAGAGGGCGAACTCGTCGTCCAGGGCGGCGAATCCGCCGGGAACGGGGACCGTCCGCGCGGCCCTGCGGCGCGCGAAGGAGGAGAGGAAGGCCGTGATCTGCGGTATCCGAGGGTCCGTCACGGGGCGAGCCTAGGCGGCGGGGTACCGGAGTGCCGCTGGATTTCCCCCCCGCCCGCGCTCCGTACACCTCTAGGCTGTCGGCCATGGTGACGTACGCGCAGGAGGAGCAGGACGGCACGGAGTGGGCCGCGACCCGTGCCTGGGTGGAGAAGGTGCTGCCCGGCGGGGAGCGGATCGTGGGCGCCGCCCCGCTCCAGGGCGGCTGGACCTCGCGGATGCGCCGTCTGGAGCTGGACGGCGGTGCGTCGGGCCCCCGTTCGCTGGTGCTGCGGTCCTTCGTCAAGCCGTTCTACCTGCGGCACGCGGACGCCCTGCTGACCCGTGAGGCGGCGGTGCTGGGCCTGCTCGGCGCCACGGACGTCCCGGCGGCCGCCCTCGTGGCCGTGGACGCGACGGCGGAGCACTGCGACCACCCCTCCCTGCTGATGTCCCTGCTCCCCGGGACGGTACGGATCGACGGCGAAGGGGCAGCGCGGCGCGCGGAGCTGCTGGCCTGCCAGTTGCTGGACATCCACCGCATCGCGGTGGCCCCGCAGGACCGGCCCCGCGTCTACGAGGCGTGGACCTCCGCCGAACGGGTCACCCCGCCCGGGCACACCCGGCGGCCGGAGCTGTGGCGGCGGGCCGTGGAGGTCATCCGCGGCGAACCCCCGCGGCACCGGGCGTACTTCCTGCACCGGGACTTCCACCCCGGCAACGTGCTCTTCGAGGGCGTCGGCGAGGACCTCAGGATCAGCGGGGTCGTCGACTGGGTGGAGACCTCCTGGGGGCCGGCCGACCTGGACGTGGCCCACTGCGCGACCTCCCTGGCCCTGCTGCACGGGGCAGCGGCCGGCCTGGACTTCGCCGACCGCTACACGGCGGCGGGCGGCGCCCTCGCCGAAGCCGGGCCCGACCACCTCTACTGGCGCCTGCTGGACGCCCTCGCCTTCGCCCCGGAAGCCGAGAAGGTCGCCGTCCCCTGGCGCGCCCTGGGCCGGACCGACCTCACCCCGGCGGTGCTGGCGGCCCGGCTGGAGGAGTACGTCGGGGCCCTCTTCGACCGCTACGCCTGAGCCCCCGGCTCCCCGCCCAGGGAGCGGGCCAGCAGCCGTTTGTCCGGCTTGCCGACCCCGGTGAGCGGGATCCGCTCCACCTGGTGCACGGCGTGCGGCGCGTACATCGCCCCCTTGTGCTGTGTGACGTACTCCCGGATCACCCCGGGCCCCGCGTCCCGCCCCGGCACGGGTACGACCGCCGCGTGCACCTCCTCGGTCCCGTCCTCCCGCCGTACCCCGAACACCGCGCACCGGGCGACGGCGGGATGGGCGAGCAGCAGCTCCTCCACCTCCGCCGGGTGGACGTGCCCGCCCACCACGACGATCCGGTCCCCGAGCCGGTCCAGGACGAACAGGCGGCCCTCGGCGTCGAGGCAGCCGACGTCCCCCGTACGGATCCAGCCCTCGCGCAGCACCTCGGCGGTCGCCCCGGGCTGCCCCCAGTACCCGCTCATCGTCATCGGCGTCCGCACGACGATCTCCCCGCTCTCCCCGGCGGGCAGCGGTACGTCGCCGTCGCCGCGGATCTCGATGGTCACCCCGGGCGCCGGCCGCCCGGCCGTCGGCCGGCCGCCGGGGCCCGTCACCGCGTGCTCGTGCGGCAGCACCTCGGCGATGTTGCCCGCCTCCGTCTGCCCGTACCAGCCGTGCAGCACCGGCCCGAGCGCCCGGGCCGCCTCCCGCAGCCGGCGCGCCGAGGCGGGGGTCCCGCCGTAGAACACGCGGCGCAGGGCGGACAGGTCGGTCGCGGGCAGGTCCGGGTGGTCCAGCAGCTCGTAGAGCAGCGGCGGCAGGAGCCAGACGTCGGTGATCCGCTCGCGGGCGAGGGCCGCGAGCACCGCTCCCGCCTCGAACCCGGGCCGGAGCACGACCGTGCCCGAGGCCAGCAGGGTGATGTCGGCGAGGATGCCGGCCATGTGCGCGAGCGGGGTGCAGGCGAGGGTCCGGGGCGGGCTCCCGGCGGTGAGCCGTCCGGCGTACAGGGCCAGCACCTCGGCGTACGGGCCGTGCGCCATCCGCACCCCCTTGGGGACCCCGCTGGTGCCGCCGGTGAAGCGCAGGCACCAGTCGTCCCCGGGCCGGACCGCGGTCGCCACCGGGGAGGGGGCCCGCAGCGCGGCGGCGGCCGTGAGGCCCTCGTGGACCGGGGACGGCCCCAGCGCCAGTACGACGGGCACCGGCGCGAGCGCCAGCAGCGCCCCGGCGCCGGCTTCGGAGCCGGGGGCCACCAGCAGCGCCGCCGGGCCGACGCTCTCCACGATCTGGGCCTGGGCCTGCGGGGCCATGCCCCCGCTCAGGAACACCACCCGGGCGCCGAGGAGGTTCGCCGCGTACCGGGCGGTGAGCGCCTCGGGCTCGTTGCCGGTCAGGAAGGCGACACCGGAGCCTCGTCCGATGCCGCGCTCCGCCAGCTCCGCCGCCATCCGCAGGACGTCGTCCCGCACCTCCCCGGCCGTGACGGCCGGCCCCCGCTCCGGGATCAGGGCCGGGCGGCCGGGGGAGCGGGCCAGCACCTCCAGGACGGCGTGGACATAACTGGTGAACGGGACGGGGCCGTTCGCGGTGTTCTCGGTCATGCCCCGCACGCTAGGCGCGGGCCGTTCATGCGGTCCACGACCGGTTCGGCCATGAAAAGATGCCCGCACGGTTATAAAGGGGCCATGGACCTGCTCGCGCTGCGCTGTTTCCAGGTCGTCGCCCGCCACGAGCACATCAGCCGGGCCGCCGCCGAACTGCGCGTGGCCCAGCCCTCGGTGAGCCGGACCGTCGCCCGGCTGGAGGCCGAGCTCGGTGTGGAGCTCTTCGAGCGCCGCGGCCGCCGCATCCGCCTGAACCGGCACGGCGCCGCGTTCCTGCGCCGCGTCGACCGGGCGCTCGGCGAACTGGAGGACGGCCGCCGCGAACTGGCCGAGGCGGCCGGCACCGGAAGCGGCGGCGTGACGGTGGCCGCCGAGACCCTGATGACCGTCGCCGCCCTGCTCCCCGGCCACCGCCGGGCCCACCCCGGCGTGGACGTCCGGCTGCGCCAGTGCCCCGCCGACGCGATGGCGCACCTGCTGCGCACCCGCGAGGCGGACCTCTGCCTCGCCTCCGCCCCGCTCCCCGGGCCCGGGCTGGAGGCGGTGGAACTGCTGCGCGAGGAGGTGCTGCTGGCCGTACCCGCCGGGCACCGGCTGGCCGGACGGGAGGACGTCGCCGTCGCCGAACTGGCCGGGGAGCCGTTCCTCACCCCCGGGCCCGGGCACTGGCAGCGGGAGCTCGCCGACCGGCTGTTCGCCCGCGCCGGGCTGCGGCCCGAGATCGTCTGCGAGGGAAACGAGCCCGGCGCCCTCCTCGACATGGCCGGCGCGGGCCTCGGCGTCGCCCTGCTCCCGGCGATGGCCCGGGTCGCCGGCCCGCGCGCGGGCGTCGCCTGGGCGCGGCTGGCGACCTCCGACAGCCACCGGGTGCTGTGGCTCGTCCGCGCCCGCGACGCCTTCACGCCCGCCGCCGTCCGCGACTTCGCGGCCTACGCCGTCGCGCACTTCCGGGGGGACGGCTGAAGAGGCCCGGCCCCGTGGCCCGGCCTCACAGGCTCCGCGCGGCCGTCCCCGGGGCGGGCCGCGGGTAGGTACGGGACTGCTTGACGCTGCCGAACGCGAAGCTCGACTCGATGGAGGCGATGCCGGGGATGGCGTGGATCCGGTGGCGGACCAGCGCCTCGTACGCCTCCAGGTCCTCGATGACCACACGGAGCAGGTAGTCGCTGCTGCCCGCCATCAGATAGCAGTCCTGGATGTGCTCGATGACCGCCACGTGCTGCTCGAACGCGGCGACGGCCTCCTTCGTGTGCCGCTCCAGCCGGATCCGGACGAAGACGGTGATCGGCAGCCCGAAGGCGACCTGGTCCACCACCGCCGTGTAGCCCCGGATCAGGCCCGCCTCCTCCAGCCGGCGGACCCGGCGCAGACAGGGCGAGGGCGACAGCCGGACCCGGTCGGCGAGGTCCTGGTTGGACAGCCGTCCGTCGGCCTGGAGCTCCCGGATGATCTGGAGGTCGACGGCGTCCATGGCCACTCCCGGGGGTTCCGTGGCGCCTTCTCGGTGCCTTCGCGGTGTCTTCGCGGTGTCTTCTCAGCGATTCTTGGCAGATCCTGCCCCAAACGTATGTCCGAACGGCAGAACTGGCAATCGGCTGCCCCGGCCCACGCCCTAACGTTGCCGGTGAACGGGCCGGACCGGCCCGCTCTCACAGGCTGGAGTGCATCCCTTGGGCGCGACCCACACCACCGGCGCGTCCGCGCCTTCCGCCGCGGCGTCCCCGCCGGCCTCCCACCGGGGCCGGTTCGGGCTCTCCCCGCACGCCGAGGGCATGGTGGCCCTCACGGTGACCGTGGCCATCTGGGCCGCCTTCGCCCTGAGCGCCCGCGCCCTCAGCGCCTCCACCCTGCTGCCCGCCGACGCCGCCCTGCTGCGCTTCGGCGTCCCCGTCCTCGTGCTGGCCCCCGCCCTGTGGCGGCGCAGGCGGCGCATCGCCGCGGTCCGGCCCGGAGCCGCTCTGAAGATCGTCTGCGGGGCCGGTGTGCCGTTCTTCCTCGCGGCGATGCACGGCGGCTCCCTGACCTCGGCGGCCTTCGTGGGCTCGATCGTCCCCGGCATGGTCCCGCTCTTCGTCTCCGCCCTGATGGCGGCCCGCGGGCACGGCCTGCCCCGGGGCACGCAGGTGGCCGGACTCGCGCTGATCGCGGCCGGCGTGGCCGCCCTGGTGTGGCGCTACGTCGTCCCCGTCGACGCCGTTGTGCTGGAGGGGGCCGGCACCCTGCTCGTGGCCAGCGGCCTGTGGGCCCTGTACACCGTCGGGCTGCGCGACGTGGAGCTCGACCCCGTCGGGTCGATCGGCCTGCTGTGCCTGCCCTCCTTCGCCGTGATCGGGCTGCTGGTCCTCGCCGGGGTCCTGCCGACGGGCCTGGGGCACGCGGCCGGCGGTGACATCGCCCTGTTCCTCGTGGTGCAGGGGCTCGGCGTCGGACTCTGCGCCGGTCTGCTGTACGCCTTCGCCATCCGCCGGCTGGGCGCCGAGCGCAGCTCCGTCGTGGGCAGCCTCAGCCCCGTCGTCGTCGTCCTGCTCGCCGTCCCCGTGCTCGGCGAGTCGCCCACCGCCGCCGTACTCGTCGGCGTCCCCCTCATCACCGCCGGTGTGGTCCTCGCCAACCGGCGCCCCGGAACCCGTACCCGCCCCTCCGTCCACCCCCGTCCCGAGGTCCCCGCAGATGCTTGAGCTCCTCCCCCCGCCGCCCACCGACCCGCTGTGGGACCTGACGTACGAGTTCGGCTCCGACGAGCGGGCCGAGCGGCTGAACCTGGTGCTGGGCGTCTACCGCGACCACACGGGCCGGACGCCCGTCATGGCCGCCGTCCGGGAGGCCGAGATCCGGCTGGCGGAGCGCTCGGAGTCCAAGGAGTACCGGGGCCTGTCCGGCAACGCCGCCTTCAACCGGGCCCTGCTCACCCTCGTCCTCGGTGACGGGGGCCCCTCCGGCCGGGCCGCGGCCGTCCAGACCGTGGCCGGCTCGGGCGCGCTGCGGCTGCTGGCCGACCTGATCTGCCGGACCCGCCCGGGCGCCACGGTGTGGATCAGCGACCCGGCCTACGTCAACCACCGCCCCATCCTGGAGGCGGCCGGGCTGAGGGTCCGCACGTACGGCTGGCGCGACGCCGAGGGCGGCTTCGACGCGGCGGGAGTGCTGCGCGACCTGGCCCGCGCCCGCCGCGACGACGTCGTGCTGCTCCAGGGCTGCTGCCACAACCCCACCGGCGTGGACCCCGAGCCCGAGGACTGGGAGGCCCTGGCCGCCCTCGCGGCCCGCGACGGCTGGGTGCCCTTCGTCGACCTGGCCTACCACGGCCTCGGCGACGGGCTGGAGGCCGACCTGCGGGCCACGCGCCTGCTCGCCGAGCGGGTGCCGGAGATGCTCGTCGCCGTGAGCTGCTCGAAGAATTTCGGCCTGTACAGCGACCGCACCGGCTGCGCCATCGTCCTGGGCGCCTCCGAGCGGGCCGTGCGGCACGCCGAGACGGCCCTGCAGAACGCCGCCCGGACCCTGTACTCGATGCCGCCCGAGCACGGGGCCGCCGTCGTGACGGCCGTCCTGGAGGACGCGGGCCTGCGGGCCGCCTGGCGGGCCGAGCTCGACCTGATGCGCGGCCGTATCGAGGCCAACCGCTCGGAGCTCGCCGCGCAGTTGGCGCAGCGGGGCTGGGAGGCACAGGCGGCTTCGCTCGCCCGTCAGCGGGGGATGTTCTCGATGCTGCCGCTCACCGCCGAGGAGATGCTGAGGCTGCGGCGGCAGTACGCGATCTACGGGACCACCGCCGGCCGGATCAACATCGCGGGTATCGGCGCGGACCGGATCGGCTGCCTCGCACGGGGAGTGGCCGGGGTGCTCGCCGGCCGCTGAACCGGCGGTGCGCGCCGGTCGAAGGCCCCTGGAGAATGGCCGGATAGAACTCACGTCCCCCGGTGGCGAGTTGGCCCTGTGGCATCATGGCCGCGTTGTCGACCGCTGGGTTCGCCGGAGGACTGAGGGATGAAGTTGCCTGGCTCCGCGTTACCGGCGTCGGAGGACCGGACCATCAGGCGTCGGCTGAAGAAGGTACGCCGGACCTGCGAGGGACTGCTCGCGGAATGGGGCATGGAGCACGGCTGCGGCATCGACGAACTCCACGCGTACCTCAGCGCGCAGCGCGGGCGTCCCATCCATCTGATCCCCACGGCCTTTCCCGAACGCCACCTGTTCGGGATATGGCTGAAAACAGATGACTTCGACATCATCGCCTTCGAGAAGGCGGCTTCGGCGTCGCACAAGGAACACATCATCGCCCACGAACTGGCCCATATCGCCTTCGACCACAAGGGCTCCCTGCGACTGGACCAAACCGGTCCCGCCGCACAGGAGCCGGACGGTACGGGCGCGACAGGCGGGGCGAGCGGTGCGGGCGGTGCGGGTGGGGCCGGCGAAGCGGGCCTGCTGTTCTCCGAGGTCGACCCCGAGGCCGTCCGCGGCGTGCTCATGCGCTCCCGCTACAGCGACGACGAGGAGCAGGAGGCCGAGACGATGGCCTCCCTGATCCTGGCCCGCGCCAACAAGCGCTGGACCGAACCCGCCTGGGGGGTGCCGGAGGAGGCCGCCGAGATCGTGGCCCGGATCGAGAGCGGCCTGGGCAGGCCCGAGCAGGGGCCGGCGTGATCTACGCGATCCTCGCGTGGGTCTGCGCCTTCGTCGGCCTCGCGGCCTTCGCCTACCGGCTCCCGGACCTGCTGCGCCGACGGCACGACGTCGCCCTGTGGGCGCTGTGCACCTACTTCCTCTGCTCCGGCATCAGCTTCCTGGTCGACCTCGACGCGCTGCGGCTGCACATCTCCGCCTTCTTCGGGCTGCCCAACATCACCTCGCTGATCACCCAGGCCGCGGTCGTGGTGCTCACCGCCGCGCAGCAGGTCGTCCTCGTCTACTGGTCCTCGCCGCCCGCCGAGGCCCGCCGCATGGCACGCCGCCGCGTGCTCGGCTTCGGCGCCGCGCTCGCGGTGCTGGTCGTCTCCTCCTTCGCCGTCGGCCCGGTGGCCCACTCCGAGACGGCGACCTCCACGATCCTGCTCAGCATCCAGCACGGCGGCTACGCCGTGTACATGTCCTTCTACCTGCTGATCTGCGCGGTCGGCCAGTTCGAGACCGTACGGCTGTCGCTGCGCTTCACCACCATGGCCAACCGCCAGTGGCTCAAGGTCGGCATGCGCACCGTCACCGTCGGCGCCAGCATGATCCTGGTCTACTGCGTCACCCGCGGCGTGCAGATCGCCGGGACCCGCCTGGACTTCGACGGCAGCGCCCTCGACCCCGTCCAGTGGACGGCCGGCAGCGTCGGCGCCCTGCTCCAGATCGCCGGCTGGACCATCCCCTCCTGGGGCATCCGGATCACCCGCGCCCGGGGCTGGATCCGCTCCTACCGCTCCTGGCGCCGGCTGCGGCCCCTGTGGTGGGCGCTGTACCAGGCGTCGCCCGACATCGCCCTGGACCCGCCGCGGTCCTGGCTGCGCGACCTGGTGCCGCCCCGGGACCCCCACTACCGCCTCTACCGCCGGGTCATCGAGATCCGCGACGGCCAGCTGATCCTGCGCACCTCGCTGTCCCTGGAGGACTTCTCGCGGGTGGCCCGCTCCCTGGAGCTGCCCGAGGACCCCACCTCGCCGCTGGGGGAGGCCCTCCAGCTGCGCGCGGTGCTCAGCCGGCCGGCCGAGGAGCGGGCCGAACGCGCCGACGCCTCCGAGATCCCCGTCCGTCCCCCGTACGAGGACTTCCGCGACGAGGTGGAGTGGCTCAGCCAGGTCGCCTCGTCCTTCCAGCAGCTCGGACAGGGCCGCCCCGGCCGGGCCGGCGCCGGCCTGCTGTCATGACGCCGCCGCAGGGGGAGGCCGGGGACCCCGCGGGGCTGGCCCCCCGCGCCGCCCGGGCCGTCGCCCGTCTGGTGGCCCTCGACACCGGGCACGGCGCGACCGCCGCCGTGGCCGCCGTACGGGAATCCGTGCGCGGGATCCCGCAGCTGTGGGCCGACCCCGCCTCGCTGTGCGGCCTCGGCGCCGACCGGCTCGCCGCGCTCGCCGAGCTGTCCGAGGTCATCGGCTGGATCCTCTTCGACGCCGGCCGCTACCGCGCCGCCCACCGGATGAACGCCCGCGCGCTGGCCCTGGCCGGGCTCTGCGGGGACCGCTGGACGGCCCGGCTGACCCTGCTCAACCACAGCATGCTCACCACCCACACCGGCCGCCCCCGCGCCGCCCTCGAAGCCGCCGCCCGGGTGGCCGGGCCGCGCCCGCTGCCGGCCCGGGTCGCCAGCCTCGTCCTGATCCGCCGGGCCCATGCCACCGCCCTGCTCGGCGCCCGGCGCGAGCCCCTGGAACTGATCGCCCGGGCCCGGAGCCGCTTCCTGGACGGGGTCTCGCGCCGCGACCCGCACTGGGCCTGGTGGATCGACGAGACCGAGCTGCTCGGCCACCAGGGCTGGGTCCAGGCCCGGCTGCGGCGCTGGGACCGGGCCGTCCCCCTGCTGTACGAGGCGGCCACCGCGCCCGGCCCCGCCTACCGGCACCTGTTCACCGCGCAGCTCCTCGCGGCCTTCGCCGGGGCCGGGGCCTGGCGGGAGGCGGAGGAGCTGATCGGCCGGGTGGCCCCCGGCGCCGCCCGCATCGGCTCCGTCCGCACCACCGAGACCCTCGCCGCCACGGCGGCCGGCCTGCGCCGCCGCCCCGGAGTCCCGGCCCCGCTCCGGGACGCGGCGGCCCACCTGCGGGAATCCCTGCCGGCCTGACCGGCCCCCGCCGTCCGCGACGCGGCCGGACGCACACCCCCAGCCCCACCCCCCACCCCACTCACACCCACGGACAGGACGACGACATGCGCTCCCCACGGATCAGGATCTCCACGCCCGCGGCCGGCCTGCTGGCCACGGCGGCCCTCCTGCTCGCCTTCGGCGGCCCGGTGTCACAGGCCGCCTTCGGCACGCCCGCCGCCTCGGCCGCCCCGGCCGCGCAGCCCGCCGCCGAGCAGGGCAGCCCGTACATCTCCACGCACCTGTACTTCGGCACGGGCCGGCACAACGGGAACCCGCCCATCACCGAGGAGGAGTTCAACAAGTTCGTCGCCGACGTCATCACCCCCCGGTTCCCCTCCGGGCTGACCCTCCAGGAGGGGCGCGGCCAGTGGCGTGACAAGGACGGCGACATCAACCGCGAGAGATCGTACGAGCTCACCGTGATGTACCCGGTGCGCGAGGCCGCCGCCCGCAACGCCGACATCGAGTACATCCGCCGCCTGTACTGCACCACCTGGGAGCTGGAGTCCGTGGGCCGGGCCGACGTCCGCGCCCAGGTCGACTTCTGAGAGGCGGCCGGCGCCGGGGGAGGCCCCGGCGCCGCAGCGCCCCGGGCCGAGCGCTCGGATAGGGTGAATCGGTACGAATTGGACCCCCCGGGGTGAGGTCGGTGTATTGGACACGTACCAGTCGGCGAGCAGGGTGCCCGATCCGCCCGAGGCGGCCGTCGGGTACGCGGGCGTCCTGCGCGAGCTGTTGCCGATCGCCCTGTGGCGGGAGGATGCGGACGGGCGCGTCGTGGAGTGGTCCCTGGCGGCCCAGGAACTCCTCGGCCACCGCCCCCAGGACATCATCGGCCGGCCCGGCACGGCCGTCCTCGTCCCCGACACCAACCGGGACCTCGCCGAGGAGCTGACCCGCCGCGTCCAGGCCGGCGAGACCGTCGTCGGCACGCTGCCCGTCCGCCATCGCGACGGCCACCGGGTCGCGATGGAGATGTGGATCGTGCCCGCCACCGACCCCGGGGGCCGCACCGGCGCCCTCCTCATCGCGGTCGAGACCTCCGAGGTCCTGCGCATGCGGGACTCCCTCGCCGCCCTCCAGAGCCTGTTCACCCAGTCCCCGATCGGACTCGCCACCCTCGGCCCCGACCTGCGCTTCGTACGCGTCAACGACGCCCTCGCCCGGATGAACGGCGTCCCCGCTGCCGACCACCTGGGCAGACGCCTCACCGAGGTGGTCCCCGGGGTCAACGCCACCGCCCTCGAAGCCACCATGCGCCAGGTGCTCGAACGGGGGACCCCCGTCCTCGACGTCCGCCGCACCGGCCGCACCCCCGCCGACCCCGGCCACGACCGCACCTGGTCCTGCTCCTACGCCCCGCTCCTCGACGGCAGCGGCCGCGTCCTCGGCCTGATCGCCTCCCTCATCGACATCACCGAGGGCCAGCGCGCCCAGCTGGAGGCCGAACGGGCCCGCACCCGCTTCGCCCTCCTCGCCGAGGCCGGAACCCGCATCGGCACCACCCTCGACCTGGGCCGCACCGCCCAGGAGATCGTGGACCTGCTGGTCCCGCAGCTCGCCGACTCCGCCGACGTCCAGCTCCTCGAAGCCGTCCTGGACCCCGACGAGACCCACGCGGCCCCCGCCGCCACCCACGGGGTGCTGCGCCGCCTCGCCGCCACCTTTCCCGACCCCGGCGCCCCCACCGACCGTCTGGCCCCCGGCCAGAAGATCCAGATCCCCGCCGGGTCCGTCTACGAACGGGTCCTCGCCGAGGGCGTGCCCATGAACCTCTACGCCACCGACGTCCCCGCCCTGATCACCGACCCCCGCGCCGGGGCCCTGCGCGCCTACCTCGCCGCCCTCGGCTCGGCCCGGATGGTCCCGCTCGTCGCCCGCGGCAAGGTGCTCGGCGCCGTCGCCGTCACCCGGCTGCGCAGCCGCGAGCCCTTCGACGCGCAGGACTGCGTCCTCATCGACGAACTCGTCGCCCGGGCCGCCCTCAACATCGACAACGCCCGCATGTACACCAGCCAGCGCCACGCCGCCCTCACCCTCCAGCGCAGCCTCACCAACAGCGCCCTGCCCGGCGTCCCCGGCCTGGAGCTCACCGGCCGCTACCTGCCGGCCAGCGAGCACGACGTCGGCGGCGACTGGTACGACGTCATCCAGCTGCCCCGCGGCCGCACCGGCCTGGTCATCGGCGACGTGATGGGCCACGGCATCCACGCCGCCGCCGTCATGGGCCAGCTGCGCACCGCCGTCCGCACCCTCGCCCGGCACGACGTACCGCCCGCGCGGATGCTCCGCTCCCTGGACGCCGCCGTCTCCGACCTCGGCGAGGACACCATGGCCACCTGCGTCTACGCCGTCCACGACGCGGCCACCGGCGGCTGCGTCATCGCCCGCGCCGGCCACCCGCCGCCCGCCCTGGTCTCCGCCGACGGCACGGTCACCTTCCTGCGCGGCCCCTCCGGCACCCCCCTGGGCACCGGCGGGCGCACCTTCCGCACCGAGACCGTCCCGCTGCCCCCCGGCAGTCTCCTCGCCCTCTACACCGACGGGCTGATCGAGGCCCGCGGCCGGGACCTGGACGAGGGCATGGAACGGCTCGCCCGGGCCCTGCGCGGGCCCGCCCGGCCGCTGGAGGAGCTGTGCGAGGACATCCTGGCCCGGCTGCTGCCCGCCGCCCCGCAGGACGACGTGGCGGTCCTGCTGGCCCGCACCACGGCGTAGCCCCGGGCGGGGTCACCAGTCCGCGTCCCCCAGGGCGTCCAGGTCCAGCTCGAACGGCTGCGCCTGCTCCGCGCCCGAGGCGGGTGACAGCTCCGCCCAGATGACCTTGCCCCGCTCCGTGTAGCGGGTGCCCCACCGCTCCGCGTACTGGGCGACGAGGAACAGCCCGCGGCCGCCCTCGTCGGTGGTGGCCGCGTACCGCAGGTGCGGGGAGGTGCTGCTGGCGTCGGAGACCTCGCAGATCAGGTTCCGGTCGTTCAGCAGGCGGACCCGGATCGGCTCGCCTCCGTACCGGATCGCGTTGGTGATCAGCTCGCTCAGCACCAGCTCGGCGGTGAACGAGAGGTCCTCCAGCCCCCACGCCTCCAGCTGCGCGGCCGCCGTGCGCCGCACCCGCGAGACGGCCGACGGGTCGTCGGGGACCTCCCACTCCGCGATCAGGTGCGGATCCAGCCGCCGCGTCTCGGCGATCAGCAGCGCGATGTCGTCGCTCGGCGCCGGGAACAGCATCGCCGCGAGGACGTCCGCACACGCCTGCTCGGGACTGCGTTCCGGCCGGGCCAGGGTCCGGCCCAGCAGCTCCAGCCCGGCGTCGAAGTCCCGGTCGCGGTCCTCCAGCAGACCGTCGGTGAACAGCACCAGCCGGCTGCCCTCCGGCAGGGCCAGCCGCGCCGCCTCGAAGGGCATCCCGCCCACCCCGAGCGGGAGCCCGGTCGGCAGCTGGAGGAACTCCACCCGCCCGTCGGGGTGGACCAGGGCGGGCCCCGGGTGGCCGGCGCTGGCCATGACGCACTGCCCCGACACCGGGTCGTAGACGGCGTACAGGCAGGTGGCGCCGGTGATCCCGGTCGCCTCCTCGGCCACCTGCCCGAGCTCCTCGTCCGCGTCGGCGCCCTCGGCCGCCGCGCCGCCCTCCAACTGGTCGATGCGGTCGATGAGCTCGTCCAGGTGCCCCAGCAGCTCGTCGGGCGGCATGTCCAGCGTCGAGAAGTTGTGCACCGCCGTGCGCAGCCGGCCCATCGTCGCCGCCGCGTGCACCCCGTGGCCCACCACGTCGCCCACCACCAGCGCCACCCGCGCCCCCGGCAGCGGGATCACGTCGAACCAGTCCCCGCCCACCCCCGCCTTCGCCGGCAGGTACCGGAAGGCGGTCTCCACCGCGGACACGTCCGGCAGCACCCGCGGCAGCAGACTGCGCTGGAGGGTCACGGCGGTGGCGTGCTCGCGGGTGTAGCGGCGGGCGTTGTCGATGGAGACGGCCGCGCGCGCCGCCAGCTCCTCCGCGAAGGACAGGTCCTCCTCGTCAAACGCCTCCGGGGTGTCCGCCGCCCGCCAGAAGTTCGCCATTCCCAGCACCACGCCCCGCGCCTGGAGCGGTACGGAGATCAGCGAGTGGAACCCGTACTCCAGGGCCACCCGCGTCCCGTCCGCGTCGGCCGCCCGCCAGCCCCGCGCGGCGTTCAGGTCGGCGGCCAGCACCGCCCTCCCGGCGTCCAGGGCCTCCGCCATCGGGGCGTCCGGCACCGCGAAGACGATGGTGTCCCCGACCGGCTGGAGCGGCTGGTCGGTGCGTACGCCCGTCATCGCCGCCCGGCGCATCCTGGTGTGCATCCCCGCCACCGGCGAGGGCTCCTCCCCGCGCAGCACCGGCTCCAGCAGCTCGACGGTGACGAAGTCGGCGAAGCGCGGCACGGCCACGTCCGACAGCTCCTCCGCCGTGCGTGCCACGTCCAGGGTGGTGCCGATCCGCACCCCCGCGTCGTACAGCAGCTGGAGCCGCTCCCGGGCCACCTCGGCGCGGCCGGAGAGCGCGGCGAGCTCGGTGGTGTCGCGCAGGGTCATCACACTGCCCGAGGGGCGCCCGGCGAAGGGCGCGGTGGGCCGTACGTTGACGGCGAGGAGCCGGTCGCCCGCCAGGTGGACCTCGTCCGTCGCCACCCGCCCGGACAGCAGCAGTTCCGCGGTGCCCGGATCGAGCCCGAGCTCGCCCACGTGCCGCTGCTCGGCGTCGGGCGGCAGGTCCAGCAGCCGGCGGGCCTCGTCGTTGGCGAGGAGCAGCCGGTGGTCGCCGCCGACGATCAGCACGCCCTCGCGCACCGCGTGCAGCACCGCCTCGTGGTGCTCGTTCATCCGGGCCAGCTCGGCGGCGCCCAGGCCCCGGGTCTGGCGTCGCAGCCGCCCGCTGACCAGGGCGGCGCCCGCGGTCCCCAGCAGCAGGGCGGCCACGGCGGCGGCGATCAGCAGCGGCAGCTGGCCCTGGACCGTCTGGCCCACGTTGGTGACCTCTATGCCGGTGGAGACCAGCCCGACCACCTTGCCCTGCGCGTCCCGTACGGGGACCACGGCGCGGACGGCGTCACTGGGGGCGCCCCGGAAGACCTCCGTGAAGGAGTGCCCGGCGGCCGCCCGGGCGAGGTCGCCGGTGGCGCGCTTGCCGATCAGGTCGGGCCGGGCGTCGGTGTAGCGGACGCCGTCGGGGGTCATGACGGCGATGAAGTCGAGCCCGGACGCCTTGCGGGCGCCGTCGGCGAGCGGCTGGAGCTCGGCGGTGGGATCGGCGGCCGCCAGGGCGGCGGGCAGCCCCGGGGCGTGGGCGAAGGCTTCGGCGGCGGCGAGGGAGCGGTTGCGGGCGTCCTTCTCGCTGTCGTGGCGGGCCTGGAAGACCAGCGCCAGGGCGGCGGCCGTGATCAGAAGCAGCACGATGAGGGCCTGGAGGGAGAACACCTGGCCGGCGAGGCTGTCCCGGGCCAGCGAGATGCGCGCGAGCAGGCCCGCCGACCGCGTATCCCTGTGCCGACCCGAACGTCCGGTCATGAGCCCTTTCTAACACTGTCTCCGCCCGGGAGAGCGTTGGCCGCCGCCGTGCGGTACGCGCGCGGGCCGCGCCCGAAGGCCGTCCGGAAGTGCTGGCGGAAGGTGACCTCGCTGGCGAAGCCCGCCCGGCGGGCCACTTCGGGCACCGGGTGGTCGGTGCGTTCCAGGAGCTTGCGGGCCTCGTCCAGCCGTCGGCCGAGCAGCCATTTGTGGGGGGTGGTGCCGGTCGCGGCCGCGAAGTGCCGGGCGAAGGAGCGCGGGGACATCCCCGCCCACCGGGCCAGGGTGGCCACGTCCAGCGGCTCGTGCAGCCGGCGCAGGGCCCGCTGGCGTACGGCGGCCAGCGCCTCGGCGGTGCGGTCGGCCCCCGGGGTGGGCCGGTCGAGGTACTGGGCGTGGTCCCCGGCGCGGAAGGGGCCCGTGACCATCGAGCGGGCGATGGCCGCGGCGGCCTCCGCGCCGTGGGCCTCGCGCACCAGGTGCAGGCACAGGTCGATGCCGGAGGCGACCCCGGCGGAGGTCCACAGCCCGTCGTCCTCCACGAACAGCGGGGCCTCCTCCACCAGCACCGCCGGGTAGCGGGCGGCCAGCTGCGGGGCCAGCCACCAGTGCGTCACCGCCCGGCGGCCGTCCAGCAGTCCCGCCTCGGCCAGGACGAAGGCCCCCGCGCACAGCGCCGCCACCGGCACTCCCCGGGCGTGCGCCCGCCGCAGGGCGGCCAGCACCGGCCCCGGCGTCGGGTCGCCGGGCTCGGCGAGCGCCGGTACGACGACCAGATCGGCCTCGTCCAGCCAGTCCAGGCCCCGGTCGGGGGCGAGGGTGAGGCCGCCGGGCAGGGTGATGGGCCCCGGCTCCAGCGCGCAGCGGCGCAGCTCGAACGGGGGTACGCCGGTGCGGCTGCGGTCGGGACCCCAGACCTCGGTGATGACGGCGAGGTCGAAGGCCCGTATCCCGGGCTGGGCGACGATGGCGACGCGGTGCATCGGTCCATCCTGCCAGGCCGGCAGGATCTCATCGTTTCGCGTCCCCGGAGCCGCTGGGGTGCCCGCGGCCCGACGGACATGATCGACCCATGACCGAGAACGCGATCGAGATCGCCCCCGACAGTGCCCTGATCGTCATCGACGTGCAGAAGGGCTTCGACGACCCCTCCTTCTGGGGTCCGCGCAACAACCCGGCCGCCGAGGAGAACATCGCCGCCCTGATGGACGCCTGGCAGGAGTCCGGCCGCCCGGTGGTGCTGGTCCGGCACGCCTCCCGCCGCCCCGGCTCCGTCCTCGCACCGGACCAGCCCGGCCACGCCTTCAAGGACTTCGTCGCCGGCCGGCTGGGGCAGGAGTCCCTGCTGGTCACCAAGACCGTCAACTCGTCCTTCTACGGCACGCCCGACCTGGGGGAGTGGCTGGCCGGACGGGGCATCCGGCAGCTGGTGGTGACCGGCATCCAGACGAACATGTGCGTGGAGACCACCGCCCGGATGGCGGGCAACCTCGGCTACGAGGTCCTGGTCCCGCTGGACGCCACCCACACGTTCGACCTCACGGGCCCGGCCGGCCTGACCCTGACCGCCGACCAGCTCTCCGCGGCCACCGCGGTCAACCTCCACGGCGGCGACTTCGCCCAGGTGGTCACCACGGCCGCGGTCCTGTCGGCCACGAAGCCCGCGTAGTGCCGCCGCCTTCCGCTGCGCGGAGCCGCCCCCCACCCTCCCCCGGACTCAGTCTGGGGGGACCCCCACTTCGACCGTTCCCAAGGCTCCGCCCCGGACCCCGGCACCGCGCCTTCCGCGCCCGGTGCGCTCAAACGCCGGCCCCGCTCCGCGGCGAACCCAGCCGCGGGCGGCCGGCGGGCCGCACCAATTCCAGCCCCGCCGGCGTTTGAGGCGCGGGGTCCGGGGCGGAGCCCCTGGGGGCAACCTCCCAGCGGTAGCTGGGGGGAAGCGGCCCGCAGGGCTGTGGCGGCTCCCGCCACCCCCCGGCCCCGCCGCGCCCGCAGGGCGGGGGTACGGGGGCGGAGCCCTCAGGAGGCGGCCTCGGCTACAGGAGCTCGGCGGCGATGGACTCCGCGACGCGCTCCAGCAGGGGACCGGCGTTCGGGATGGACTTCGCCGGATCCGGCTCCAGGGCCGTCAGCGGGTACGCCTTGCGGATGCCCGCCGCCTCCAGGGCCTCCTGGCCCAGCAGCAGCCGCCCGCACACCGCCACCACCGGCTTGCCGGCGGCCCGCGCCGCCGCCGCGACACCGGCCGGGGCCTTGCCGTGCAGGGTCTGCTCGTCCAGGGAGCCCTCACCGGTGATGACCAGCGTGGCCCGCTCCAGCGCCGGGGCGAAGCCCAGCACCTCCAGCATCAGCTCGATGCCCGGCCGGAAGCTCGCGCCCAGCAGCAGCGCACCGTAGCCGATGCCGCCCGCGCCGCCCGCGCCGGGGGAGGCGGCGAGCTCGGCGGCCCGGGGGCCGATCGCCTTCTCCAGCACCTGCGCGTAGTGGCCGAGGGCCGCGTCCAGGGCCGCCACGTCCTGCGGGGACGCCCCCTTCTGCGGGCCGTAGACCGCCGCGCACCCCTTGGGGCCCGTCAGCGGGTTGTCCACGTCGCTGGCCAGGACGAGGTCCACCTCCGCGAAGCGCGGGTCGACCCCCGACAGGTCCGCCGAGGCCAGCGAGGCCAGGGCGCCGCCGCCCGGGCCCACCGGCTCACCGGCCGCGTCCAGGAACACCGCGCCCAGCGCGGCCAGCATGCCCGCGCCGCCGTCGGTGGTGGCGCTGCCGCCGACCCCGAAGACGATCGAGCGCGCCCCCGCGTCCAGCGCGGCCTTCAGCAGCTCGCCGGAGCCGTACGTGGTGGCCGTCAGCGGGGCGAAGGTGCCCGCGGGCAGCAGCTGGAGCCCGGATGCCTCGGCCATCTCGACCACCGCGGTGCCGTCGCGGAACGCGAAAGCGGCCGTGACCGGCTCGCCGAGGGGACCGGTGACCCGGACCTCCCGGCGCTCGAACCCGGCCGCCACGGCGGCCGCGACCGTACCGTCGCCGCCGTCCGCGACGGGGAGGGTCTCGACCTCCACGCCCGGTACGGCCCTGCGCAGGCCGGCCGTCACCCGCTCCGCGACCTGAACGGCCGTGAGCGAGCCCTTGAATTTGTCCGCGGCGATGAGCACGCGCGCGGCCTCAGTTACTGCCCCGTCCGTCACCTTGCTGATCCCTTGCTATCGAACGTGCAGTCGCGCCACCCCGAGCTTATCCGGAGGATCCTCCTATGCCCATGAGTGGCCTGGGCCACATGCGGCGCGCCATACCCCTAAATACGGATATACGCCTGCATAGTGTGGCCGCATGAGCGCGGAATCACTGGAAGCGGCACGTCCGGACGCCCCCGGCGCGGAGCCCCGCGGCGGCCCGCCGGACGGCACACCCGACCGCACGGTGGTCCTCGTCGGGGTGGCCGTCGTGCTCGCCGTGGTCGCCTGGGCCGCCCTCGGCAAGGGCTCCTTCGACGCCGCCTCCGGCTCCGCCCTCGCCTGGGTGCTGTCCAACTTCGCCTGGCTGTTCGTGATCGCCGCCGACATCTTCCTCGTCCTGTGCGTGGTCCTCGCCCTCAGCCGCTTCGGCCGCGTCCGGCTCGGCGCCGACGACTCCGAACCCGAGTTCGGCAACCTCGCGTGGATCGCGATGATGTTCAGCGCCGGCATGGGCATCGGCCTGATGTTCTACGGGGTGGGCGAACCCCTCACTCACTACCTGGCCCCGCCCCCCGCCAGCGGCGCCGCCCCCCGCACCGGGGACGCGGCCCGCGCGGCCCTCGACTACTCCTTCTTCCACTGGACCCTCACCCCCTGGGCCATCTACGGCATCGCCGGTCTCGCCCTCGCCTACGCCACCTTCCGCAAGGGCCGCGGCAACCGCCTCAGCTCCGCCTTCGTCCCCCTCATCGGCGCCCGCCGGGCCGC
Organism: Streptomyces sp. NPDC006687; assembly: GCF_040636215.1. NCBI lineage: Bacteria > Bacillati > Actinomycetota > Actinomycetes > Kitasatosporales > Streptomycetaceae > Streptomyces > Streptomyces sp. NPDC006687. Next base: position 54,372 of record NZ_JBEYJJ010000010.1, on the reverse strand, counting down.
CGGCCGGCCCGGCAAGGCCATCGACCTGCTGGCCGTCTTCGCCACCGTCTTCGGCACCGCAACCAGCCTCGGCCTCGGCGCCCTCCAGGTCTCCCAGGGCCTGGGCATCACCACCGGGATCAAGGACTCCACCGGCGTCCAGCTGATCATCATCGGCTCGCTCTCCGCCGCCTTCGTGCTGTCCGCCTTCTCCGGCCTGCACAAGGGCGTCAAATGGCTCAGCACCCTCAACGTGGTGCTCGCCGCCGCCCTGATGGTCTTCGTCTTCCTCCTCGGCCCCACCGTCTACGTCCTCGACGTGATCCCCGCCAGCGTCGGCGACTACCTGCACGAGCTGATCCCCATGGCCAGCCGCACCGGCGCCTTCACCGACAGCGCCTGGCTCGGCACCTGGACGATCTTCTACTGGGCCTGGTGGCTCTCCTGGGCCCCCTTCGTCGGGACCTTCATCGCCCGGATCTCCCACGGCCGTACCATCCGCGAGTTCCTCGTCGGGGTGCTCCTCGTCCCCTCCGGCGCCACCGTCATCTGGTTCTGCGTCATGGGCGGCACGGCCATCCGCCTGGACTCCACCGGCGCCGCCGACCTCGGCGCCAAGGCCAAGGAGGGCGCCGAGGCATCCCTCTTCGCGATGCTCGACGCCCTTCCGCTCGGCACCCTCACCTCCTGGGTGGCCATGGCGCTGGTGATGACGTACTTCATCACCAGCGCAGACTCCGCCTCCCTGGTCATGGGCTCCCTCACCAGCCGCGGCTCCCTCCACCCGCCCACCTGGCTGGTCGTCACCTGGGGCGTCCTGATGGCCGCCGTCGCCGCCGTCCTCCTCGTCGCGGGCGGCCTGAAGTCCCTCCAGACGGCCACCATCCTCGTGGCCCTGCCCTTCGTCGTCGTCATGCTGCTGCTGTGCTGGGCGCTGCTGCGCGAACTGCGCGAGGACCCCGCCGCCGGACCCGCCCGCCACCCCGCCCTGCACGGCCTGCGGGACGCCGTCCGGGCCATGGTGGGCGAGGCCGTCAGCGAGAGCGGACCGGCCCGCCACCCCCGGCTGCGCCGCCTCGCCGAGTCCCGGGGGCGTGACCGCGAGAACGGCGCGGACCCCGAGGGGTGAGGGGCCGCGGGGTACCGGGACGGGCGCCCGCAGACCCCGGCTAGGGTGGCGGCGTGACCACCACGGATGACTACGCCACCTACATCGCGAGCCTGCCCCGGGTGCTGGCCGGCGCGGCCGCCCTCTACCGGGACGAGCGGGGCCGGGTCCTGCTCGTCGAGCCCAACTACCGCGAGGGCTGGGCCCTGCCCGGCGGCACCGTCGAATCCGACCGGAACGAGTCGCCGCGCACCGCCGCCCGCCGCGAGAGCGCCGAGGAGATCGGCCTCGACCTGCCCCTGGGCCGGCTCCTCGCCGTCGACTGGAGCGTGGGCGAGGGCCGCCCTCCGCTGGTCGCCTATCTCTACGACGGCGGAGTGCTCGACGCCGCGCAGCTGGCCTCCCTCACCCTCCAGGAGGAGGAACTGCTCTCCTGGAAGCTCGTCGAACCCGCCGAACTCCCCGCCTACCTCCTCGGCTCCCTCGGCCTGCGCGCCCAAGAGGCGTGCCGCGTACTGGAATCGGGCGAGGGGACGGTGGAACTGGAGAACGGCCGCCGCCCCGTGCGGACCTGACACCCGGCGGCTCCCAAGCCTGTCCCGAACCCCACCCCCCAGGGCAGAATCAACAGATGATCACGATGTACGCCTGGCCGAGCACGGCCGACGGTCCCGACGCCCTTCCCATGGTCCACTTCACCACCGAAGAGCAGTCGGGCGGCGAGGTGTCGCCCGAGGGGATGCCGGTCTGGCTGTTCGACACCGCGATCCGCGAGGGCGGCTGGGCCTCCTTCGAGGACTTCGAGGCGTGGTCGGCGCCCGCCGAGGGCTGGCAGGCGTTCTACCGCCGGGAGGACGACGTCCTCGCCGTCACCGGCCCCGGCCCCTGCGAGGGCTGGTACCAGGGCCGGCTCGGCGCCGACGAGGAGTGGGTGAAGGCCGCCGCGACCCAGCAGGGCGTGGTCCTGCTCGCCGCTCCGGTCCAGCACCCCTCCCTGTACGCCTACGCCGTCGAGGCCGGCGCGGGCTTCGCGCTCCTGGTTCCGCTGGCCGTGGTCTGACCTACCGGGCGGCCCGGGCGCCGCTCTCGAACTCCAGCAGCCGCACCTTGCGCTCGATCCCGCCGCCGTAGCCCGTCATCGACCCGGAGGCGCCGATCACGCGGTGGCAGGGCACGACGATGCTGACCGGGTTCTTCCCGTTGGCCAGGCCCACCGCACGGGAGGCACCCGGCCTGCCCAGCTCCGCCGCCAGCCGCCCGTACGACCAGGTCTGGCCGTACGGGATCCGGACGAGCTGCTCCCACACGCTGCGCTGGAAGGCGGTCCCCTCCAGCCGGACGGGGACGGTGAACTCCGTCAGCTCGCCGGCGAAGTACGCGCTGAGCTGCCGTGCCACCTCCGGGAACGGCTCTTCCTGCGGGGCGACCCGCTCGCCGAAGGACTCCTCCTGCGGGCGGTGGCGCTGGCTGGTCATGTACAGCCCGCTGAGGACCCCGTCGGTGGCGACGAGGGTGAGCGGCCCGTAGGGGCTGTCGACGACGGTGTGGTACTTGCTGCTGGCACTGCTCACGAGGATGCTCCTTCGGCGCGCACGGGCACGGGCATGCGGTTGATCGGATGGTCGTCGGTCGCCCACAGGTACTGGACGGCGTACGCCCGCCAGGGCCGCCAGCCGGCCGCGCGGGCGGTGAGCGCGGCGGGCGTCGAGGGCAGCCCCAGCCCCCGGGCCGCCTTGCGGACCCCCAGGTCGGAGGGGAGGAAGGCGTCCGGGTCGCCCAGGGCCCGCATCGCGATGATCCCGGTGGTCCACGGGCCGAAGCCGGGCAGGGCGTCCAGCCGGGCGCGGGCCGCCTCCCAGTCGCTGTCGATGCCCAGCGGCAGCGAACCGTCGGCCAGGGCCGTGACCAGGGTGGTCAGGGTGGTGCGGCGGCTGCGCGGCATGGACAGCGCCTCGGGGTCGAGCCCCGCCAGCGTCCCGGGGGAGGGGAACAGGCGGGTCAGACCGCCGTGCGGATCCTCGACGGGCTCCCCGTACGCGCTCACCAGCCGGGCCGCATGGGTCCGCGCGGCGGCGGTGGACACCTGCTGCCCCAGCACCGCCCGTACGGCGAACTCCGCCGCGTCGACGGTACGGGGCACCCGGCGCCCGGGGGCCTTGTCCACGAGGGGGGCCAGCAGCGGGTCGGTGCGCAGCTGCCCGTCCACGGCCTCGGGGTCGGCGTCCAGGTCGAGCATCCACCGGCAGCGGCTGATGGCGATGGTCAGGTCCCGCAGGTCGGTCAGGGCGAGCCGGCAGCCGATGTGGTCGGGGCCGGGGGTGAGGGCGACGATCCCCGAGCCGTGGGGCAGCCGCAGGGTCCGACGGTAGGCCCCGTCGCGCCACTCCTCCACGCCGGGCACGGCGGTGGCGACGAGGTGCCCGAAGAGGTTGTCGGGGTGGAGCGGGGCCCGGTAGGGCAGCCGCAGGCTCAGGGTCCCGGGGATACGCGGCTCACGCTGCCCGGCCCGCGCGGCGCGCGCCCGGAGCTCGCCGGGGGTGAGGGCGAAGACCTCCCGGACCGTCTCGTTGAAGTTGCGGATGGAGGAGAAACCGGCGGCGAAGGCCACGTCGCCCATGGGCAGCTCGGAGGTCTCGATCAGCAGCCGGGCGGTCTGCGCGCGCTGGGCCCGGGCCAGGGCCAGCGGGCCGGCGCCGAGCTCGGCGCCCAGCTGCCGCTCGACCTGCCGGGCGGAGTAGCCGAGCCGGGCGGCGAGCCCCGGGACCCCTTCGCGGTCCACGACCCCGTCCTGGATGAGCCGCATCGCGCGGGCGACGGCGTCGGCGCGGGCGTTCCACTCGGGGGAGCCGGGGCTGGTGTCGGGCCGGCACCGCTTGCAGGCCCGGTAGCCGGCCTGCTGGCAGGCGGCGGCGCTGGGCAGGAAGCTCATGTTCTCGACCTTGGGCGGCACGGCCGGGCAGCTGGGCCGGCAGTAGATGCCGGTCGTCCGGACCGCGGTGAAGAACCACCCGTCGAAACGGGCGTCCTTCGACTGCACGGCCCGCACGCAGCGGTCGGTGTCGGTGTACATGGCTCCAGCATTCCGGCCGCCGCGGCGGCGAGCTGGCGGTTTTCCGACATCAAGGCTAACCGTCCCGGGGCGGGGGTGCGGGCTGCAGCCGCGCGGAGCGGTCCCCTCCCCGCCCTTTCTCCGTTTCCGCCTCAGTCGCCGGCGCGGCTACGGACACGGCGCTACCGCGCCCGCGCCTCAATCGCCGGCGGGGCCGGAATCAGCCCCGCCGGCGATTGAGGCGCGGGGTCCGGGGCGGAGCCCCAGGGGGCACCTCCCAGCGGTAGCTGGGGGAGGAACGGGCGAAGGGCGGGCAGGGGACCCCGCCCCGCGCAGCGGAACCCCCGGCCCCGCCCCCGGGAACGGCGAAGGCCCCGGGGGCCAAGTGGCACCCCGGGGCCTTCGGAAGCGGGCGGCAGCCTACGGCAGCTGCGCCGCACGCGCCTCGCGCCGGTTGTGGCGGAACGTGTTCGCCCGCCGAGTGGTGGCGAACAGCGGAATCGTCGCCGCCAGAGCGATCTGCAGCGCACACCCCGTCTGGAGCAGCAGCTGCCCGCCCGGCGCGTCGAACGCCCACGCCGCCAGGAGCCCCATGGCCCCGACGATCCAGCTGAGCATCGCCGCCGCGAGGGCCCCCCGCGGCTTCGGGTACTCGACCCGGCTCACCATCAGCCAGGCTACGCCCACGATCGCCAGCAGGGTCGGCACGAACGGCAGCTCCAGCAGCACGATGGAGACGACCGTCAGCGCACCGAAGGGGCTCGGCATGCCCTGGAACATGCCGTCCTTCATCGTCACGCAGCTGAATCTCGCCAGCCGCAGCACCACCGCCAGCAGGACCACGATGGCCGCCAGCGCCGACACCTTCTGGTGCGCGTCGTCGGCGACCATGCCGTAGACCAGCACGAAGTACGCCGGCGCCAGCCCGAAGCTGATCAGGTCGGACAGGTTGTCCAGCTCGGCGCCCATCGGGGAGCTGCGCAGCTTGCGGGCCACGATGCCGTCGAAGAGGTCGAAGACCGCCGCGAGGAGCATCAGTATCACCGCGGTGGCCGCGCTGTGCCGGGCCATGCCGGACTCGCCGCTGCCGGTGAGGTGCGGGATGAGGATCCCGGTGGTGGTGAAGTACACCGCCATGAATCCGCAGGTGGCGTTGCCCAGGGTGAGGGTGTCCGCTATCGACAGCCGCAGCGAGAGCGGCATGTCGTCCTCGGCGGACTCCTCCGGGGCGGATTCGGGCACCCAGCCGGTGGCAGGAGTACCGGGGTCAGTCACGGTCAATTCGGGTCACCCCCGCGGTGGTGGCCTGACCGACCTCGACCGCGACCTCGACGCCCTCCGGGAGGTAGATGTCGACGCGGGAGCCGAAGCGGATCAGACCGATGCGTTCGCCCTGCTCCACCTTGGTGCCGGCCGGCAGGTAGGGGACGATGCGGCGGGCGACGGCGCCGGCGATCTGCACCATCTCGATGTCGCCGAGCTCGGTGTCGAAGTGCCAGACAACGCGCTCGTTGTTCTCGCTCTCCTTGTTGAACGCCGGGACGAACCCGCCGGGGATGTGCTCCACGGACGTCACCGTGCCGGCCAGCGGCGCGCGGTTGACGTGGACGTTCAGCGGGCTCATGAAGATCGCGACGCGGGTGCGCCCGTCCTTCCACGGCATGATGCTCTGCACCACGCCGTCGGCGGGCGAGATGACGCGGCCCTGGGCGATCTCGCGCTCGGGGTCGCGGAAGAACCACAGCATGCCCGCCGCGAGCGCGGTGGTGGGCACGGCCACAGCGGCCCAGCGCCCGGACTTGCGGGCCCGGGTCAGGCTGAGGGCCGCGGTGGCAACGGTCGGCAGAAGCCACGGCGATGCTCCGCGCGCGAGGCGTACGCCGAGTCGGCTGTCGCGAGGTGCAGAGGTTTGGCTGTGGGGCATGGATGACCTTCGTAGCGGGTGATTGCCGCGCCGCAAACGGGGGGACGGGACGGCGGCTTTACTGGAATGCTATCGGTTGCGCGCAACAACTGGGCAAGCCAGAAGCCGAGTCGATGGCCCCCAGCCAGTGACTGGCAGTGACTCTCCCACGGAAAACCGTGGGATGAATCACTGCAAAACGGACTTTCAGCCCTGGACTCGGTACTCCTCCAACAGACGGCGCCCGATGATCATTTTCTGGATCTCGGCGGTACCTTCACCGATCAGAAGCATCGGGGCCTCCCGGTAGAGGCGCTCGATCTCGTACTCCTTCGAGAATCCGTAGCCGCCGTGGATGCGGAAGGCATCTTCGACGACCTCCTTGCAGTATTCGGAGGCGAGGTACTTCGCCATGCCGGCTTCGAGGTCGTTTCGTTCCCCGGAGTCCTTTTTGCGTGCTGCGTTCACCATCATGGCATGGGCCGCTTCGACCTTGGTAGCCATTTCGGCCAGCTTGAACTGGATGGCCTGATGCTGGGCGATCGGCTTGCCGAAAGTGTGACGTTGCTGGGCATAGGAGACACCGAGCTCGAAGGCACGCTGCGCGACGCCGCAGCCACGGGCCGCCACGTTGACGCGGCCGACCTCGACCCCGTCCATCATTTGGTAAAACCCTCGGCCCGTCTGCCCGCCGAGAACCCGATTGGCCGGAATGCGCAGTCCGTCCATGATCAGCTCGGTGGTGTCGACCCCCTTGTAGCCCATCTTGTCGATCTTGCCCGGGATGGTCAGACCCGGACGGACCTCCCCGAAGCCCGGCTCCTTCTCGACGAGGAAGGTGGTCATCGACTTGTGGGGGGCGGTGCCCTCGGGGTGTCCTTCGTCACTCCGGCACAGGACGGCCACCAGGGTGGAGGTGCCGCCGTTCGTCAGCCACATCTTCTGGCCGTTCAGGACGTACTCGTCGCCGTCCCTGACGCCCTTGGAGGTGATGGCCGACACATCGGAGCCCAGCCCCGGCTCGGACATCGAGAACGCGCCGCGCACCTCGCCCAGCGCCATGCGCGGCAGGAAGTGGTCCTTCTGCTCCTGCGTGCCGTGCTGCTTGAGCATGTACGCCACGATGAAGTGGGTGTTGATGATGCCCGAGACGGACATCCAGCCACGGGCTATCTCCTCGACGCACAGCGCGTAGGTGAGCAGCGACTCACCCAGACCGCCGTACTCCTCGGGGATCATCAGGCCGAAGAGGCCGAGCTCCTTGAGCCCGTCCACGATCTGCTGCGGGTACTCGTCGCGGTGCTCCAGCTCGGTCGCGACCGGGATGATCTCCTTGTCGACGAACTCCCGGACGGTCTTCAGGATCTCCTGCTGGACGTCCGTGAGCCCGGCGGTCTGGGCGAGTCGGGCCATGGCTACTTCTCCTGCGTCTTCAGCTCCGGGCGGCCGGGCTGTTCGCCGCCGCGCGCCTTGATGTACGTCTCGGTCGGGACCATCACCTTGCGCCGGAAGACGCAGACGAGGGTGCCGTCCTGCTTGTAGCCCTTGGTCTCCACGTACACGATCCCGCGGTCGTCCTTCGACTTCGACGGGGTCTTGTCGAGCACGGTGGTCTCGCCGTAGATCGTGTCGCCGTGGAAGGTCGGCGCCACGTGCCGCAGGGACTCGATCTCCAGGTTGGCGATGGCCTTCCCGGAGACGTCCGGCACGGACATGCCCAGCAGCAGGGAGTAGATGTAGTTGCCCACGACCACGTTCTTGCCGAAGTCGGTCGTGTTCTCGGCGTAGTTGCTGTCCATGTGCAGCGGGTGGTGGTTCATGGTCAGCAGACAGAAGAGGTGGTCGTCGTACTCCGTGACCGTCTTCCCGGGCCAGTGCTTGTAGACCGCGCCGACCTCGAACTCCTCGTACGTGCGTCCGAACTGCATGGTGCTCAGGCTCCCGGGATCTCGAACTTGCTGGTGCGCTGCATCCCGGCGGCACGGCCCTTGCCCGCGATGACCAGGGCCATCTTGCGGCTGGCCTCGTCGATCATCTCGTCGCCGAGCATCGCGGAGCCCTTCTTGCCGCCCGCCTCGGAGGTGCACCACTCGTACGCGTCGAGGATCAGCTCGGCGTGGTCGTAGTCGGCCTGGGAGGGGGAGAAGACCTCGTTGGCCGCCTCGACCTGGCCCGGGTGCAGCACCCACTTGCCGTCGAAGCCGAGGGCGGCGGCCCGCCCGGCCACCTCGCGGTACCCGTCGACGTTCTTGATCTGGAGGTAGGGGCCGTCGATCGCCTGCAGGTTGTTCGCCCGGGCGGCCATCAGGATCTTCATCAGGATGTAGTGGTAGGCGTCCGCCGGGTAGCCGGGCGGCTGCTCGCCCACGACCAGCGACTTCATGTTGATCGAGGCCATGAAGTCGGCCGGCCCGAAGATGATCGTCTCCACGCGCTGGGACGCCTGCGCGATCGCGTTGACGTTGTTGAGGCCCTGGGCGTTCTCGATCTGCGCCTCGATGCCGATCTTGCCGACCTCGAAGCCCATCGTCTTCTCGATCTGCGTCAGCAGCAGGTCCAGCGCCACGACCTGCTGGGCGTCCTGGACCTTCGGCAGCATGATGCAGTCGAGGTTCTGGCCCGCGCCCTCGACGACCGTGACGACGTCCCGGTACGTCCAGTGGGTGGTCCAGTCGTTGACGCGCACGACCCGGGTCTTGCCGGTCCAGTCGCCCTCGTTCAGGAACTTGACGATGGTGTGGCGCGCCTCGGGCTTGGCGAGCGGCGCACAGGCGTCCTCCAGGTCGAGGAAGACCTGGTCGGCCGGCAGGCCCTGGGCCTTCTCCAGGAAACGCGGGTTCGAACCCGGCACCGCGAGGCAGGAGCGGCGCGGCCGCAGCCGGTTCACCGGGGAAGCGGGCGTGGTCATGCGGGAACCTCCATGGGGTCGAGCTTGTTCGCTGTGCGGATCTCGTCGACGATACGGCCGATGATCTCCGTGATGCCGAAGTCCTTGGGTGTGAAGACGGCGGCGACTCCGGCCTCCTTCAGTGTCACCGCGTCGGCGTTGGGGATGATGCCGCCCACGATGACGGGTATGTCGCCCGCCCCCGCGAGACGCAGGCGTTCCAGCACGTCCGGGACGAGAGCGCTGTGCGAACCGGACAGGATGGACAGTCCCACGCAGTGCACGTCCTCGGCCAGCGCCGCCGTCGCGATCTCCTCGGGCGTCAGCCGGATGCCCTGGTAGACCACCTCGAAGCCGGCGTCGCGGGCCCGGACGGCGATCTGCTCGGCGCCGTTGGAGTGCCCGTCCAGGCCGGGCTTGCCGACCAGCAGCCGCAGCCGGCCGCAGCCCAGCTCCTCGGCCGTGCGGGCGACCTTCTCGCGGACCAGGGCCATCGGCGTGCCCTCCTCGGCGGTGACCGCCACCGGAGCCGAGGAGACTCCGGTGGGGGCGCGGAACTCGCCGAAGACCTCGCGCAGGGCGCTCGCCCACTCGCCGGTGGTGACACCGGCGCGGGCGCACTCCAGGGTGGCCTCCATGAGGTTCTCGGTGCCCGCCGCGGCCTCCTTCAGCCGCTCCAGGCTCTGGCCGACGGTCGGGAAGACGTACGGGTCGCCCCCGCCCTGCCGGTCCGACGCCTCCTGGCGCTCGGCGCGCCAGCGCCGGATCCGCTCGACGGTCAGCTCCTCGACTGCCGCGTCCACCGTCATGATGGCGCCGTCGAGGTCGGCGGTGAGCGGGTTCTCCTCGGTCTGCTGGAAGCAGTTCACCCCGACGATCTTGTCCTCGCCGGACTCGATCCGGGCGCGCCGCTCGGCGTGCGAGGAGACCAGCTGGGACTTCAGGTATCCGGACTCGACGGCGGCCATCGCGCCGCCCATCTCCTGGATCCGGTCGATCTCGGCCAGGCAGTCGTCGACCAGCGACCCGACCTTGGCCTCGATGACGTGCGAGCCGGCGAAGATGTCCTCGTACTCCAGCAGGTCGCTCTCGTGGGCGAGGACCTGCTGGATGCGCAGCGACCACTGCTGGTCCCAGGGCCGGGGCAGGCCCAGCGCCTCGTTCCAGGCGGGCAGCTGCACGGCGCGGGCGCGGGCGTCCTTGGACAGGGTGACGGCCAGCATCTCCAGGACGATGCGCTGGACGTTGTTCTCCGGCTGCGCCTCGGTCAGGCCGAGGGAGTTGACCTGGACCCCGTAGCGGAAGCGGCGCTGCTTGGGGTCCTCGATGCCGTAGCGCTCGCGGGTGACCTTGTCCCAGATGCGGCCGAAGGCGCGCATCTTGCACATCTCCTCGATGAAGCGGACGCCCGCGTTCACGAAGAAGGAGATACGGGCGACCACCTCACCGAAACGTTCCTCCGGGACCTGCCCGGAGTCGCGCACCGAGTCCAGGACGGCGATCGCGGTCGACATCGCGTACGCGATCTCCTGGACCGGGGTGGCCCCCGCCTCCTGGAGGTGGTACGAGCAGATGTTGATCGGGTTCCACTTCGGGATGTGGTTGACCGTGTACGCGATCATGTCCGTCGTCAGGCGGAGCGAGGGTCCCGGCGGGAAGACGTGCGTCCCGCGCGAGAGGTACTCCTTGACGATGTCGTTCTGGGTGGTGCCCTGGAGCTGGGAGATGTCCGCCCCCTGCTCCTCGGCGGCCACCTGGTAGAGCGCCAGCAGCCACATGGCGGTGGCGTTGATCGTCATCGAGGTGTTCATCTGCTCCAGGGGGATGTCCTGGAACAGCCGCCGCATGTCGCCCAGATGGGAGACGGGGACCCCGACCCGGCCGACCTCGCCGCGGGCGAGGACGTGGTCCGGGTCGTAGCCGGTCTGCGTCGGCAGGTCGAAGGCCACCGACAGGCCGGTCTGCCCCTTGGCGAGGTTGCGGCGGTACAGCTCGTTGGACGCCTCGGCGGTGGAGTGGCCGGCGTACGTCCGCATGAGCCACGGACGGTCTTTCTGGCGCTCTGTCATCTCAGGCTGTCCCTCAGGCCCTTGGGGCGTCTCAGATGTTGCGGAAGCGGTTGATGGCGTCGAGGTGCTGGGCGCGCATCTCGTGGTCGCGGACGCCCAGGCCCTCCTCGGGGGCGAGCGCGAGGACGCCGACCTTGCCCTGGTGGAGGTTGCGGTGGACGTCGTACGCCGCCTGGCCGGTGTCCTCCAGGGAGTAGACCTTCGACAGGGTCGGGTGGATCTTGCCCTTGGCGATCAGGCGGTTGGCCTCCCACGCCTCGCGGTAGTTGGCGAAGTGCGAGCCGATGATCCGCTTCAGCGACATCCACAGGTAGCGGTTGTCGTACTCGTGCATGTACCCGGAGGTGGAGGCGCAGGTGGTGATGGTGCCGCCCTTGCGGGTGACGTAGACGGAGGCGCCGAAGGTCTCGCGGCCCGGGTGCTCGAAGACGATGTCGATGTCCTCGCCGCCGGTCAGCTCGCGGATGCGCTTGCCGAAGCGCTTCCACTCCTTGGGGTCCTGGGTCCGCTCGTCCTTCCAGAACTTGTAGCCCTCGGCGTTGCGGTCGATGACCGCCTCCGCGCCCATGGAGCGGCAGATCTCGGCCTTCTCCGGGGAGGAGACCACGCAGATCGGGTTGGCGCCGCCGGCGAGGGCGAACTGGGTGGCGTAGGAGCCGAGGCCGCCGCTGGCGCCCCAGATCAGGACGTTGTCGCCCTGCTTCATGCCGGCGCCGTTGCGGGAGACCAGCTGGCGGTAGGCGGTGGAGTTGACCAGGCCGGGGGAGGCGGCCTCCTCCCAGCTGAGGTGGCCGGGCTTGGGCATCAGCTGGTTGGACTTGACCAGGGCGATCTCCGCGAGGCCGCCGAAGTTGGTCTCGAAGCCCCAGATGCGCTGCTCGGGGTCGAGCATCGTGTCGTTGTGGCCGTCGGAGGACTCCAGCTCCACCGACAGGCAGTGCGCGACGACCTCGTCGCCGGGCTTCCAGGAGTTGACGCCGGGGCCGGTGCGCAGGACGACGCCCGCGAGGTCGGAGCCGATGATGTGGTACGGGAGGTCGTGGCGCTTGGTGAGCTCCGACAGGCGCCCGTAGCGCTCCAGGAAGCTGAAGGTGGACACCGGCTCGAAGATCGAGGTCCACACGGAGTTGTAGTTGACCGAGGAGGCCATGACGGCCACCAGGGCCTCGCCCGGGCCGAGTTCCGGCACCGGGACCTGGTCCAGGTGCAGGGACTTGCGGGGGTCCTTGTCGCGGCTGGCGAGCCCGTCGAACATCTCGGTCTCGTCCTTGTGCACGGTGATCGCGCGGTACGAGTCGGGCAGCGGCAGCGCCGCGAAGTCTGCGGCGGTGGCGGACTGCGACTGAATCGCGTCCAGGATGTCCTTCACGGTGTTGCCTCCGGCTGAGCGCTGGTTGAGGGTGCGCTGAGGGATCGGTAGGTGCGGGGGAGCGGTGGTGCGGGTGCTGCGAGTGCCGTCGGTCCGGCGGTGCTGTGGGGCGGCCGCGCCTGTGGTGGGGCGGGCGGGGGCCTGGTGACGCAGGCATCCGGGGCGCGTTCCGTGCCGAGTGGGCGTGGACCGCGGGGACGTCCGGACGAGATTCAACGTATGGCACCCCGTGTCACTCGGCAAGGCACTGCGTGCCAAAAAATTCTCTCATTTGCCGATTGACCTGCGCACATGAGCGATGATCGATCAGAGTTACTCACGAGTAGGGGCAACCCGGACAAACCAAAGCGGCCGCCCCCGAAACGGGAGCGGCCACTGTGACGAGAGCGACTACTTGTTCTTGAGTGCTTCCTCGATGGTCCGCATGACCTCGTCCAGCGGGGCGTCGGTCCGCGCCACCGCGACGAGGACCTCGCCCTCGGTGCGCACCGCCGCCTGCGGGGCCGGCGCCGAGCCGTCCTGCGAGCGGCCGGCGCCGATCCCGGAGCCGAAGGTCTTGCGGACGATCCCGAAGGCGTGGTCCAGCTGCGCCTCCACGTCCCCCTGGCCGCCGGCCCGCAGCCAGCGCCGCAGCACGTGGTTGTGCGCGGTCACCACCGCCGAGGCGGCCACCTCCGCCAGCAGCGGGTCGTCGTTGCCGTCGTGGGGCTCGGTCTCGTCGAAATGGGCCAGCAGGTAGCGGGTGAACAGCCGCTCGTAGCGGGCCACCGAGGCGATCTCCCGCTCCCGCAGCGCCGGTACCTCGCGGGTCAGCCGGTAGCGCTCCACCGACACCGCGGGCGAGGCCGCGTACATCTTCATGACTTCCTTGATCCCCCGGCACACCGTGTCGAGCGGGTGCTCGTGCGCCGGGGCCACGTCCAGGACCGCCTCGGCCCGGGTCAGGGTGTCGTCGTGGTCCGGGAAGATGGCCTCTTCCTTGGAGCGGAAGTGCCGGAAGAAGGTCCGCCGCGCCACCCCGGCGGCCGCGGCGATCTCGTCGACCGTCGTGGCCTCGTACCCCTTCGTCGCGAACAGCTCCATGGCCGCCGCCGCGAGCTCGCGGCGCATCTTCAGGCGCTGGGCGGCCGCCCGGCTGCCCGCCGTGCCCTCGGGGGCGTCGGAGGCCGATGCGGCGCGGGGGGAGGTCTTGGCGGGCTGGGACATAGAGCGAAAGTACTTCATCCGGGCGGGCGCGCGCGCCGGAGGGGGGTGGGCGGGGGGTGGATGCGGGGGAGGGCCCGCACTGGGCTCGGGAGGGTGTGTCCGCCGTGAGGGTCCGGCGGACCCGAGCAGCCCTCCCCACGCATCCTGCTCGGGGTCCGGCTTACCGGCGGGCGTGCTCACGGAATCCGCGGCCGGTCTTCCGGCCCAGGCAGCCCGCCGCGACCAGGTGCTCCAGCAGCGGCGACGGGGCCAGGCCCGGGTCGCGGAACTCCTGGTGGAGCACCTTCTCGATGGCCAGCGACACGTCCAGGCCGACCACGTCGAGGAGCTCGAAGGGCCCCATCGGGTAGCCGCCGCCCAGCTTCATCGCGGCGTCGATGTCGTCGAGGCTGGCGTAGTGCTGCTCGACCATCTTCACGGCGTTGTTCAGGTACGGGAACAGCAGCGCGTTCACGATGAACCCCGCCCGGTCCCCGCAGTCCACCGCGTGCTTGCGGACCTTCCCGCAGACCTCGCGGACGGTGGCGTGCACGTCGTCGGCCGTCAGGACGGTGCGGACCACCTCGACCAGCTTCATGGCCGGCGCCGGGTTGAAGAAGTGCATGCCGATCACGTCCTGCGGACGCTCGGTCGCCCGCGCCACGGCGATCACCGGCAGCGAGGAAGTGGTGGTGGCCAGCACCGCGCCCGGCTTGCAGACCTTGTCCAGGCCCGCGAAGAGCTGCTGCTTGACCTCCAGGTCCTCCGCGACGGCCTCCACGGCCAGGTCCACCTCGGCGAAGGCGTCCAGCGACCCGGCCGGGGTGACCAGGTCCAGGGTCTGCGCCGCGGCCTCCGCGCTCAGGCGGCCCCTGGACACCGCACGGTCCAGGGACTTCCCGATCGCGGCCTTCGCGGCCTGTGCCTTCTCCTGGCTGCGGGCGGCCAGCACCACCGGGTAGCCGGCCTGGGCGAAGACCTGCGCGATCCCGCTCGCCATGGTGCCCGAGCCGGCGACGCCGACCGAGTGGACCGGGCGGCCGGTGCCCAGCAGGGAGCCGTCCAGCGGGGTCTGGAGGTCGCGGACGACCACCGCGCTGCCCGGGGCCTCGTAGGTGTAGAAGCCGCGGCCGGCCTTCTGCCCGGTCAGGCCCGCCTCCACGAGGTGGCCCAGGATCGGGGCCGGGGCGTGCAGCCGGTCGCCGGAAGAGGCGTACATGGCCTCCAGGACGGTGCGGGCGGTGTCCACGCCGACCAGGTCGAGCAGGGCCAGCGGACCCATGGGCAGGCCGCAGCCGAGCTTCATGGCCGCGTCGATGTCCTCGCGGGAGGCGTACTTGGCCTCGTACATCGCGGCGGCCTGGTTGAGGTAGCCGAAGAGCAGGCCGTCGGCGACGAAACCGGGCCGGTCGCCGGCCGCGACGGGCTCCTTGTCCAGCTCGCGGGCGAGGGCGGTGACCGCCTCGACGGCGATGGGCGAGGTGAGCACGCTGGAGACGATCTCGACCAGCTTCATCGCCGGCGCCGGGTGGAAGAAGTGCATGCCGAGGACGCGCTCGGGCCGCAGGGACTCGGCGGCGAGCCGGGTCACGGACAGCGCGTTGGTGCCCGTGGCCAGGACGGTGTCGGGCCGGACGATGGCGTCCAGCTCGTCGAACACCCGGTGCTTGAGGTCGTAGTCCTCCGGGACCACCTCGATGACCAGGTCGGCGTCGGCGGCGGCGGAGAGCTCCGTGGAGGTGCGGAAGCGGGCGAGGACCTCCTCGCGCTCCTGCTCGGTGAGCCGCTCCTTGGCCACCGAGCGGGCCGTGGCGGCGGCGAGGGAGCCGGCCGCCCGGCGGGCGGCGGCCTCGCTGATGTCGATGCCGACGACCTCGCGGCCGGCCCGGGCGAGGACCTCGGCGATGCCGGCGCCCATGGTGCCGAGGCCGACGACGGCGATGGTGCGGAGGGGGGAGGGACTGGACGTGGACGGAAGGTCCATCGCGGGACTCCAGTGGAATGAGGGTGACGACTGGGAAGGCGCGCGCGGCGCACGGTGCGCGCGGGGTGCCCTACGGCGGGGTGGTACGGGAACGCGGAGCGGGACGCGTGGCGCGGGGCCGTGCGTCGGCGCGGTGCGTGGAAAGCCGTACGGGGATGCCGTGCGGGCGGGCCCGACGGGATCGCGCCCGCAGAGCGGGCGCGTGGCCGGGGCGGCACGACCCTGTCCCGGGGTCCTGCCGTGCAGACGGGTGGTGCGGTGGAACCGACTGGCACGGGGCGGCTGCGTCACCAGGCCGGTCCCGTGCGTATGGAAACGACAGTAACCCCGCAGTAACTCGCGCGCCAGAGCGCGGAGATGTGACCTGTACCGCCCAAATGTACCGATCGATCGATGATCGATCAGCCGGGCTCCGGCGAACCGTCCGTGGCGCGGTCCGCCGGGCCCTAGGGTGGCCGCGTGAACGAGGTACTGGAGCGCCTGCGGGCGGAGGCGGGCGGGTCTCCCGCGTACGAGGCGCTGGCGGCGGCCGGACCCGACGGGCTGGCCGCCTCGCTGACCTCGCCCGGGCAGCCCCTGTGGGCCCGGGAACTGGCCGCGTACCGGCTCGGCATGGCGCGGGACCGGCGGGCCTTCGAGCCGCTGGTGCTGCTCCTCAACCACCGCGACCCGGCGCGCTGCGCGGCCGCCGCGCAGGCCCTCGGGGTGCTCGGCGACCCCCGTACCGCCCGCGCGGCCGCCGCCCTGGCCACCAACACCCTGCGCACCGCCTACGCCCTGCACCCCGTAAGGCTGCTGGCCGCGCTGCGGGCGCCGGAGTCCGTCCCGGCGCTGATCACGACGCTGTCGCGGCTGCTGGCCCCGCACGACCCGTACTGGCGGGTGGCCCTGGCCTGCGTGGAGGGGCTGGGCGCCCTGGCCGACACCCGGGCCCACGAGGTCCTGGTCCGGGCCCAGGCCCACCCCCGGCTGGCCCTGGCCGCCACCGACGCCCTCCGCCGCGTCACGGCAGACGGCCCCGACGCCTGAACCGGCGCCGGGGCCCGCCCCCGCACCCGGGGTCAGCCGCGGAAGCCCAGGAGGCCGTGCAGGGCCGCGCCGCCCGCCGAGGAGGGGAGCGCGCGGGTCGCCGCCGTCGGCTTCGGGGCGGGCTGCGCCGGGCAGGTGGCGTCGGACGCCTGACCCGTCCTCAGGTACGCGGCGAGCTTCTCGTCCAGGCACTTGTTGCCGCTCAGCGCGATCCCGTGGTTGCCGCCGCCCTGCTCCACCACCAGCGCCGACCCCGCCAGCCGGTGCCGCATGCCCACCGCGCCCTCGTACGGGGTCGCCGCGTCCTCCGTCGCCTGGAACAGCAGCGCCCCCGGCAGCGCCGTGTTCGTCACGTCCGGGGCCTGGAGCGGCTCCGTCGGCCAGAACGCGCACGGCGCGTTGTACCAGGCGTTGTTCCAGGTCATGAAGGGCGCCTTCGCGTGGGTGCGCCACATGTCGGCCCGCCAGGTGTTCCAGTCCCGGGGCCAGGCCGAGTCCCGGCACTGCACCGCCGTGTACACGCTGTACGCGTTGCCCGCAGAGGGCTCCACCGCCCCGAACCGCTCGTACGCCGCCACCAGCGGCTTCGGGTCCTGCTTCACCGCGTACGCCGCGAACGCCTCGGCCAGGTGCGGCCAGTAGCCGTTGTAGTAGCCCCCCGGCATGTACGTGTCCTCCAGCTCCGCCGGGCCCACCTTCCCGCCGGCCGGGGTCCCGCGCAGCGCCTCGCGCATCTCGTACCAGCGCCGCTCCACCCCGGCCGGGTCGGTGCCCAGGTGGTAGGTGGAGTCGTACTGGGCCACCCAGGCCAGGAACGCCTTGTGGCGGGCGTCGAAGGCCCGGTCCTGGGCCAGGTTGTCCTCGTACCAGACGCCGGCCGGGTCGACGACGGAGTCCAGCACCAGCCGGTGCACGCGTCCGGGGTGGAGCTTGGCGTAGACCGCGCCGAGGTAGGTGCCGTAGGAGTAGCCGAAGTAGCTGATCTTCTCCGCGCCCAGGGCCGTGCGCATCGCCTCCAGGTCGCGGGCGGCCGCGACGGTGCCGATGTACGGGAGGACGTCCGCGTGCTTCGCCTGGCAGGACTCGGCGAAGGAGCGCACCCGCTCCAGGTTGGCCCGCTCGGTGGCGGCGTCCAGCGGTACCGAGTCCGGCCGTACGGGCGTGAAGTGGCCCGCCCCGCAGTCCAGGACGGGCTCGCTCCTGCCCACGCCCCGGGGGTCGAAGCCGATCACGTCGTAGCGGGCGGCCACGTCCTTGGGCAGCGCCGAGGCGACGTACCCCGCCAGGGCGCGGCCGCTGCCGCCCGGGCCGCCCGGGTTGACCAGCAGGGGGCCCTGGAAGGCGGAGGCGGAGGAGGTGTGCGGGACCCTGGTCAGGGCCAGGGCGATCTGCCGCCCGGCCGGCCGCTCGTGGTCGAGGGGGACGCGGAGGGAGGCGCACTGCAGCGTCGGGTAGCGGGGCGTCGCGCAGCCGCTCCAGCGCAGTGCGGCGGCGCCGGCCGCCGGGGCGGGAGCGGGGGCGGGGGCGGCGGCGGTGACGGGGCTCGCCAGCGCGGCGGCGACCGTGGAGATCGCCAGCAGCAGGGCGGCGCGCCTCTTCACGGGGCCGCGCTGCTTCGCGGGGCGGTGCGGTACGGGGTGGAGCATGGGGCCTCCCAGCCGAGGGGTCTGGGCGGAATCGTCCCGGAAACCGCGCCCGGAAAGCGGGATTGGGCCGCCTATTGGCCCGATGTGATGACCCCTCGGGCGGCGTCCGGGTCACGGGGAGGGCCGCCGGCCCCCCGATGGAGTACCCGGGCGCCGGGGGGAAGGGACCGGGGGAGGGCACGGGGACGCCGCCCCGGCCCGGCGGCGCGGGCGCCGGCCCGACCCCGGATTTTGGCGGCCGCCCCGGAGGTGGTTGGCTTGCCGCGAAGAGTGAACACGACTGCTGGAGGAACAGCTATGGCGCAGGTCGAGGCCACCACGGAGCGCATCATCGGGGCCGGCGCGGACACCGTCTTCGACGCGCTGGCGGACTACAGCGGCACCCGGAGCAAGCTGCTGCCCGAGCACTTCAGCGAGTACGAGGTGCGCGAGGGCGGCGACGGCGAGGGCACCCTGGTCCACTGGAAGCTCCAGGCCACCAGCAAGCGCGTCCGCGACTGCCTGCTGGAGGTCACCGAGCCCACGGACGGGCAGCTCGTGGAGAAGGACCGCAACTCCTCCATGGTCACCACCTGGACGGTGACCCCGGCGGGCGAGGGCAAGTCCAAGGTCGTCGTCAGCACCGTCTGGAACGGCGCGGGCGGCGTCGGCGGCTTCTTCGAGCGCACCTTCGCGCCCAAGGGCCTCGGCCGCATCTACGACACCGTCCTGGACAACCTGGCCCGCGAGGTCGAAGCCTGACCCGCCCCGCCGGCCGCCGTCAGGGCAACTCCCCTGCGGCGGCTCACCGGTTCGGGTGGAATTCCCCCCGCCACGGCGGGCGTCCCCCGGCGCCCGGACCACATCCCGGCCGGGCGGGACCGGCGCCCCGCCCGGCCCGGGCGTGGCCCCGGGCCGGGGAGCGGCCGGGCGGTTAGGGTGGGGCCCTGTCGACCCGACCCACCGGGGGCCCGATGAAGATCCTCGTCTCCGCCGACATGGAAGGCGCCACCGGCGTCACCTGGCCCGCCGACGTGCTGCCGGGGACCCCGCAGTGGGAGCGCTGCCGGGCCATGTTCACCTCCGACGTCAACGCCGCCGTCCTCGGCTTCTACGACGGCGGCGCCGACGAGGTCCTCGTCAACGAGGCCCACTGGACCATGCGCAACCTCCTGCTGGAGGAACTCGACCCCCGCGCCGAGATGATCACCGGCCGGCACAAGTCCCTCTCCATGGTCGAGGGGGTCCAGCACGGGGACGTCGACGGCGTCGCCTTCGTCGGCTACCACACCGGCGCCGGCTCCGAGGGGGTCCTCGCCCACACCTACCTCGCCAACTCCCTCACCGGGGTCTGGCTCGACGGTCGGCGGGCCAGCGAGGGCATGCTCAACGCCCATGTCGTCGCCGAGTACGGGGTCCCCGTCATCCTCGTCACCGGCGACGACCTCACCTGCGCCGACGCCGCCGGATACGCCCCCGGCGCGCGCACCGTCGCCGTCAAGGACCACGTCTCGCGCTACGCGGCCGTCTGCCGCACCCCCGCCCGTACCGCCGCCGACATCCGGGCCGCCGCGGCCGGGGCCGTCGAGCTCGCCGTCCGACACGAGCCGGTGCGCGCCGGGCCGCACACGGTCGAGGTGGAGTTCGACGCGGAGCACCTGTCGATGGCCGCCACCGTCGTCCCCGGCGTCGAACGGACCGGCGAACGCAGGATCGCCTACACCAGCGGGACCATGTACGAGGGGATCCGGACCTTCAAAGCGGTCACCACCGTCGTCTCGGCGGCTCTGGAGGAGCACTATGGCTGACATGGAACGGCTGGACGGCGGCCCCTGCGTGGCGGCACTCGATCCCGGTACCGGCGCCCCCGACGGTGCGGCGCTGGACGCGGCGGCCTTCGACGAGGCGGTCGCCTTCACCTCCGGGCTGATCCGCATCGACACCAGCAACCGGGGCGGCGGCGACTGCCGGGAGCGGCCCGCCGCCGAGTACGCCGCCGAACGCCTCGCCGGCGCCGGACTGGACCCCGTCCTCCTGGAACGCACCCCCGGCCGCACCAACGTGGTGGCCCGCATCGAGGGCACCGACCCCTCCGCTCCCGCCCTCCTCGTCCACGGCCACCTCGACGTGGTCCCCGCCGAGGCCGCCGACTGGAGCACGGACCCCTTCTCCGGCGAGGTCCGCGACGGGGTGGTCTGGGGCCGGGGCGCGGTGGACATGAAGAACATGGACGCCATGGTGCTGGCCGTCGTACGGGCCTGGGCGCGCACCGGCGTACGGCCCCGG
Source organism: Streptomyces sp. NPDC006687 (assembly GCF_040636215.1). NCBI lineage: Bacteria > Bacillati > Actinomycetota > Actinomycetes > Kitasatosporales > Streptomycetaceae > Streptomyces > Streptomyces sp. NPDC006687. The sequence continues at coordinate 33,899 of NZ_JBEYJJ010000010.1, read as the reverse complement.
CGGGACATCGTCATCGCCTTCACCGCCGACGAGGAGGACAGCGCCGTCGACGGCTCGGGATTCCTCGCCGACCAGCATGCGCACCTCTTCGAGGGCTGTACGGAGGGCCTCAGCGAGTCCGGCGCCTTCACCCTGCACGCCGGCCCCGGCCGGCCCCTGTACCCCATCGCTGCCGGTGAACGCGGCACCGCCTGGCTGAGACTGACCGCGCACGGCCGCACCGGCCACGGCTCCAAGCCCCACCCGGACAACGCCGTCACCCGGCTCGCCGCCGCCGTCGCCCGGATCGGGGCGTACGCGTGGCCGGTCCGCCTCACCGCCACCGTCGCCGCCTGCATCACCGAACTCGCCGCCCTCCAGGGCCTGTCCGTGGACCCGCGCGCCCCCGGCTTCGACCTCGAAGCGGTCCTCGGCAAACTCGGCCCGGCCGCCGCCCTGGTCGAGGCCACCCTGCGCAACAGCGCCAACCCGACGATGTTCAGCGCCGGTTACAAACTCAACGTGGTGCCCGGACACGCCATCGCCCACATTGACGGCCGCACCCTGCCCGGCGGCGAGGCCGAGTTCGCCGCCGTCCTCGACGAACTCACCGGCCCCGGCGTGGACTGGGAGTTCCACCACCGCGAGGTCGCCCTCGAAGCCCCCGTGGACGGGCGGACGTACGCGGTCCTGCGCGAGGCGGTCCAGCACTTCGACCCCGACGGGCACCCCGTCCCCTTCTGCATGGCGGGCGGCACCGACGCCAAGCAGTTCTCCCGCCTCGGCATCACCGGCTACGGCTACTCCCCGCTCAAACTGCCGCCGGGCTTCGACTACTGGGCCCTCTTCCACGGCGTGGACGAACGGGTCCCCGTCGACGCCCTCCACTTCGGCGTCCGGGTCCTGGACCGCGCGCTGCGGAACCTGTGAGCGGGGCCCGCCGATGACCGCCGCCGCAGCCTGCGCCCCCTACGGCAGCTGGCCCTCGCCGCTGACCGCCGCCCACGCCGCCGCCCACGACGGACGCCCCGAGTACCTGGGCACCGTCGGCGCCGAGGTGTGGTGGACCGAGCCCCGGCCCCAGGAGGGCGGCCGCCGCACCCTGGTGCGCCGGCCCGCCGACGGGGGTCCCGCCCGGGCGGTGCTGCCCGCCCCCTGGGACGTGCGCAGCCGGCTCACCGAGTACGGGGGCCTGCCCTGGGCGGGGGCCGAACGCGCCGACGGCGGGCCGGTGGTGGTCTTCGTCCACCACGCCGACCAGCGGCTGTACGCCTTCGAGCCCGACGCCCCCGGCGCACCGGCGCCCCGCCCGCTGACCCCGCTGTCGGCGGTCGGCGGCGGGCTGCGCTGGGCCGACCCGGTGCTGCGCGGGGCCGAAGTGTGGTGCGTTCTGGAGGAGTTCACCGGCCCCGGCCCGGGGGACGTGCGCCGGGTCGCGGCCGCCGTCCCGCTGGACGGGTCCGCCGCTACCGACCGAACCGCCGTGACCGAGCTCACCGACGACCGGCACCGCTTCCGTACCGGGCCGAAGCTCTCCCCGGACGGGCGCGGCGCCGCCTGGCTGGTGTGGGACCACCCCCGGATGCCCTGGGACGGTACGGAGCTCCAGCTGGCCGACGTCCGCCCCGACGGCACGCTCGCAGCGCCCCGTACGGTGCTTGGCGGGGAGCGGGAGGCCGTCGCCCAGGCGGCGTGGGCCGCGGACGGGAGCCTGCTCGCGGTGAGCGACCGCAGCGGCTGGTGGAACCCGTACCGGGTGGACCCCGGCGGCGGCGAGCCCGTTGCCCTGTGCCCCCGGGAGGAGGAGTTCGGCGGCCCGCTGTGGAAGCCGGGGCTGACCTGGCTGGCGCCGCTGCCGGACGGCCTGCTGGCGGTGCTGCACGGCCAGGGCTCCTCCGTCCTCGGCGTCCTGGACCCCGACAGCGGCGACCTGGTCGACGCCGCCGGGCCGTGGACCGCCTGGCAGCCCTCGCTCGCCGTCAGCGGCACCCGCGTCTACGGGGTCGCCGCCAGTCCGCGCAGCGCGTACGAGGTGGTCGAGCTGGACACCGCCACGGGGCACGCCCGGGTGGTGGGCGCCCAGGCCGCGGACCCCGTGGACCCCGCCCACTACCCCGAACCGCAGAGCCGGACCTTCGCCGGCCCCGGCGGCCGGGAGATCCACGCCCACGTCTACCCGCCCCACCACCCCGCCCTGCTGGGCCCCGCCGACGAGCTGCCCCCGTACGTGGTGTGGGCCCACGGCGGCCCCACCGCGCACGTGCCGCCCGTACTGGACCTGCACATCGCCTACTTCACCTCCCGGGGCATCGGCGTCGTCGAGGTGAACTACGGCGGCTCCACCGGCTACGGCCGCGCCTACCGCGAACGGCTGCGCGAACAGTGGGGCGTGGTGGACGTCGAGGACTGCGCGGCCGTCGCCCGCGCCCTGGCCGACGAGGGCACCGCCGACCCCGCCCGGCTCGCCATCCGGGGCGGCAGCGCGGGCGGCTGGACGGCCGCCGCCTCCCTGGCCGCCACGAGCCTGTACGCCTGCGCGGCGATCATCTACCCGGTGCTGGACCTGAGGGGCTTCGCCACCGAGACCCACGACCTCGAATCCCACTACGCCGAGAGCCTGGCCGGCCCGCCCCAGGCCCTGGAACTGCGCTGCCGCGAACGCTCGCCCGTCGCCCGCGCCGACCGGATCACCGCCCCGTTCGTCCTCCTCCAGGGCCTGGAGGACCCCGTCTGCCCGCCGGCCCAGGCCGAACGCCTGCTGGCCGCCCTCCGCGCCCGCACCCCCGCGGTCCCGCACGCCTACCTCACCTTCGAGGGCGAGGGGCACGGCTTCCGCCGCGCGGAGACGATGGTCCGCGCCCTGGAGGCCGAACTCTCCCTCTACTCGCAGGTGTTCGGCCTCGGCCGGACCGACGTCCCCCGGCTGGAGCTGCGCCCGGAACGAGCTGTCTAACCTGGGGCGATGCCTCCTCACACCCCCACGTACCTGAGCCAGGGCCCGCGGGTCGGCCTGCGCCCCCTGCGGGCCGCCGACGGACCGGAGTTCACCGCCCGGGTCCGCGAGAGCCGCGCCCTGCACGAGCCCTGGCTGTTCCCGCCGGCCACGATTGAGGAGTACGAGCCGTACGCCGCCCGCCTGGCCCAAGGGGCGCCGGGGGCGGGCTTCCTGGTCTGCGATCTCGCCGACGGGGCCATCGCCGGGTTCATCAACGTCAACAACATCGTGCGGGGCGCCTTCCAGTGCGGGGCGCTCGGCTACGGCGCCTTCGCCCACGCGGCGGGGCGCGGGCTGCTGGGGGAGGGGCTCGACCTGCTCCTCGCGTACGCCTTCGCCGGGACCGGCCTGGCCCTGCACCGGCTGGAGGCGAACATCCAGCCGGGCAACGCCGCTTCGATCGCCCTGGTCCGCGGGCGGGGCTTCCGCCGCGAGGGCCTCTCCCCGGACTTCCTCCATGTGGCGGGGGCCTGGCGCGACCACGAACGCTGGGCCCTCACCGCCCCGCCGGAACCCCGCGCGGGGGCCTTTGCGTAATCCTGACCGGTGGTGATGTGCGGAACCCCTGTGCACCGGCTGCGGCGGCGTGTTCCATTTCCCCATGGCCACCACCGTCCGACGTGTCCCACTGACCCTCCCCGCCGCCTCCCTGGGCCCCGACAACCCCCTGCCCGCCCTGCGCGCCCCCGACGGGGTGCACGAGCTGGACGAGCGTGCCCGCGAAGGGCTGCCGCGCGACATGGCCCGCCAGATCGGCCACGAGCCGCTGCGCTCCCTGCTGCCCGTCCGGATCCGCGACGGATACGGGCGGCAGCGCACGGAACGGGAGTTCGAGGCCCTCGTCATCGACAACGGCCGGCTGCGCGCCACGGTGCTCCCGGGGCTCGGCGGACGGATCCACTCGCTCGTCCACCTGCCCACCGGCCGCGAACTCCTCTACCGCAACCCGGTGTTCCAGCCCGCGAACTTCGCCCTCAACGGGGCCTGGTTCTCCGGCGGCATCGAGTGGAACATCGGCGCCACCGGCCACACCGCCCTGTCCTGCTCCCCGCTGCACGCCGCGCTCGTCCCGGCGCCCGACGGGGGCGTGATGGTCCGGCTGTGGGAGTGGGAACGGCTGCGCGACCTGCCGTTCCAGGTGGACCTGTGGCTGCCGGAGGACTCCGACTTCCTGTACGCCGGGGTCCGCGTGCGCAACCCGCACGAACGGCCCGCCGCCGTCTACTGGTGGTCCAACACCGCCGTCCCCGAGGACTCCGGCACACGGGTCCTCGCCCCGGCGGAGGAAGCCTGGCACTTCGGGTACGAGCGCTCCCTGCGGCGGATCCCCGTACCCCGGTGGGAGGACGCCGACCGCACGTACCCGCTGGAGAGCACCTACCCCGCCGACTTCTTCTACGAGGTCGAGCCCGAGGCCGCGGACCGGCCCTGGATCGCCGCCCTCGACTCCGCCGGGCAGGGGCTGGTGCAGGCGTCCACGGGAGTGCTGCGCGGGCGCAAGCTGTTCGTGTGGGGCGCGGGCCCGGGCGGGCGGCGCTGGCAGGAGTGGCTGACGGAGCCCGGCACCGGAGGCTACGCGGAGATCCAGGCGGGTCTGGCGCGGACCCAGCTGGAGCACGTACGGCTGGACACCGGGGCGGAGTTCAGCTGGCTGGAGGCGTACGGGCCGCTGTCCGCGGATCCGGAGGCGGTGCACGGCGCCGACTGGGGCGCGGCCCGTACGGCGGCCGGGAAGGCGCTCGACGCGGTGCTGCCGCCGGGCACCCTCGACGCCGCCCACGAGGCGTGGCGGCGCGCCGGCGCCGACGCCGAACCGGACGGCGGCCCGGGGGAGTGGCTGGCGCGGGGCTCGGGCTGGGGCGCGCTGGAGGTGCTGCGCGCGGGCTTCGACCTGCCCGGCACCCCGTTCCCGGAGGCCACCCTGGAGGAGGCCCAGGAGCCGTGGCTGGCGTTGTGGCGCACCGGCGTCCTCCCCGCCCCGCGGCGGGTCGTCCCGCCGGGACCGAGCCTGGTCGCCCCGCACTGGCGGGACATGCTGGAGACCGCCCCGGCGGACCCGCTCACCGAGTACCACCTGGGCGTGGCCCAGTGGCACGCCGGTGACACCGCACAGGCCGTACGCAGCTGGGAGCGCGGGCTGGCGCTGGCCCCCTCGCGGTGGCCACTGCTGCGCTGCCTGGCGGTGGCGGACGCGCTGGCGGGTGACCCGGAGCGGGCGGCCGACCGCTACGCGGAGGCGTTCGAGGACCTGGCCGGGGAGACCCGGGGCGGGGAGGCGTGGGAGGCGGCGGAGTCCGCGCTCGGCCGGGAGGCCATGACCGCCCTGCTGGCGGCGGGCCGCCCGGCCGCGGCGCGGGCCGTCTGGGAGCGGCTGCGGCCCGCGCTGCGGGAGCAGGGGCGCTTCCGGCTGCTCGCCGCGCGGCTGCTCGCGGCGGAGGGGCACGTGGGCGCGGCCCGGCGTGTTTTCGAAGACGGCTTCGAACCGGCGGACCTCCGGGAGGGCGAGGAATCCCTCACCCACCTCTGGTCCACCCTCTCCCCGTCCCCGCTCCCTGCGTCGTACGACTTCCGCATGCGGCCTTCGACGTAGCGGGGCGGGGGGCCGCTGCACGGGGCGCCCCCGGCCTCGATCGCCGGCGGGGCTGGAGACAGCCCCGCCGGCGACTGAGGCGCGGGGTCGGGGGCGGAGCCCCAGAGAACGGGTGAAGGGCGGGGCGGGGAGGCGGCTCCGCGCGGCGGCCGGCTCAGGCCCGGCACAGCAGCTCCCCGTTCAGCACCGAGAACCACGCGTCGGCGGCCGCCCCCCATTCCCGCCACGCGGCAGCGATACCGGCCAGCTGCGCCCCCGTCGCCTGCCGCCCCCGCTCCACGACCTCCGCGTACGAGGACGCCGTCGTCCGGTCCGCCCACAGCCCGGACCACCACGCCACCTCCTCCGGCGTCGCGTAGCACCACGCCGTCGCCGACGCCCGGACCTCCGTGAAACCCGCCGCCCGGGCCCAGGACAGCAGCCGCCGCCCGGCATCCGGCTCGCCGCCGTTGGCGCGGGCCACCCGCCGGTACAGCTCCAGCCACTCCTCCAGCCCCGGCGTCGCCGGATACCAGGTCATCGCCGCGTAGTCCGCGTCCCGCACCGCCACGATCCCGCCCGGCCGGCACACCCGCCGCATCTCCCGGAGGGCCCGTACCGGGTCGCCGACGTGCTGGAGCACCTGGTGGGCGTGGACCACGTCGAAGGTGTCGTCCGGGAACTCCAGCGCGTGGACGTCCGCCACCGCGAAGTCGACGGCCCCCTCCAGCCCCCGCTCCGCCGCGTACGCGGCCGCCTGGTCCAGCACGTCCGGCGCCGCGTCGACCGCCGTGACCCGGCCGCCCGGGCCCACCAGGTCCGCCAGGTCCGCGGTGATGGTGCCGGGGCCGCACCCCACGTCCAGCAGTCGCATACCGGGCCGCAGCTCACCGATCAGGTAGGCGGCCGAGTTGGCGGCGGTGCGCCAGCGGTGCGAGCGCAGGACCGACTCGTGGTGGCCGTGCGTGTAGACGGCCGTCTCGTGTGCGCGGGCATCGCTCATGACGGGCTCCTCCTCGGGGTCGAAGTGCTGTGATCACCGTAGGGGACCGGACCGCTCTCTGAGATAGCCGTTTTGGCATATGGACAGTCCCCTTGCGCGCCAAGCCCTTCCCCGGCAGGCTCCGAGCGCCGACCCGCCCGAAGGGCCCGCGCGCCCCCCGAAGCGCGGCGCGGACATACAACGAATAGCGGGCATCCAGCCGGAAATAATCGTATAAAGGGCAGGTCGACCGGCAGCGGCAGTGGCAGGGAAGGCGGGGCACGTGGCGGGGATGGCCGAGGGGACGACGCGGGGGCCGGCCGGGCCCGGGGTGTGGCGCCTGGCACCGGAGGGGCGGGGGCCGGTCCGGTACGGGCCGCCCGCCCCCGAGCCGGGCCTGCCGGTCCTCCCGCAGCTCAGGGACGTCCTCGCCGCAGCCGCCGACGAGGCCGCCCCCGAGCCCCCGGGCGGCGGGGACCCCGTGCGGGAGGCCGCCTGCCGTTACTGGGCCCGGCGCGGGCTGGCCACCGAGCCGGAGAACGTCGCCGCCGGACCCGGCGCGCCCGGCCTGCTGCTCGCCCTGCTCGGCGCCTACGGGGGCGACGTGCTGCTGCCCCGGCCCTGTCCCGCCTGGTGGACCCCGCAGGTCCGGCTGCTGGGACGGCGCGCCTACCACGTGCCCACCCCGGCCGAGTGCGGCGGCGTCCCCGACCCGTACGCCCTGCTGGAGACGGTACGGCGGGTGCGCGCCGAGGGCGGCGACCCGCGCGTGCTGCTGCTGTCGGTGGCCGACGACCCGACGGCCACCGTGCCGCCGCCCGAGATGCTGCGGGAGGCGTGTGAGGCGGCAGCGGGCGCCGGGCTGTTCGTGGTCAGCGACGAGAGCTGGCGCGACACCGTCCACCGGCCGCACGACACGCTGGTGCTGAGCCCCGCCGAGATGCTGCCCGACACGGCCGCCGTGCTGGTGGACCTCTCCGGCGCGCTGCTGCCGGGCGGCTGGCCCGCGGCCGTGGCCCGCTTCCCCGCCACCCCGCGAGGCACCTGGCTGCGCGCCCGCACCCTCGACATCCTCACCGCCACCGGCGCCCTGGTGGCGGGCCCCGTCGCGGTGGCCGCCGCGTACGCGCTGGACGAGCCGGACCCCATCTGCGGGCGGGCCCACGCGGCGGCCGCCCTGCACGGGGCGGTGGCGGAGGCCGTCCACCGGGAGCTGCTGGCCGCCGGGGCGCTGGCCCGCCCCCCGCAGGCCGGACGCCACCTCTACGCGGACCTCACCCCGCTGCGCACGGGCCTGGCCCGGCACGGGGTGGGGGACGCCATGGAGCTGGAGGACTGGCTCGGCGCACGGCTGGGCTCGCCCACCCCCGGCGGGCAGCGGTTCGCCGACGAACTGGGCGCGCTGCGGGTACGGCTGTCGACCGGCCCGCTCCTGGGCGCCACCCCGCGGGAGCGGCTCGCCGCCCTCGGCTCCCGCGACCCGCTGCGCCTGCCGCACGTCCGGGGCGCGCTCGACCTGCTCGGCTCGGTACTGGCCGGGCTGGCCGACTGACGCCGACGTCCGCCCGGCCGAACGGGCCGCCGCTGAAACGGAGACCGCTCGATGAGGGACCAGCCGGAAAGCCCCGTGACGACCGCCCCCGCCCCGGCCCCGCCCGGCCCCGCTGTGGCAGCCGGGGTGCGGGCCGTCGCTGCCCCGGCTCCCGTTCCCGCGGCGGCGCCCCGGCCCCTCGGGGAGGTCCGGGTGTGGCCGCGGTCGTTCCGGAACCGGCTGACCACGCCCCTGCCCGGGGTGCGGGCCTTCGCCCGGCTGGCGCGGGAGGGGGCCTTCCGGCCCGGGCCCGAGGGGCTGCGGGGGATCCCCGACCTGCCCTGCCGGCCCGCGCCGCTGCCCGCCGTGGCACCGGGCGCGGTCTGCGTGACCTGGGCCGGGCACGCGTCCTGGGTGATCCGGACCGGGGGGCTGACGGTGCTCACCGACCCCGTCTGGTCCTCGCGCATCCTCGGCACCCCGGCCCGGATGACGCCCCCGGGGGTGCGCTGGGAGGAACTGCCGCCCGTGGACGCCGTGGTGATCAGCCACAACCACTACGACCACCTCGACGCCCCCACCCTGAAACGGCTCCCCCGGGACACCGCCCTCTTCGTCCCCGCCGGCCTCGGCGGCTGGTGCCGCCGCCGGGGCTTTCGCCGGGTGACCGAGCTCGACTGGTGGGAGTCCGCCGAACTGGGCGGCGTACGCTTCGACTTCGTCCCGGCCCACCACTGGTCCAAACGCTCCCTGCTGGACACCTGCCGCACCCTGTGGGGCGGCTGGGTCATCACCGACCGGGCCGGCGCCGGCCGCGCGGTGTACTTCGCGGGCGACACCGGGTACGGGCACTGGTTCGGCGAGATCGGCCGCCGCCACCCCGGCATCGACCTCGCGCTGCTGCCCATCGGCGCCTACGCCCCGCGCTGGTGGCTGCGCGAGGTGCACACCGACCCGGAGGAGGCCGTACGGGCCTGCCTGGACCTGGGCGCCCGCCGGATGGCCCCGATGCACTGGGCCGCCTTCGTCCTCTCCGCCGAGCCGGTCATGGAACCCCTGCACCGCGTGCGGGCCGCCTGGGCCCGCACCGGCCGGCCCCGCGAGGACCTGTGGGACCTCCCCGTCGGCGCCTCCCGCACCCTCGCCCCCGAACCCGAACCCGAACCCGAAGCCGAAGCCGAAGCCGAAGCCGCACCCGCACCCGAACCCGCACCCGCACCCGAACCGGACGCGACGGCGGCGGCCCGGCCCCCGGCCTGAGCGGTCAGTCCCCCGCCCCGCCCGGATCCGGCAGAAAACGGCCCGCCTTCAGGGCGAGCTGGTCCGCGAAGTACTCCGCCGCGTCCGGCCGCATCCGGGCCAGGGCCACCATCCCGGTGATGATCACGTCGCACACCTCGTCGTGTACGTCGTCCCAGCTGTGCGAACGTCCCTTGCGCGGGTTGCTCCCGGTCGCGCCGATCACCGCCTGCGCCGCCTCCCCGAACTCCTCGCCGATCTTCAGCACTTGCAGCACATGGCTCTCCGGGGGCACCACCCCCCGCTGCGCGGCGGCCGCCTCGAACCGGGCGGCCAGCGCGTGGATCGTCGCCCAGGCGCCACCCGCGGGGCGGAGTTCCTCCGACATGCTGCCTCCTCACCGGGGGAGGGGAATCCACCCCCGCACCCCCTTCCCCCGGCCCGCCGGGCCTAGGCTTCACCCCGGCCGATTCGCCTGGAAGCGGAACTCGGCGGGGCCCTCCTCCCCGGGCCGGGATCGGAGTAGGGTCGGGCGCCATGGATGCGTTGCGCGTGGCCGCGATCGCCAGCCTGGCCCCGCTGGAGGAACTCGACGCCGACCCCTTCGCCGTGGACACCCGGAGCCAGCAGGCCATGTGCGCCCGCTGGGCCGCCGCGCACGGCTACGTGGTCACCCGGCAGCTGCTCTTCTACGGGCTGCGGGCCGACCACTGCGGGCTCTGGAGCGATGTGGACGCCGGCCTGGTGGACCTGTTCGTCGCCCCCAACCGCCGGGTCCTGGCCCGCGCGCTGCGCTCCGTCGAGGAGTTCACCGCCGAGTGCGAGCGGCGCGGGGTGCGGCTGGAGACCGCCGGGCTGGACGAGCCGCGCTACACCTCCGCCATGAAGGCCGAGGTGCACCGCCGGCTGTCCATGCCCACCGCCGGCTACGACGGCACCTGAGGCGGTCCCCGCCCCTGCCGCCGCCGCTGCCCCGCGCCGCGGGCCCGTGGGAATCCTCCGCCCCGGTGATCTTCGGCCGGAGGATCCCCCGCAGGAGCGCCCTCCGGGCGGAATCTTTCCTTCCGGAAGCCCTCCGGTGCCGGACGAAACCCGGTGATTTGTCGCCGACTTCGCCGTGGTCAACCATGTGGGGACCTGCCCACCATGTGAGACATCCAGAGGCGCACCACCGATGACCAGCACCGCAGCCCCGCCCGCCGAGGAACGCACCACCCCCGGGGAGGCCGCCGCCACCCATCGGCCCGCCGACCGGCACACCCGCCGCTTCGGTCTCCCCGTCGCCGTCTGCCTCGTCATGGGCAATGTCATCGGCGGCGGGATCTTCCTCCTCCCCGCCTCGGTCGCCCCCTTCGGCACCATCAGCCTGCTGTCCTTCGCCGTCCTGACCGTCGGCGCGATCGCCCTCGCCCTGGTCTTCGGCCGGCTCGCCCAGCGCCACCCGCAGACCGGCGGCCCCTACGTGTACGTACGGGCCGCCTTCGGTGACTTCGCGGGCTTCCTGGCCGCCTACAGCTACTGGATGACCGCCTGGGTCTCCAACGCCGCCCTGGCCGTGGCCTGCGTCGGCTACCTCGCCGTGCTCTTCCCGGCGGTCGGCGCCCACACCTGGACCATGTGCCTGGCCGCCCTCGCCGTCCAGTGGCTGCCGGCCCTCTCCAACCTGGCCGGCACCCGCTACGTCGGCGCGGTGCAGGTGGTCGCGACCGTCCTGAAGCTGGTGCCGCTGCTGCTCGTGGCCGTCGGCGGGCTGTTCTTCTTCGACCCGGCCAACCTCGGCCCCTTCCAGGCCACCGGCCAGGGCCCGGTCGGGGCGGTCTCCGCGTCCGCCGCGATCCTGCTCTTCAGCTACATCGGCGTCGAGTCCGCCGCCGTCAGCGCGGGCGAGGTCCGCGACCCGGCCCGCAACGTGGGCCGGGCCACCGTCCTCGGCACCGTCGGCGCGGCCGCCGTCTACCTGCTCGGCACCCTGGCGGTCTTCGGGCTGGTGGCCCACGACAAGCTGGTCTCTTCCCAGGCCCCCTTCAGCGACGCCGTCGACGCCATGTTCGGCGGCACCTGGGGCGGCACGCTCGTCGCCGGCGCCGCCGTGATCTCGATGGTCGGCGCCCTCAACGGCTGGACCCTTCTCGGCGCGCAGACGCCGTACGCGGCGGCCAAGGACGGGCTCTTCCCGAAGGTCTTCGAGAAGAAGCAGCGCGGGGTGCCCGTGGCCGGCGTCCTCGTCACGGCCGTCCTGGCCTCCGCCCTGACCGTGTACAACTACACGGCCGGATCCGCGGCGGTCTTCGAGGCCCTGGTCCTGATCACCACCTTCACGGCGACCGTCCCCTACCTGCTCTCCACCGCCGCCCAGCTGTACTTCCTGGCCTCGGGCCAGTCGGAGCGGGTCCGGCGCGGGCAGCTGCTGCGCGACGGCGTCCTCGCCGCCGTGGCCTTCGCCTTCTCGATGTGGCTGGTCGCCGGATCCGGGTACGCGGCCGTCTACCAGGGCGTGCTGTTCCTCTTCGCGGGCGTCCTGGTCCACGCCCTGATGTCCGCCCGAAAGCGGCGCGCGACCGCCTGACCGCGGTGGGCCGTCACCCGGACGGCCTACACCGGATGCCGCCGCCGCCACGCCGGGGCAGTCTGTGGCCATCGAACGTCGTCACCCACAGACGAGGACCGCGCCATGTCCCAGATCCGGCGTATCGGCGTCATGACCGGGGTTGCAGCCCTCCTGCTGGCCGGCACCGCGTGCTCGGCGGGCCGTACCACGGTGGGCACGCTCACCTTCAGGGGCCACGACTCCCCCGTGGAGGTGAGCTACTCCAACACCTCCGTGGAGGGCTGCCACCGCATCGGCATGCCGCACGGGGCCACGCACGTCGCGAACAACACCCTCGTCGACGTGATCCTGTACCGGACGCCGGACTGCCGGCCGGGCGAACCCCAGGACGGGATCTACGTCGCGACCACCCTCTCGAACGTGACGGCCCCCTCCAGCCTGCCCTGGCGCAGCTGGAGCGTCGTCCACTGACCCGCCCGTGCGGGCCCGGAACCGTCCGGGCCCGGAACGGAACGACGGAGCCCCCGGCCGCCAGGCCGGGGGCTCCGTGCGTGTCCGGTGCGGATCAGTCCAGGTAGTCGCGCAGCACCTGCGAACGCGACGGGTGGCGCAGCTTCGACATGGTCTTGGACTCGATCTGGCGGATGCGCTCACGGGTCACCCCGTACACGCGGCCGATCTCGTCCAGCGTCTTCGGCTGGCCGTCGTTGAGGCCGTAGCGCATGGAGACCACGCCCGCCTCGCGCTCCGAGAGCGTGCCCAGGATCGACTGGAGCTGCTCCTGGAGGAAGGTGAAGGACACCGCGTCCGCCGGCACGACCGCCTCGGAGTCCTCGATGAGGTCACCGAACTCGCTGTCGCCCTCCTCACCCAGGGGGGTGTGCAGGGAGATCGGCTCACGGCCGTACTTCTGGACCTCGATGACCTTCTCGGGGGTCATGTCGAGCTCCTTGCCCAGCTCCTCCGGGGTGGGCTCGCGGCCCAGGTCCTGGAGCATCTGGCGCTGCACACGGGCGAGCTTGTTGATGATCTCGACCATGTGCACGGGGATGCGGATGGTGCGGGACTGGTCGGCCATGGCACGCGTGATCGCCTGCCGGATCCACCAGGTCGCGTACGTGGAGAACTTGAAGCCCTTGGTGTAGTCGAACTTCTCCACGGCGCGGATCAGACCGACGTTGCCCTCCTGGATCAGGTCCAGGAAGAGCATGCCGCGGCCGGTGTAGCGCTTGGCCAGCGAGACCACGAGGCGGAGGTTGGCCTCCAGCAGGTGGTTCTTGGCACGGCGGCCGTCCTCGACGAGGATCTCCAGCTCGCGCCGGAACGCGGGCTTGTGGTCCTCCTCCTCTTCGAGCTTGTACTCGGAGAAGAGGCCCGCCTCGATGCGCTTGGCGAGCTCGACCTCCTGCTCGGCGTTGAGCAGCGGCACCTTGCCGATGAGCTTGAGGTAGTCCTTGACGGGGTCGGCGGTGGCGCCGGCGACCATGACGGTCTGCGCCGGGGCGTCGTCCTCGTCGTCGTCGGACAGGACGAAGCCCTGGGCGCCCGCCTTGGGCGCCTCCTCCTCGGTGTCCTCGGCGAGGTCCTCGACGGCCCAGTCCTCACCCTCGACGGCTGGGGTCTCGGCGTCGTCGGCGTCCTTGGCGCTGGTCTTCTTCGCGGCGGTCTTCTTGGTGGCCGTGGTCTTCTTGGCCGCGGTCTTCTTGACCGTGCGCTTCTTGGGCTCGGCGGCGGCCTCGGCCGACTCCTCGCCGGGTGCGGCGGCCGACGGAGCGGATATCGCCGCGGCGGCAGCCGGGGCGGCGGCGACGGACGCCTTGCGCGCGCCGATGGGGCGCGGCGCGGCGGGCGCCTTCTTGGTCACGGTGCGGGCCGGGGCGGCGGCTGCCTTGCGGGGCTTCTTGGCAGCAGCCTTGGTGGCGGGGGCGGCGCTGACGTGGAGGGCGACACCCTCCTCGTCCAGGACCTGGTTCAGGCTGCGCAGGACCCGCTTCCACTGGTCCACCGGGATGCGGCCGGCCTCGAAAGCCTGGCGCACATCGTCACCGTTGATGTGACCCTGCTCGCGGCCGCGCTCGACGAGCGCGACGAGGGCCTCCGATTCGGCGATCTCCGGAGGGAACGTACGGGACGGGCTGAGCGACACAAGGAGCCTCTCGTTGCGAACAGATAGGGGTGAGCGGGAATCATCGCGCGGACTCGGGAAACAGTCCCCACAGGAGCTGTATTCCGGGGCCGCGCGAGGACACCTGTCGGTTCATCGCGTGCCCGAGTCGATTCGTTACGCGCTGAATTGAGTGACCTGCGCCACGCTGTGGCCGGGCAACCCTTCCCGCGTGATTCCGTCCGCGCCGGATTCGGTGCCCGCACCGCGCCGCTCGCACGCCCCCGCATCAGCCCGGCTTGCGGGCCTCGATGAGGAACCGGGCGGTGTGCGCGACGAACGGGCCGTCGCGCTCGATCCGTTCGTGGAGCTCGCGCAGCCGGTCCCGGTAACGCCCGACCGTGAAGCCCGGCACCATCCAGATCACCTTCCTCAGGAAGTAGATCACGGCTCCGACGTCGTGGAATTCCGTACGCAGCCGCTCGGAGCGCAGGTCGACCACCTCCAGGCCCGCCTTCTCCGCCTCCGCCACCGCGTCGTCGGGGTGCCGGGCGCGCCGGACCTCCTCCGGCTGGGGGCCCAGGAAGAACTCGACGAGCTCGAAGACGCTGGCCGGTCCGACCTGCTGCGAGAGGTACCTGCCGCCCGGGGTGAGCACCCGGGCGATCTCCTCCCACCAGATGGTCACCGGGTGCCGGCTGGCCACCAGCTCGAAGGCCGCCTCGCCGAAGGGCAGGGGCGGCTCGTCGGCGTCCGCGACCACCACGGCGCCCAGCGGGTGCAGCAGCCGGGTGGCCCGCTCGATGTTCGGCGGCCAGGACTCCGTGGCCGCCGTCAGCGGCGGCAGCGGGGCCGCCCCGGCCAGGACCTCGCCGCCGCCCGTCTGGATGTCCAGGGCGGAGCTGACACGGGCCAGGCGCTCGCGCAGCAGCCGCTGGTACCCCCAGGAGGGACGCTGCTCGGTGGCCCGGCCGTCGAGCCAGGAGAAGTCCCAGCCGTCCACCGAGACGGACTCCGCTTCCGCGACAAGATGGTCGAAAGTACGCGTCATCCTTCGATCGTCCCAGCTGTGGCACCGCCCATCCACCCGATAATCCGACACGACGGTTCGACTACAGTGGGACCCGGGCCGTGACTGGCGTTCGGGTGGATCACCACCGGGGAGCGGCCCCGCGTACGCCGCATCCCGTACGCAGACTGCCGCGCGCCTGGGCGAAACCGCGATCCGATCCGCACCGCGATCCGCAGCGACGTTCAGGAGACCCCGTGACGACTGCCCCCACCGCCCACGCCCAGCTCATGGACGGCACCGCCCTCGCCCGCCGCATCTCTCAGGAGACCGCCGCCCTCGCGGCGAAGATCACCGAGCGCACCGGCACCGCGCCCTGCCTGGCCACCGTCCTGGTCGGCGAGGACCCCGCGTCCGTGACGTACGTCCGCATGAAGCAGAACCGCTGCGCCAAGGCCGGGATCACCTCCCGCCACGTGGAGCTGCCCGCCGCGACCACCACCGAGGAGCTCGTCGCCACCATCACGGCCCTCTCCGAGGACCCGGAGATCAGCGGCATCCTGCTCCAGCACCCGGTCCCGCACCACATCGACGAGCGGGCGGCCTTCGAGGCCATCGCCCCCGGCAAGGACGTCGACGGGGTCACCATGCACTCCTTCGCCGCCATGGGCTTCGGCCTGCCGGGCTTCGTCTCCTGCACCCCCGGCGGCATCATGCGGCTGCTCGCCGAGTACGACGTGGACCTCACCGGCAAGCACGCCGTCGTGGTCGGCCGCAGCGCGATCCTCGGCAAGCCCGCCGGGATGCTGCTGCTGGAGCAGAACGCCACCGTCACCTACTGTCACTCCCGCACCCAGGACCTGTCCTCGATCGTCCGCCAGGCCGATGTGCTCGTCGCCGCCGTCGGCAAGGCCGAGTTCATCCGGGGCGAGGACATCAAGCCGGGCGCGGTCGTCCTGGACGCCGGCTACAACGAGGGCAACGTCGGCGACGTCCACTTCGAGTCGGCCGCCGCCCGCGCCTCCCTGATCACCCCGGTGCCCGGCGGTGTGGGCCCGATGACCATCGCGGTCCTGCTGGAGCAGACGGTCCGCGCCGCCGCCGCCCAGGCCGGCCTCGACCTCACGGCCCTCTGATCCCGCCAGGCCCTGGTACGACGGCGCCCCGGACCCCGGCGGTCCGGGGCGCCGGGCGTTCGCGGCGGGCACCGGCGGGCGGTCCGGGGCGTCCGGCGCTCAGGGGGTCTGGCCGACGGAGCCCGCCTGCTCGGCGGCGCGCGCGGGGGCGAGGGACGTCGGGACGAGGCCCGCGACGGCCCGTTCCGCCGCCGTCAGCGGGGGTGCCTGGGGGGCGCCCCGGTCCGTGGCGCGGAGCACGTGCCAGACCACCCGGGGCCGCAGCCAGCGGGTCGGTGCGCTGCTCATCGTGATGACGTGGAAGAGCTCGCCCGTCAGCGTCTCGTCGGTGGTGGCCCCGGTCATCAGCCGGTTCACGTACGAGCTGACCAGGCCGGCTCCCGGCCGCAGCCTCGTCCCGGTGGCCCCCGGGTACAGGATGTCCTGCGAGGTCGCCAGCTCCCAGGCGGTGCTCACCGCCGGGGCGATAGCCCGCTGCGCCGCCCGGCCGATGCCGGGGTGACCGAGCCCCCTGGCGCGCAGCAGGCCGCGGACGGCCAGCAGCGACTGCGCCGCCACGGACATGCCCTGCCCGTACAGCGGGTTGAAGGTGGCCACCGAGTCGCCGACGGCGAAGAACCCGTCGGGCAGCCGCGCCCTCTCGAAGAAGACGCGGCGGTTGGCGGTGCCCGGGGTGACCGCCACGTCGGTCAACGGTGTGCGCCCCTCCAGGAGTTCACCGACGACCGGGTCGCGGATGCCCTTGGCGAACGGGATGAACAGATCCGGGTCCCCGGTCGGCTGGCCGCCCCGGGTGCCGGAGAGGGTCGCCTGCCAGCGGCCGCCCTCGATGGGAACGATGGTGGCCGTCCGTCCCGGCACGGGAACCCGCGGGTCGGACTGGACGTTGACGATGGGGAAGCCCGCCGCGTGGGCTCCGGCCGGGGCCTCGAAGATCCGCGTCGCGTAGACCAGTCCGGAGTCCACCTCGTCCTGCCGGATGCCGGGCACGCCGAGCTCCTCCAGCCAGACCGGGGCCCGCGAGCCCCGTCCGCTCGCGTCCACGACCAGGTCGGCGGTGACCAGCCGGCCCCGCTCCCCGGGCATGTCGACGCGGACGCCGGTGATCCGGGCCGCCGACCCCTCCAGCGCCCGCACCCGGCCCTGCTCAAGGACGGTGACCCCCGGAAGGGCCCGTACGCGGGCGCGGAGCACCGAGTCGAGGAGGTCACGGCTGCAGGAGATGTTGAACTGCTTCTCCCCCCAGCGCGGGATCCACCCCTGCGCGGTCTTGGTCACCAGGTCGGTGGGCAGGCTGCGGCGCAGCGCGCCCGCGCCGGTCCAGGCGTCGGTGAGGCCGGGCAGGATCCGCTCGATGGCGCGGGCGCCGCCCGACCACAGCACATGGGTGTGCCGGGCCTGGGGGAGCCCCCGGCGCGGGGCCGGCCCCTCGGGCAGCAGGTCCGCGTCGATCACGGTGACCGAAGCGTGTTCGGCCAGCACGGCGGCGGCGAGCAGTCCGCTCAGGCTGCCCCCGATGACGACGGCGTGGCGGGGCGCGGGGGACTGGTTCACCGGGGCATTCTCCATGTCGACAAGACGTTCGATCTGGTGCGTCCGCAGCGCAGCCTAACCGCCGCTCGCGCGGGGCGGCCAGCACCTCCGCCCTGCGCTCCGGCGCCCGCGCGGAGGGGGTCAGCCCAGGGTGCGCAGGTACTTCACCGTCGCCGGGTCCGCGGGCAGGAACGTCTCGATGGCCAGCTCGGCGACGGTCACGTCCATCGGCGTGTTGAAGGTGGAGATGGACGAGACGAAGGAGAGCGCCTGCCCGTCGTGCTCGATCCGCAGGGGCAGCGCGAAGAACGCCACGGGCTCCTGCGGCTCCGCGTCGCCGGGCCGCCGCGCCACCGGGTAGGCGGCCACCTCCTCGTACAGGGCGCGCAGCGGCGCCGAACGGGCCAGCGCGATCTGCCGTTCCATCTGGTCCAGCAGGTGCCCCCGCCACTGGGGCAGGTTGAGGATCCGCGGAGCGAGCCCCTCGGGGTGCAGGGTGAGCCGCATGGCGTTCAGCGGCGGCTCCAGCAGGTGCTCCGCGACCCCCTCCAGCAGCATCGCGATGCCCCGGTTGGCCGCGACCACCGTGTACGTGCCGTCCACGACCAGCGCCGGGTACGGCTCGTAGCCCGTCAGCAGCCGCTCCAGGCCCTCGCGCAGGGTGCCCATGGAGGGGTCGTCGAGCGGGGTGTGCGCGTACCGGGGCGCGTAGCCTGCCGCCAGCAGCAGGGCGTTGCGCTCCCGCACCGGGACGTCGAGGTGGTCGGCGAGGCGCAGCACCATCTCCTCGCTGGGCCGGGAGCGGCCCGTCTCGATGAAGCTGATGTGCCGCGAGGAGGAGTCGGCGCGGCCCGCCAGCTCGAGCTGGCTGATCCCGCGCCGCAGCCGCCAGTCGCGCAGCAGGGGCCCCACGGAGGGGGCGCCTCCCGCCGGGGTCGAGGTGGTCATGGACACGACGTTAACCGAGGAACGCCCGCCGGTCCGGACGCGTCCCACGGGCCGGACGGGCGCGCCCGGCGGCCCGGGGAAGTGCCGGGCGCGCACCGGCGCGGGAAGGGTTCGCTCCGGGGCGCTCCGTGGAAAACTCACTGCACAGCACGGACGAGGACGAACGACGAGCCCGAGGAGGCCGCGGATGCCGAGCGAACCGCTCTCGCAGAAGGAGATCGAGGACCGGCTCCGGGAACTCCCCGGCTGGTCTTTCGAGGACGACCGGATCCACCGCACCTACCGCCTGGGGAGCCATCGCGCCGCCGGCGCGTTCGTGGCCCATGTCTGCGTGGTCCAGGACGAGTTGAACCACCACTCCGACCTCACCCTCGGCTACGACACCGTCCGCCTCGCGGTCAACAGCCACGACGCGGGCGGACGTGTCACCGAGAAGGACTTCGCGCTGGCCGAACGCGTCCAGGCCCTGGCCCCGGCCCACGGCGCGCACTGACCCCGCGGACGGAGCGGCCCCCGCGCGCCGGCCGTCACGGCCTCCTCGGGCGCAGGCGTCCGAGGAGGCGGCGGCACCGGCGCAACGGGGAGCGCCGTCCTCGTCGCCGTCCGCTTCAGACGTCGAAGACGGCCGGGTCCGGGCCGATCCGGCGGCCGCCGGCGCCCAGCGCGTCCAGCGCCGCCAGCTCCTCGGCGTCCAGCTCGAAGCCGAACACGTCCAGGTTCTCCCGGATCCGGGAAGGGGTCACCGACTTCGGGATCACGATGGTGCCCCGCTGGAGGTGCCAGCGCAGCACCACCTGCGCCGCGCTGCGCCCGTGCCGGGCGGCCACCTCGGTCACCGCCGGGAGCTCCAGCAGCTCCTTGCCCTGGCCGAGCGGGGACCACGCCTCGGTGGCGATGCCGAGCGAGGCGTGCAGCTCGCGCAGTTCGGCCTGCGGGAACAGGGGGTGCAGCTCGATCTGGTTCACGGCCGGGACCAGGGAGCTCTCGGTCCCCAGCCGCTCCAGGTCCTCCCGGCGGAAGTTCGACACGCCGACGGCCTTGGCGCGGCCGCTCGCCGCGAGCTCCTCGAAGGTCTTCCAGATGGTGAGGAACTCGTCGCGCATCGGGCGCGGCCAGTGGATCAGGTACAGGTCGACGTGGTCCAGGCCCAGCTTGCCGAGCGAGTCGTCGAAGGCGCGCAGCACCGCGTCGCGGTCCCAGCGCAGCTCCGGCCCGTTCCACAGCTTGGTGGTGACGAACAGTTCCTCGCGCGGCAGCCCCGAGCCGGTCAGCGCCCGGCCGGTGCCGCGCTCGTTGCCGTAGACGGCCGCGGTGTCGACGCTGCGGTAGCCGGCCTCCAGCGCCGTCCCGACGGTCCGCTCCGCCTCGTCGTCCGGGATCTGCCATACGCCGAAGCCGAGCTGGGGCATGAGCGTGCCGTTGTTGAGCTTGATGTTCGGGACCTGGTTCACGGTGGGTGTTCCTCGGGGTCAGTGCGGTGGGGTGTGGTGCGCCGCGCTCGGCGGCGCACGGGGGGCGACAACCGGCCGCCCGCAGCGCGTATTCCCGCCACCGCGCACCCTCACCCGAACGGTCCACGGGTTCAGGAGGGGTAGAGTCCCGCGATCTCCCGGGCGTACGCCTTCTCGATCGCCCGGCGCTTCAGCTTCAGCGAGGGCGTCAGCAGCCCCCGTTCCTCCGTGAACTGCTCCGCCAGCACCCGGAAGGCGCGGATCTGCTCGGCCTGCGACACCCGCGTGTTCGCGGCCACCACCGCCCGCCGCACCTCCGCCGTCAGGTCCGGATCGCCCACCAGCCGCTCCGCCGGCCGCTGTGCCAGCCCGCGCATCGACAGCCAGTGCGCCACCCCCTCCATGTCCAGGGTGACGAGCGCCGAGACGAACGGCCGGTCGTTGCCCACCAGCACGCACTGGGACACCAGGGGATGCGAACGCACCCGCTCCTCCAGCGCCGCGGGCGCCACGCTCTTGCCGTTCGAGGTCACCAGGATCTCCTTCTTGCGCCCGGTGATCGTCAGGTATCCGTCCTCGTCCAGCCGTCCCAGGTCCCCGGTGGCCAGCCAGCCCTCGCGCAGCACCTCCTGGGTGGCCCGGGTGTCGCCGAGGTAGCCGGAGAAGACGTGGGGGCCGTGCAGCCACACCTCCCCGTCCTCGGCGATGTGCACCGTGGTGCCCGGGATCGGCGGCCCGACCGTCCCGTACTTCACCGCGCCCGGCGGGTTCGCGGTGGCCGCCGCGCAGGACTCCGTCAGCCCGTACCCCTCGAAGACGGTGATCCCGGCGCCTTCGAAGAACAGGCCCAGCCGCCGCGACATCGCCGACCCGCCGGACATCGCGTGCCGCAGCCGCCCGCCCAGGGCCTCGCGGACCTTGCCGTACACCCGCTTCTCGAAGAGCTGGTGCTCCATCCGCAGCGCCGCCGAGGGTCCGGGCCCGGTCCCGAGGGCCTTGTGCTCCCGGGCCTCCGCGTACCGGACGGCCGTCTCCACCGCCCGGTCGAAGGCCCCCGTGCGCCCCTGCGCCTCCGCCGTCCGGCGGGCCGCCGCGAACACCTTCTCGAAGACGTACGGGACCCCCAGCACGAACGTCGGCCGGAACGCGGCCAGATCGGGCAGCAGCTCCGAGGAGGCCAGCTCCGGCTGGTGTCCCAGCCTGAGCCGGGCCCGTACGGCGGCCACCTCCACCATCCGCCCGAAGACGTGCGCCAGCGGCAGGAACAGCAGGGTGGACGGCTGCTCGTCCGCCCCGGCCCGGAAGACCGACTCCCAGCGGGTGACCAGCGTGTCGGCCTCGAACATGAAGTTGGCGTGGGTCAGTACGCACCCCTTGGGGCGGCCCGTGGTCCCGGAGGTGTAGATGACGGTGGCGACCGCGTCCGGGGTCACCGCCCGCCGGTGCCGGTGCACCACGTCCTCGTCCACCCCGCGGCCCGCCGCCACCAGCTCCGCCACCGCCCCCGAGTCCAGCTGCCACAGCAGCCGCAACCCCGGCAGCCCCTCGATCACCGAACCGACGGTCATCGCCTGGTCCTCGTTCTCCACCACGCACGCGGTGCAGGAGGAGTCGGAGAGGATCCAGTGCACCTGCTCCGCCGAGGAGGTGGGGTAGACCGGGACCGGCTGGGCGCCGATCGCCCACAGCGCGAAGTCGAACAGGGTCCACTCGTAGCGGGTACGGGCCATCACCGCGACCCGGTCCCCGAACCGCACCCCCTGCGCCAGCAGCCCCTTGGCGAGCGCCAGCACCTCCGCGGCCAGCTCGGCGGAGGTCACGTCCTGCCACACCCCGGCCGTCTTGCGGCCCAGCGCCACCCCGTGCGGGTCCCGTCCGGCATGTTCGAAGACCACGTCGGCCAGGCCGCCGGCGGGCGACCCGCTGACCACGGGGGGCACGGTGAACTCGCGCAATATTCCGCTCCTTGGGTCCCGGGCGCCGAGACGCTACCCCACCGGCCCCACCGTCCGGCACCCCTGAGGAAACCTCCACAAGATCCCCCCGGGCACAGGACCGCCCGGCCCGCGCGTTCACCCGCCCGGGCCCCGGACGGGTGTTCCGGCCGGCCGGGGACGGCCTCAGGCCGGCCGGCTCAGGCGGTCGCCGCCCGCCAGGACGGCGGCCGCCAGGGCCTCCGCCGCCGGCGTCGGACGGTCTCCCAGGAGCAGGGCGAACTCCACCGGCCCCAGCTCCGGCAGCCCGCCCACCCGCACCAGCCCCGGCGGGATCAGCCCCCGGGTGTGCGCCATCACCCCGAGCCCCGCGCGGGCCGCCGCGACCAGCCCGCTGAGGCTGCCGCTGGTGCAGGCGATCCGCCAGGGCCGCCCGTCCCGCTCCAGCACCTCCAGCGCCCGCGCCCGGGTGATCCCCGGCGGCGGGAAGACGATCAGCGGCACCGGCCGCTCCGGGTCCAGCCGCAGCCCCTCCGCCCCGATCCACACCATCCGGTCCCGCCACACCAGCCGGCCCCGCTCGTCCCCCGGGCCGCGCCGCTTGGCCAGCACCAGGTCCAGCCGTCCCTCGTCCAGCCGCTCGTGCAGGACGCCCGACAGCTCGACCGACAGCTCCAGGTCCACCTCGGGGTGCTCGTGCCGGAACCCCTCCAGGATCTCCGGCAGCCGCGTCAGCACGAAGTCCTCCGAGGCCCCGAACCGCAGCCGCCCGCGCAGCCGTGTCCCGGTGAAGAAGGCCGCCGCCCGCTCGTGTGCCTCCAGGATCGTGCGCGCGAAGCCCAGCAGTGCCTCGCCGTCCTCCGTCAGCGCGACGCTGTGGGTGTCGCGTGCGAACAGCGGCCGCCCCGTCGCCTCCTCCAGCCGCCGCACGTGCTGGCTCACCGTCGACTGCCGCACCCCGAGCCGCCCCGCGGCCTGGGTGAAGCTGAGCGTCTGGGCCACGGTGAGGAAGGTACGCAGCTGGACGGGGTCGTACACGCCCCCAGAGTAGGAGGGGCGGGCTCATCACGCCACGCGATGACAGTCAGAGCGGTATGCGGGTTTCCCGATGACCGCCCACCGGCGACGATGGAAATGGCCCCGCACCCGACCGCCCTGCGGCTGACCGCCCAGAGCCCGACCGCCCCGCGCCCGACCGCCCCGCGCCCTGACCGCCCCGCGCCCCGACCGCCGCCGCCCCAGGCGCCCGGCCGCCGACAGCAAGTGAGCACCGCCATGCGACGCCCCCGCCTCCCCGCCCGACTCCCCGTGGACCCCTACGTCCTGGCCCTGCTGGCCACCGTGGGCCTCGCCGCGCTGCTCCCCGCCCGAGGCGCCGCCGCCACCCTCGCCGACGGCGCCTCCACCGCCGCCGTCGCCCTGCTCTTCTTCCTCTACGGAGCCCGGCTCTCCACCCGCGAAGCCCTCGACGGCCTGCGCCACTGGCGCCTGCACACCACCGTGCTGGCCTGCACCTTCCTCCTCTTCCCCGCCCTCGGCCTGGCCGCCCGCGCCCTCTTCCCGGCCCTCCTGACGCAGCCCCTCTCCAACGGCCTGCTCTTCCTCTGCCTGGTCCCCTCCACCATCCAGTCGTCCATCGCCTTCACCTCGATCGCCCGGGGCAACGTCCCCGCCGCGATCTGCGCCGGCTCCTTCTCCAGCCTCGCCGGCCTCGTCCTCACCCCCCTGCTCGCCGGAGCCCTGCTCGGCGGCGACACCGGCGGCTTCTCCCCGGACTCCCTCCTGAAGATCGTCGTCCAGCTGCTGCTGCCCTTCCTCCTCGGGCAGGCCCTGCGCCGCTGGGTCGGCGGCTTCCTCACCCGCCACAAGAAGGTCCTCGGCCGCGTCGACCGGGGCTCGATCCTCCTCGTCGTGTACGCCGCCTTCAGCGCGGGCATGGCCGCCGGCGTCTGGCGGCAGGTGAGCCTGCCGCGCCTCGGCGCGCTGATCGCCGTGGAGGCCGTACTCCTCGCCGTGATGCTCCTCGTCACCTGGTACGGGGCCGCCCGCCTCGGCTTCGGCCGCGCCGACCGGATCGCCATCCAGTTCGCCGGGTCGAAGAAGAGCCTCGCGGCCGGACTCCCCATGGCCAGCGTGCTGTTCGGGGCCCAGGCGTCCCTCGCCGTGCTGCCGCTGATGCTCTTCCACCAGATGCAGCTGATGGTGTGCGCGGTGCTGGCCCGCCGCCGCGCCCGCGACCCGCGGGACCCGTCCGGCACCGAACTCCCCGGCGCCCGTGTGGCGGAGGTCTCGCCCCGGCCCCAACACCCCGCCGCGCAGGGCCGGTAACGTGCGTCGGTGACCTGGATACGCCCGATCGCCGCCCATACCCCGCGCCCCTGCACCCTCGTGGTCTGCCGGGGCTGCTGCTGCGGGGACCCCCGCAAGAACCCCGGCACCGACCACGCCGGCCAGCTCGCCCGGCTCCAGGAAGCCGCCGACGCCTCCGAGGGCCGGCTGGCCGTGCGGACCAGCGACTGCCTCGGGCCCTGCGCCCAGGCCAACGTGATCGTGGTCCAGCCCACCACCGAGGCCCGCCGCCGCGGGGCCCGCGCCGTCTGGTTCGGCTTCGCCCTGGACGACACCGCGACGGACGAGATCATCGCCTGGGCCGAATCCGGCGGCCCCGGCACCACCCCGCTCCCGGCCACCCTCGACCTGCACCGCATCGACCCCCCGGAGCCGAAGGCCGCCACCACGCCCCGCAGGGGCACGCCCCGCAAGGACACGCCCCGCAAGGGCAGGCGTCGCTAAGCCGTGGCCGCGTCGGCGGAGGGCAGGAGGATCCGCTCCTCACCGGCGTAGATGTTCATATCGGGGCCGCGCAGGAACCCGACCAGCGTCAGCCCCGCCTCCAGCGCCAGGTCCACCGCCAGGGAGGACGGCGCCGACACCGCCGCCAGCACCGGGATCCCGGCCATCACCGCCTTCTGCGCCAGCTCGAAGGAGGCCCGGCCCGAGACCAGCAGCACCGCCCCGGCCAGCGGCAGCCGCCCCGCCTGCAGCGCCCGTCCGACGATCTTGTCCACGGCGTTGTGCCGGCCCACGTCCTCCCGTACGTCGAGCAGCTCGCCCTCCGCCGAGAACAGCCCGGCGGCATGGAGCCCGCCCGTGCGGTCGAAGACCTTCTGCGCCGCGCGCAGCCGGTCCGGCAGCGCCGAGAGGACACGGGCGGGCACCCGTACCGGGTCCGCCGCCAGCCCCGGGAAACGCGTCGCCGTGCGCACCGCGTCCAGGCTGGCCTTGCCGCACAGGCCGCAGGAGGAGGTGGTGTAGACGTTCCGCTCCAGCGTGATGTCCGGCACCGGAACCCCGGCGGCGAGCTGCACGTTGACCACGTTGTAGGTGTTGGAGCCGTCCTCCGTGGCCCCCTCGCAGTAGGTCACGGCCTGGAGGTCCGAGGCCCGCGCGATCACGCCCTCGCTGGCCAGGAAGCCCGCCGCCAGCGCGAAGTCGTCACCGGGGGTGCGCATCGTGATGGCCAGCGGCTTGCCGTTCAGCCGTATCTCCAAGGGCTCCTCGGCGACCAGGGTGTCCGGCCGGACCCCGGCCCTCCCGCCCCGCACCCGTACGACGCGGCGCCGCTCGGTGACCCGTCCCATCGCGATCAGCCCGCCCGTTCCGTCTCATCTTCTCCTTGACGAGGACATTCTCGCCGATCCGGCGCCGCCCCGGCCTCCAGGCTGGAGAATGCTCGGGATTCTCCAAATTCCCAGGGGCCAATCCTGTTGGGTTACACGCACACGTACTGATCGGTAGCAGGGGAAGGTGAATGGTCCTGACTGCCTTACAAAGGGGGACTCCGCCCATGACCGGTTCACGCGTGGTGGCGCTTGGGCACTACCAGCCCGCGAAGGTGCTCACCAACGAGGACCTCGCGGCCATGGTCGAGACCAGCGACGAATGGATCCTCTCCCGGGTCGGCATCAGGACGCGCCACATCGCGGGCCCCGAGGAGACGGTCGACGAGCTGGCCTACCAGGCCGCCGGGAAGGCCCTCGCCAACGCGGGCCTGACCCCCGACGACATCGACCTCGTGCTGGTGGCCACCTCCACCGCCATCGACCGTTCCCCCAACATGGCCGCCCGCGTCGCCGCCAAGCTGGGCATGACCAGCGCGCCCGCCGTGATGGACATCAACGTCGTCTGCTCCGGCTTCACCCACGCGCTGGCCACCGCCGACCACGCCATCCGGGCCGGCTCCTCCACCCGCGCCCTGGTCATCGGCGCCGACACCATGGCCGGGATCACCGACTGGACCGACCGCTCCACCTGCGTCCTGACGGGCGACGGCGCCGGCGCGGCCGTCGTCGAAGCCGGCCCCGACGCCGGCATCGGCCCCGTCCTGTGGGGCTCCGTCCCGGAGATGGGCCACGCGGTGCGCATCGAGGGCACGCCGCCGGTCTTCGCACAGGAGGGCCAGGCCGTCTACCGCTGGACCACGAGCCGGCTCCCGGCGCTGGCCCGCAAGACCTGTGAGAAGGCCGGAATCACCCCCGAGGAGCTCGCCGGGGTCGTCCTGCACCAGGCCAACCTGCGGATCATCGAGCCGCTCGCCGCCAAGATCGGCGCCGTGAACGCCGTCGTCGCCCGGGACGTGGTCGACTCCGGCAACACCTCGGCCGCCAGCATCCCGATGGCCCTCTCCAAGCTGGTCGAGCGCGGCGAACTCCCCTCCGGCGCCCCGGTCCTCCTCTTCGGCTTCGGCGGCAACCTCTCGTACGCGGGCCAGGTGATCCGCTGCCCCTAGAGCCGCCGGCCCCCGGCATGCCCGCAGGTCAGCGCGGCGTGGCGGCCGGCGGCCCCGCCCGCTTACCTGGTCGGAGGGCGGCCGAACCTTTGCTATGGTTGTCCATGTCGCCACGGGAAACCGCGGCCGACCACCGGTCCGGGTGGCGGAATGGCAGACGCGCTAGCTTGAGGTGCTAGTGCCCTTTATCGGGCGTGGGGGTTCAAGTCCCCCCTCGGACACCAGTGGAAACCCCAGTCGATCTGGGGTTTTTCTGTTTTTCCGGCTGCGTGGAAGCGTATTGACATGTTCACAGCCCGTCACCAGTAGCATGGCCGAAGCTCCAGTTCGCTCCCTGTGCGTCCGACGGAGAGGAAGAGTCATGCGCAAGCCCCTGATGGTGACGGCCGTGGCCGTGATGGCGGCCATCGGTCTGGCCGCCCCGGCGCAGGCCACCGTGAACAGCGTGGACAGGCCCTTCAGCATGGCCTACGGCAACAGCACCACCTCCGGAACGATCCACTTCACCGACGGGTACTCCGCCAGCCTGTCCGGAGCGGTCCACGCGGCGAGCGGCTCCCGCATGGTCTGCGCCTGGGGGGAGAACGGCACCGTGACGACCGGCAACACCATCTGCAGCCCGTGGGCCAACGCGGGCGGGCCGGACCGGTCCTTCAGCGGATCGCTGCAGATCGAGCTGCCGGGCGGCGTCCAGCGGGTCTACATCGCGATGTACGACGAGAACGGCACCCCACGGGCCGAGCAGGTCTGCACCCGCACCAGCTGTACGCGGCTGTACTGAGTCTCTTCCCACGGAGGCGCGGGGCCGGCCGGCGCCGATGGGCCGGCCCCAGGACCAGGGCCCCGCTTCAGGTGCTCAGGATGACCAGGCGCTGTGCGGGGACCGTGCCCGGGGTGAGGGCGGGCAGGGTTTCGGGCAGGGCCAGGCGGGGCGGTTCGGTGCCGGGGTGGGGGCCGAAGAGGTAGGCCGCGCCCGAGGCCGGGTCGCTGACCAGGTGGGGGCCCGCGGCGGACTGCGTGAAGCGGGTCAGCGGGGTGCGGAAGAGGCGGCCCAGGTGGCGGAGGGTCTCCGGGGTGGGGGCGGTGGGCGCCGGGGGCGGGGTGGTGTCCGGGGGGATGGCGCCCGACAGGAGCAGGGCCAGCAGCACCGGGACCGCCTTGCGGCGCAGGGCCTCCGTGGCGGAGCGCAGGCGGTGGGCGTGGGAGGCGGGCAGGGAGAGGGCGAGGCTCCCGGCGGCGCCGCCCATGGTGATGGGCACCGCCGAGCAGACGACCCCGGGGGAGTACTCGCGCAGGTCGAACACCGGGGCGCCGGGGGCCACCGCGTCCAGGGCGCTGAACAGGACCCGGCTGTCGGTGATGGTGTGCGCGGTCAGACGGGCCGGGCGGTGGCGGGCCACGTGGTCGGCCCGTACCTCGTGGTCGAGCTGGGTCAGCAGGCACTTGCCGACCGCGCTGGCGTGCGCGGCGGCCCGGAAGTCCACCCACTCCCGCACCGGCGGAGCCGCCGGCCCGTCCGCCATCTGGGTGATCCGCACCTCGCCGTCCGCGTACCGGCTCAGGTAGACGGCGGCGCCCGTGCTGTCCCGGGCCAGGGCCAGGGTCCGCTGGAGCTGGCCCGCCAGGCCCCCGCCGCCCGGGGCCGCGAGCCGGTCCAGGGCCGGCCCGGCCGCGTACACCCCCGCGCCGGCGCGGTACGCGTACTCCTCCTCGCACAGCATCGACAGCAGCGGGCGCAGCGCCGCCTCCGTGAGCCCGGCCTTCCGCGCGAGCTGCCCGGAGCGCACCCCCAGGGGGTGCCGCTCCAGGACCCGGACGACCTCCAGCGCGCGTCGCGCCTGCTCCAGGGCCTCGCCCGTGTCGCCCCGGACCACGGTCGCCCGCGCGGCCGAGGTCAGCGCGGGGTGGCGCAGCGGGCCCGCGGTGGGGCGGGGCCGGGGCGCGGGGAGCGGAGGCGGCGGCTGGAAGGCGGCCAGGACCCCGGGAAGCTCCGCCCCGGGCAGCGCCACCGGGCCCAGATCGGGGTCCTCGCACTGGTCGACGTACCGCAGGACAGCCGCCTGCGCGCACAGCCGGACCTCGCGCAGCTCCCGGCGCCCCCCCGGCCTGAAGCCGCGGCGGCCCAGCTCGCGGGCCCACAGGCGCGCATCGTGGTGCTCGCCGCAGCGGGAGTGGTCGAGGAAGAGGCAGTAGGCGGCGCGGGAGGTGCGCGCGGTGGCGGACCCGGCGGCGAACTGCCACCAGAACCGCGCGCCTTCGCGCAGCCCCGCCAGGTGCAGCAGGCAGCCGAAGACGACGGCGCCCGGCGGGTCGGCGTGGCCGCCGTCGACGAAGCGGCGCAGGTCGCCTCCGGCGTGCGGATCGCAGACCACGGAGAGGCAGACGGCCTTCAGGTCGCGGCGGGCGCGTTCGGAGTCGAGCGGGCGGTCCCGGGCGGGATCGCTCCAGCCGGAGGGACGGCGCCGGTGGCGGGCGGTCCCGGGGGCCGGGGCGCCCGAGGCGCGGGGGGTGCGCAGCAGGCGGGCTTCGGCGGCGCCGATGTCGTAGTGCGGGTAGCGGTCGCGGACGGCGGCGCGGAGCAGGAACTCCGACAGGCCCCGGCGGGCCGCGCCGGGGCTCCCGCCCGCGCCGGTGCGGTCGTCGGCGGGGCTCATGATTCGGCGGCGGCGTCGAGCAGCCGCGCGAGGCGCCGGTGGGCCTGGCCGAGCTGCGAGCGGACGGTGGCCTCGTCGACGCCCATCACGGCGGCGGCCTCGCCGGGGGTGCACCGCAGCCCGTAGCGCAGCACCACGGTGTCCCGCTGCCGCTCGGCGAGGCGGGAGACGGCCCGGTAGAAGCGGATGGTGTCGGTGAGGACCTCGTACTGGTCGGGGTACGCCTCCTTCAGGGCCGCCTCGAAGGCGCTGATGTCCATCGGCTCGGGCCGGCGCAGGCGGGGGTCGCGGCGCTGCTGCCAGTCGACGATGCGCTGCTTGAGCACGGTCCAGGCGTAGGCGTCGAGGCGGTCCATGTGCAGCATGCGGAGCCATTCGTGCATGATCGAGTCGAAGGCGGCGTCCACCGCGTCCTCGGCGTCCGCGTCGGAGCCGAGCTGGAGGTACGCGAAGCGCATGTACGCCGGGCGCCGGTTGGTGTGGAAGGCCCAGAACGACAGGCGCGCGCTCGGGTCCCACTGGCTCATGGGAGTCGGCTGCCGCCGCCGGCTGGGCAGCCCCACGGCCCCGCCGGACTCCTCCGGTCCGCCATCGTTCACCGTTCCCCCCTTCGTCCCCTGGTGCCGGTCCATGAGAGCAGCACCGGCGCACTCGGGGGGCGTGGATGGGAAAGCTGAAGGGATTACGTCGGGGGGTGACCGGTTCGTGAACGATGTCGATCACGCGGAGGCCCCGAAGGCCCGTACGCATATGCCCAGGCCGGAAACGGTGCGCGGCGCGGGGCGCGGCCGAGGGGGCGTGGCGCCGGGGCCGGCGTCGGGCGTGCGCCGGGACCGGCGTCCGCCCACCGGATACCGGTCGGGGTCCGTGCCCGCGGTTCGATACGATGAACCGCCTCACCATGCGTATCCGGCACGGCACGCCCCGAGCGGGCCGCCACCGCCGGCCGGACCCGTATGGATCCGTAGAAATGAACTGAAATGGAGCATCCGAGGATGGCTCGACATCTGATCACCAGCGCGCTTCCCTACATCAACGGGATCAAGCACCTGGGCAACATGGTCGGGTCGATGCTTCCGGCGGATGTGTACTCCCGGTACCTCCGCCAGCGCGGCCACGACGTCCTGTACATCTGCGCCACCGACGAGCACGGCACCCCCGCCGAGCTCGCCGCCAAGGAGGCCGGGATCTCCGTGGCCGAGTTCTGCGCGCAGGCCCACGACGCCCAGAAGGCGGTCTACGACGGCTTCGAGCTGTCCTTCGACTACTTCGGCCGCAGCTCCTCCGCGCAGAACGCCGAGATCACCCAGCACTTCGCGCGGCAGCTCCAGGCGAACGGCTTCATCGAGGAGCGCGCGATCCGGCAGGTGTACTCGCCCGCCGACGGCCGCTTCCTGCCGGACCGCTACGTCGAGGGCACCTGCCCGCACTGCGGCTACGACAAGGCGCGCGGCGACCAGTGCGAGAACTGCACCCGCGTCCTGGACCCCACGGACCTGATCGAGCCCCGCTCGGCCATCTCCGGCTCCACCGAGCTGGAGGTCCGCGAGACCAAGCACCTCTTCCTCCTCCAGTCCAAGCTCCAGCACGAGGTCGAGAGCTGGGTCGCGGAGCACGAGGAGGAGTGGCCGCAGCTGGCGTCCTCCATCGCCCGCAAGTGGCTGACCGAGGGCCTGCACGACCGCGCCATCACCCGCGACCTCGACTGGGGCGTCCCCGTCCCCGCCGACACCTGGCCGGAACTGGCCGCCGAGGGCAAGGTCTTCTACGTCTGGTTCGACGCGCCGATCGAGTACATCGCCTCCACCAAGGAGTGGGCGGACGCCGACCCGGCCGGCCGCGACTACAAGTCCTGGTGGTACGAGGCCGAGGACGTCCGCTACACCCAGTTCATGGCCAAGGACAACGTCCCGTTCCACACGGTGATGTTCCCGGCCACGGAGCTCGGCACCCGCGAGCCGTGGAAGAAGGTCGACTACGTCAAGGCGTTCAACTGGCTGACGTACTACGGCGGCAAGTTCTCCACCTCCCAGAAGCGAGGCGTCTTCACCGACCAGGCGCTGGAGATCCTCCCGGCCGACTTCTGGCGCTACTTCCTGATCGCCAACGCTCCCGAGTCCGACGACTCCTCGTTCACCTGGGAGCACTTCGCCGCCACCGTCAACAAGGACCTCGGCGGCACCCTCGGCAACTTCGTCAACCGCGTCCTGACCTTCTCCCGCAAGAAGTTCGGCGACGAGGTCCCGGCCGGCAGCCCGGCGGGCGAGGCCGAGGCCAAGCTCGGCGAGCAGATCGCCGAGCTGCTCGCCGAGTACGAGGGCCACATGGACACCCTCCAGTACCGCAAGGCCGCCGCCGCGCTGCGCGCCCTGTGGTCGGCGGGCAACGCCTACCTGGACGAGAAGGCCCCCTGGCTGGAGGTCAAGACCGACCTCGACGCCGCCGCGCTCACCCTGCGCACCGCGATGAACCTCATCCACCTCTACTCGGTGGTCTCCGAGCCCTTCATCCCGGCCTCGGCGCGCGCCATGCGCACCGCGTTCGAGCTGTCCGGCGACACCGCGGCGTGGGTGACGCCGGAGCAGGCCAGGGCCCTGGACGCGGTCCCGGCCGGGACCCCGTTCACCGTGCCGCCGGTGCTCTTCGCCCGGGTCACGGAGGAGGACCTGGAGTCCTACCGCGAGCGCTTCGGCGGTTCCCCGGAGGCGTAGGCCCGCCGCGTAACCACCGCCCGAAGGGCGCGACCCCGCCGGGGGCCGCGCCCTTCGGCGCGTCCGGGGCCGGGTCAGCGGGCGCGGGTGTCCTCGGACCGCCCTGCCCTGTCAGCGGGGGCCGGGGGCCGCCCGGGGAACTCGGTCCCTCCGGTGCGTGTCGAACCGGGCCCTTGATCGTTTCTTCAGCCGTAAGCCCCCTATCGGCTGCCGGATCGGAGGACCGCGGTGACGGCTTGGCACTACTACGCCGGAGCGGGCATGGTGGCCGTGCTCTGCCCGCTGCACGGCCATGTGGCGGTCGCCGGGGACGGGCACGGCAGCGGGGCCCGGGTCGACCTGTGCGTCCCGGCGGGGCGGCCGCCCGCCCGCCCGGCGATGCCGCCGCCGCCCGTGGCCCGGCCCGGGACCCCGCCGGTGGTCCCGCCCGCCGTACGGGTGCGGGTGCCCGGCGCCGAACGGCCCGCCGTGCACCACCCCGGCGAGGCGCCGGGCCTGCCGCCGGCCCCCGTGCCCGCGCCCCCGGCGCCGGGGGCGGGGGCGCAGCCGGGCTCGGCTCCGCCGGGGGCGCCGCCGGGGACGGAGGCGGGGCCGGGCGCAGCCGCCGGTCCGGCCGGGCCCCGGGCCGCCGCGCCTGTGCGCGCCTTCCACGTGCGCCCGTACCGCTCCGTGGCCTTGCAGCGGCGCAACCCGGGCGGGCTGAGCACCATGATGCTGATGGTGGTCGTCACCACCCCGGCCGTGCTCGCCGCCGCCGCGCTGCGCCCCCGCTCCAAGAGCGGTGCGGGTCGGGCCTCCTGAGACACCGCAGCCGCGACACCGAAGCGCCGGCGATCCGCGCAGCGGCGCACCACGTACCGAAGCATCCACGAACGGGAGATCCCTCGTGTCCGAATGGCTGGTCCTGGCCATCGCCATGGCGCTCGTCTGCGCCCTCGTCTTCGCCTTCACCGTGATCCGGCACCGCCGGGTCGCGGACGACGAGGACACCAGCGAAACCCCCGACGTCATCGAGTACATGACGATGATGGTCGGCGTGGTCTACGCGATCGTCCTGGGCCTGGCCATCGCGGGGGTCTGGGAGGCGCGCGGGGCCGCCGAGGACGGCGTGCGCCGCGAGGCCCAGTCGCTGTACGAGGTCACCCAGCGGGCCGACGTCTACCCGGCGCCGGTCCGCGACCGGATCCGCGGCGAGGTGGACGCGTACGTCTCCCACACGGTCAACGTCGACTGGCCGCGGCTGGTCTCCGGCCAGGCGGCCTCGCCCGAGGGCGCGCAGCTGCTCGGGAAGCTGCGGTCGGACGTCACCCACCAGAGCCCCGGCAACGAACTCCAGGCCCAGGCGTACCAGCCGCTCCTCGACCAGATCGCGGCTGCCGACGACGCCCGTCACTCCCGCACGCAGAGCGACGAGTCCACCCTGCCGAGCGTGGTCTGGGTCGGGCTGGTGGTGGGCGGCGTCGTCACCATCGGGCTGATCTTCACCCTGCAGATCCGGCGCTCCGGCCGCGAGCTGCTGCTGGCCGGCCTCTTCAGCGCGCTGATCGTGTTCCTGCTCTTCATGGTCTGGAGCTTCGACGCCCCCTACGGGCGGGCCGGCACCGACTCCGCGGGCGCCTTCGAGGACCTGTTCCCGGCCCTGTCGGTGACCGCCTCGCGCTGACGTCACCCCGGCCGCGGGGGGGGGGGGGGGGGGGGGCCCCCCCGGGCCCGCCGCCCCCCCCCCCCCGGCCCCCCGCACCCGCGCGGCGAGCCCCCCGAAGACCACGTCCGACGCCCGGACGAGC